>NZ_JBWKKF010000039.1:0-35192 GCF_056431745.1 Amycolatopsis sp. NPDC045836 | reverse complement strand
GAGCGGAGGTGGGTGGGTGGGTTCTTGGACGGGGGAGGGGGGGACGGAAGGGGGGGGCGACCAGGGAGAACCTGGGGGGGGCGCAGAGAGGAAACGGAGGGGGGGGGTTTTCCCCCCGGGGGGAACCCCCCCACCGGTGCCTCAGCCGTTGGTCTTGTCCCGCCATTCGACCCACTGGCGCAGCAGGGAGAAGTCGTACTCGGGACCGCTCACCCCGATGGTGAACAGCGAGACCCCGCGCTCCAGCAGCTTCGGGCCCAGTTCGCTCGGCTCGCTGTCCACGGAGACCGAGCGCTCGATCTCCGCCGGGTCGCGGCCGACGTCGGCGCAGTGCTGGTCGAGCACGCGCACCTTGCGCTCGACCACCTCGGGGTCGCCGAAGCCGTGCCAGATGTCGGCGTGCTTGGCCACCAGGCGCAGCGTCTTCTTCTCGCCGCCACCGCCGATCAGCACCGGGATCTTGCGCACCGGCTGCGGGTTCAGCTTGCCCAGCCGCGCCTCGATCCGCGGCAGCGCCTCGCCGAGGTCGTTCAGCCTGCCGCCGGCGGTGCCGAACTCGTAGCCGTATTCGGTGTAGTCCTTCTCGAACCAGCCGGAGCCGATGCCGAGGATCAGCCTGCCGTCGCTGATGTTGTCCACCGTGCGCGCCATGTCGGCGAGCAGTTCGGGGTTGCGGTAGCTGTTGCAGGTGACCAGTGCGCCGATCTCCACCCGTGAGGTGGACTCGGCCCAGGCGCCGAGCATGGTCCAGCACTCGTAGTGCTTGCCTTCGGGCTCGCCGAACAACGGGTAGAAGTGGTCCCAGTTGAAGGCGATGTCGACGCCGAGATCCTCGGCCTCGGACGCGGCCCGGCGGATGGTGGCGTAGTCGGCGTGCTGCGGCTGGATCTGAACTCCGACCCGGATCGGCCGGTTTGGTGTCGTCATGCAACCGACACTATCGCCGGTGACCGGCCTTCCGCCTGGTGAAGTAACTCCAGCTCACGCGGTGATCCTGGCGGCGGCGAGCTGCCCGGAGACGAGCACCGGCGGGATGCCGACGCCCGGGGTGGTCCCGCACCCGGCCAGCGCCGCGTTCTCGATGCCGCGCAGCAGGTTCCGCGGCCGGAACGGCCCGGTCTGCGTGAAGGTGTGCGCCAGCGAGAACGGCGTGCCCGCCCCCAGTCCGCGTGCCGCCCAGTCGGCCGGGGTCACCGCCTCCACCACCTCGAACTCCTCCCCGAACCCGTGCAGCCCGCGGTTTTCCAGCGTGCGCACCAGTTCCTCGCGGTAGGCCGGGCCGACGCGGGCCCAGTCGACCGGGCCGGCGTGCAGGTTCGGCGCGGGCGCCAGCACCGAGACCACCTCGCGCCCGGCCGGGGCGAGCGACGGGTCGGTGGCGGTGGGCCGGGTGACCAGCAGCGACGGATCGCTCATCAGCCCGCCCTCCCGGATGATCTCGCGGAAGGTCCGTGCCCAGGCGCCGCCGAAGAAGATGGTGTGGTGGTCCAGTTCCCGCCACGACCGGCCGGTGTGCCCCAGCAGCACCACCGCCGACGGCGAGTACCGCAGCGGCAGCGGGCGGCGCGGGCGCGCCCCGAGCAGCTGGTACGCCGAGGTCAGCTCGGTGGCCAGCACCACCGCGTCACACGGGATGCGCTCACCGGCGCTGGTGCGCACGGCGTCCACCCGCGACCCGCGGCGCTCCAGCCAGGCCACGTGCGTGCCGAACTTGAGCCGGGCCCCGGCCTTCTCCGCGGCACCGGCCATCGCCTCGGCGACCTTGCCGATGCCGCCGACAGGGTAGTAGACGCCGGCCACGGTGTCCATGTAGGAGATGACGCCGTACGCCGCGATCGCCCGCATCGGGTCCAGCCCGGCGTAGAGCGACTGGAAGGAGAACAGCCGCCGCACGCGCTCGTCGCGCAGGTACCGGCCGATCCGGGGGCCGAGCCTGCCGAACCCGCCGAGCGCGGCCAGCTTCACCAGTTCCGGGCGCACCAGGTCGAGTGGTGAGTCGAAGTTCGCGCCGATGAAGTGGTCCCGCTGCGCGGTGTACAGCTCGGTCAGCCAGGTGCGCAGGCGTCGGTAGCCCTCGGCTTCCGCCGGACCGGCGAACGCGCGGATCGCCGACTCCATCGCTTCGGCATCGGTGTGCAGGGCGAGCGTGCTGCCGTCGGCGAAGTGCGCGCGGTACGCCGGATCCAGCCGGACCAGCCGCAGGTGGTCCGAAGTGGACTCCCCGACCGCGGCGAAGGTCTCGTCGAGCAGCTCCGGCATGGTGAGCACGCTGGCGCCGGTGTCGAAGTGGTAGCCGTCGCGCGTGGCCTGCCCGGCGCGCCCGCCGGGGCGCTCGTCCTGTTCGACGACGGTGACCTCGCGGCCGGAACCCAGCAGGTGCAGCGCGGCGGACAGGCCGGCGAGCCCGGCGCCGACCACGACGACGTGGTTCGTCACTAGTACTTCCTCTGCGTGGCGTGGACCGCCAGTTCCCGCAGCCGGGTGGCGGCCGGTTCGGCGAGTTCGGCGGCGTCGAGCGAGCCCAGCGCCGCGGTGGTGAGGTCGTCGATGCGGCGTTCGACCGCGGCCGCCGCGCCGACGCCGGTGAGCGCCGCACGCACTTCGGTGACCGCTTCCTCGGTGAGGTCCTTGTCGCCGACCGCGTCGGCGATCACCGTCGCGTCGGCCCGGCGGCCCTGCGCGTCCGCCAGTTCCATGCCGAGCGCGAGCAGCAGGGTCCGCTTGCCCTCGCGCAGGTCGTCCCCGGCGGGCTTGCCGGTCACCGACGGGTCGCCGAACACGCCGAGCAGGTCGTCGCGCAGCTGGAAGGCGACGCCGAGGTCGCGCCCGAAGGCGAGCAGGGTGCCGATCAGCCGGTCGTCCGCGCCGGCCAGCGCGGCGCCGAGGTGCAGCGGCCGCTGCACGGTGTAGGCGGCGGTCTTCAGCCGGTCGATGCGCAACGCGGCCTCGGGGGAGGCGTCCCCGGTGGCCTGGGTGTGCACGTCCAGGTACTGCCCGGCCAGCACCTCGGTGCGCATCGCGCGCCAGGCCGGGCGGGCGGCGGCCAGGGTGGCGGCGGGCAGCGGGGCACCGGCGAACATGTCGTCGGCCCACGCCAGTGCGAGGTCGCCGAGCAGCACGGCGGCGGCCTGGCCGAAACCGGCCGCGGAACCGAGCCAGCCGTGGTCGGCGTGGCGCTTGGCGAAGGCCACGTGCACGGTCGGCGAACCGCGCCGGGAGTCGGACGAGTCCATCAGGTCGTCGTGGATCAACGCGCACGCCTGCACCAGTTCCAGGCTGGACACCGCCTGCAGCACCCCTTCGGCGTCCGGCCCGGCCGGGTCACCGCCCGCACCGCGCCAGCCCCACCAGGCGAAGGTCGGCCGCAACCGCTTGCCGCCGCCGAGCACGAACTCGCTGAGCGCGTCCACGCCGGGACCGGTGCTCGGTTCGATTTCGCGGATCGGGTCGCCCGCCTCCCGCAGGAAGCCCGCGAGCGCGCGCTCGACGTGGGCGGGGAAATCGGTGTCGAAGCCCGGCTCGCTCATGCCTACATCGTCGGGGTTCACCCGGACGGACGCCCAGCCGGGGTGGTCAGATGTGGTGAATCAAACGGGTTCGCGGGTCCGCTGGTAGTGCCGCCTGGCGCGTTCGCGGTTGCCGCAGTCGTCCGACCGGCACCACCGGCGGGAGTGGTTGCGGGTGCTGTCGATGAACAGCCAGGCGCAGCCCCGGCCGGCGCACTGGCGGATGTTCGCCGTTTCGGGGGAGCGGAGCAGTTCGTCGGCCCGGAGCACCAGCGCCGGAACGAGGTCGCCGGGTGACTCGACCGGCACCGACCACCGCACGGGCAGCGACGGTTCCGCTTTCGCCCGCGTGTGCGCGGTGGTGAGCAGTTCGCCGAAGCGGTCGAGATCCGCCTGTGCGGGGTCGCCGTCGGCGAGCAGCGCGTAGAGCAGCTCCCGCAGTTCCCGGACCTCGGGGAGGACGGCGGACAGGTCGCCGTCGAGGTGCGCCAGCCCGGTCCGCGCCAGCCAGTCCGGGAAAAAACCGGGCAGGTCCAGCCGGTCGAGGCGCCGGGGCGGGTCACCCCGCCACGACACCGTGTTGACCAGGTCGAGCGCCAGGTGCCCACCCGCCAGGTGGTACCCGCGCCAGCTGTCCGCCATGGTCTCCAGCTTAGGCTCTCATGGTCTAACTTCGATTAGCCTGTTAGATTCGGATAATGACGGTGACAACGAGCGGATATGCCGCCGGCATCCGGGTCGGCGCCGGTTTCGCCACCGCGACCGCGGTGCTCGGGCTGACCTTCGGCGCGCTCACCCAGTCGCTCGGCTGGGGGGTGCTCGCCCCGATCGCCTGCTCGGTGCTGGTGTTCTCCGGTTCGGCGCAGTTCGCGATGGCCGCCGCGCTGGCCGGGGACGGCGGCATCGGGGTGGCGGTGGGCGCGGCGGCGCTGATCAACGCGCGCTTCCTGCCGATGGGCGTGGCCGCGGCGGGCGACTTCAAGGGCGGCCGGTGGCGGCGGGCGCTGGAGGGACAGGCCGTGGTGGACGCCTCCTGGGCCGCCGCGCACCTGGGCGGTGGCCGGTTCGACCGGGAAAAGATGATCGGCGGCACGCTGGTGCAGTTCCCGGCGTGGGTGCTCGGCACGCTCGCCGGCGTGCTGGTCGCGCCCCCCGCCGACGTGGTCCACCGGTTCGGCCTGGACGTGGTCTTCCCCGGCTTCTTCCTGCTGCTGCTGATCGACGAGCTGCGCAAGGAACCCGCCGCCCGCGAGGTGGCGGCGCTGGCCGTGGTGCTGGCCGCCGGACTGGCGCTGGTCCTGCCGGTCGGCCTGGCCATCGTCGGCTCGGCCGCGGCTGCGCTGCTCGGCCTGCGCTCGCGGAGGGCGGCGGCATGAGTGAGGTGCTTCCCGCTTTGGCCATCGCTGCGCTCAGGGAGGGCGACACGAGTGAGGTGTTTTCCGCTGGTGGTCGGCTTGGCAATCACCGGCCCGGTCGCCGCCGCTCTGTTCGGCCTGCGCTCGCGGAGGGGGGCGGCATGAGTGAGGTGCTTCCCGCTGGTGATCGTCGGTTCGGCCGCTGCGCTGCTCGGCCTGCGCTCGCGGAGGGGGACGGCATGAGTGAGGTGCTTTCCGCTGGTGATCGTCGGTTCGGCCGCTGCGCTGCTCGGCTTGCGCTCGCGGAGGGGGGCGGCATGAGTGAGGTGCTTTCCGCTGGTGATCGTCGGTTCGGCCGCTGCGCTGCTCGGCCTGCGCTCGCGGAGGGCGGCCGCGTGGGTGACCTGCCTCCTGTTGGCGATCGTCGGCTCGGCTGCCGCCGCGCTGCGGGGGCTGCGCTCGTGGAGGGCCGCGGCGTGAGTGGGGTGGTGAGCGGCGTGTTGCCGGGCGGTGCGGCCACCATCGGCTCGGCTGCCGCGTTCCTGGGCCCGCGGAGGGCGACATGAGCGAACTCTGGGTGAGCATCCTGCTGGTGGCCGCGGTCAGCGTGGCGATCAAGGCGGCCGGTCCGGCGCTGCTCGGGGACCGCGCGCTGCCCCCGTGGGCGTCGAAGGTGATCGCCGCGCTGGCGCCGGCGTTGCTCGCCGGGCTGGTGGTCACCGACGTGACCGGGGCGGGCTGGTCGGCCTTCGACTGGCGGCTGTGCGCCGGGCTGGGCGTGGCCGGTGGCGCCTATCTGCTGAGACTGCCCGCCCTGCCGTCCATCGCGCTGGCCGTGGTGGTCACCGCTGGGCTGCGCTGGCTGCTCTGATTGGTTCCATCACCCGGGAGGCAGGTCCCGCCCAGCGGACTCCGGCCACTAGCATGACCATCATGACCTCGGTGGTGGAACGGCTGCGCGGCAACGAAACCGTGTTCTCGGTGGAGTTCTTCCCGCCCCGTGACGACGCCGACGAGGCGATCCTGTGGCGGTCGATCCGGGAACTGGAGGGCTTCGACCCGGCCTACATGTCGATCACCTACGGCGCCGGTGGCACCAGCCGCGACGGCACCATCCGCAGCATCGCCAGGGTCGCCACGGAGACCACGCTGGTGCCGATGGCGCACCTGACCGCGGTCAACCACTCGGTGGCCGAACTGCGCAACGTGATCGGCTGGTACGCCGCCGTCGGCGTGCGCAACGTGCTGGCCCTGCGCGGCGACCCGCCCGGCGACCCGTACGGCGAGTGGATCCCGCACCCGGACGGGCTGAACTACGCCGAGGAACTGGTCGAGCTGGTGCGTTCGCTCGGCGACTTCTGCGTCGGCGTCTCCGCCTTCCCCTACGGCCACCCGCGCTCGGCCGACCTCGGCGAGGACACCCGCTACCTGGTGCGGAAGTTCAACGCGGGCGCCGACTTCGCCATCGCCCAGCTGTTCTTCGAGGCCGAGGACTTCCTGCGCCTGCGCGACCGGGTGGCCGCCGCCGGTTCGGACGCGCTGATGATCCCCGGCATCATGCCGCTGACCACCCCGCGGACCCTGCGCAAGACCATCGAGCTGTCCGGTGCCTCGGCGCCGCGCAGCCTGCTCGACCGGCTCACCCCGCTCGAGGGCGACTCGGCCGCCTTCCGCGCCGAGGGCCTCGACGTGGTCACCGAACTGTGCGAGCGGCTCATCGCCGAAGGCGTGCCGGACCTGCACTTCTACACCTTCAACCGGTCCAAGGCGACCCGCGAGGTGGTGAGCAGGCTGGGCCTGGTCCCGGCCCGCGCGTAATCGGCTGCCGGGCCCCGCTCCCGGCAGGTAGCGTGCGGCTCATGGTTTCCACTGAACAGGGCGTGCACGCGATCTGCGATCGGTACGTCGACGACCTGGCCGCCGCCGACCCGGTCGCCGCGACGGTGTTCGGCATCTCCGGCCACGACGACAAGCTGACCGACTACTCGCCCGCCGGGTACACCGCCAGGGCGGCGCTGGCCCGCCGGGCGCTGGAGGCGGTCCGCGCCGCCGAACCCGCCGACGACGGCGAGCGCGCGGCGAAGGCGGTCTTCCTCGAGCGGATCGGGCTGGAGCTCGAGATCCACGAGGCGGGGCTGGACTCGTCCGCGCTGAACGTGATCGCGAGCCCGGTGCAGGACCTGCGCATGGTCTTCGACCTGATGCCGACCGGCACCGCCGAGGACTGGCAGGTCATCGCCACCCGCATGGCCGGGGTGCCGGAGTGCCTGGACGGCCTGCGGACCTCGCTGCTGGCCGCGGCCGACGCCGGCCGGGTGGCCGCGCTGCGCCAGGTGAGCAAGGTCGCCGAGCAGGCGGAGACCTGGGCCGGGCTGCACGGCAAGAAGGGTTACTTCAGCACGCTGATCGAGGGCGCTCCCGAGCGCACCCCGGAACTGGAACGCGGCGCCCGTGCCGCCGAGGAGGCCTACGCCGAACTCGCCGGTTTCCTGCGTGCCGAGCTGGCCCCGCTGGCCCCGACGAAGGACGCCGTCGGCGAAGAGGTCTACCAGCTGTGGTCGCGTTACTTCGTCGGTGCGCGGCTGGACCTGCGTGAGGCGTACGAGTGGGGCTGGGCGGAGTTCCGGCGCCTGGAAGGCGAGATGCGGGCGGTCGCCGGCCGGATCAAGCCGGGCGCGACGCTGGCCGAGGCGGCGGCCGTGCTCGACGCCGACGAGCGCTACCGCGTGCACGGCCGGGAAGCCTTCGAGGCGTGGATGCAGGAACTCTCCGACGAGGCGCTGAAGTCCTTGCGGGGCAAGCACTTCGACATCCCCGACGCGCTGATGGCGCTGGAGTGCAAGATCGCGCCGCCCGGCGGCGGGGTCGGGGCCTACTACACCCCGCCGACCGAGGACTTCAGCCGTCCCGGCCGGATGTGGTGGTCGCTGCCCGAGGACAAGGACGAGTTCACCACCTGGCGCGAGGTGAGCACCGTCTACCACGAGGGCGCGCCGGGGCACCACCTGCAGATCGCCACCGCGGTGTACCAGTCGGCCACGCTGAACAGGTACCAGCGCATGGTCGCCTTCACCTCCGGGCACGCCGAGGGCTGGGCCCTCTACTCCGAGCGGCTGATGCAGGACCTCGGTTACCTGGAGGACGACGGGCACCTGCTCGGCATGCTCTCGGAGCAACTGTTCCGCGCCGCCAGGGTGCTCGTGGACATCGGCATGCACCTGGAACTGGAGATCCCGGCCGACAGCGACTTCCACCCGGGGGAGCGGTGGACGCCGGACCTCGGCCTGGAGTTCATGCTGAACCGGACCGTCACCGACGCCGCCCACGTCTACGACGAGATCGACCGGTACCTGGGCTGGCCGGGGCAGGCGCCCTCGTACAAGCTCGGGGAGCGGCTGTGGCTGGCCGCCCGCGAGGACGCACGGGCGCGCCAGGGCGACGCGTTCGACATCAAGGAGTTCCACAGCCGGGCGCTGGCCCTCGGCGGCATGGGCCTGGACACGCTGCGCGAGCAGCTCGCCAACCTCGACTGAGCCGCCGCGTGCTCACGGCCACCCCGGTTCGGTGGCGGTGGCCGTGAGCGCGCGGGTGAGGGCGTCGACGGGCAGCGGGACCGGCGGTTTCCCGTAGGTGGCGACCAGGACGCGCCGCCGGTGACCGGTGAGCCGGTCCGCGCGCACGTCCGCGTGCCGGTTCGCGAGCAGGGCCAGCCCCGGCAGCGTGCTCACCCCCAGCCCGGCCGCGACCAGCGCCTGCACGGCGACGTAGTCGTCGGTCTCGAAGGTGATGTCGGGCTGGAACCCGGCTTCCCCGCAGGCTTCGGCCAGGTGCGCGCGGCACCGCGGGCAGCCCGCGATCCACCGCTGCCCGGCGTAGGTGGCCAGTTCGTCCCGCGGCCCCGCCCACTCGCGGTTCGCGGCGGTCACCGCGTACAGCGGTTCCTCCAGCAACGGCGTCATCCGCACGTTCCGCAGATCCGGCGAGTCGCCGTGCTCGAACACCAGCGCCACGTCGGTGTCACCGTTGCGCAGCGCGGTCAGCGCTTCCGGCGGCTCGGCTTCGGTGAGCGCCAGCTCGATGCCGGGGTGCTCGGCGGCCAGCCACGCCGCCGCCGCGGGCACCAGCGTCGCCAGCGCGGTCGGGAAGGCCGTCAGCCGCACCCGGCCGGTGCGGAGCCCGGCGTGCGCGGCCAGTTCCGCCCGCACCGACTCGACCTGCCCCAGGATCTCCTCGGCACGCCGGACCAGCAGCGCCCCGGCCTCGGTGAGCCGCACGCCGCGCCCCGCCCGCTGCAGCAACGGCAACCCGGCTTCGGCTTCCAGGCGGGCCAGGTGGTGGCTCACCGACGGCTGCGCGTAGTGCAGCGCGTCGGCCGCCGCGGTCACCGAACCCTCCCTGGCGACCGCCACCAGCACCCGCAACCGGACGAGATCGAACACGGACCCAACTATAGATCTCATCGATGATTTGTTGACAAATTTCCATTGGACCTATGGGTGAACCGCTGCGACGGTGGGGCCATGCGGCTTCCGACCATCACCGACGCGCTGCGGGCGCGACAGCTCCTCCGGCCCCTGCTCGCGCCCACCCCGCTCTCGTCGTATCCGGCGCTCGACGCGGCCACGGGCGCGCGGGTGCTCGTCAAGCACGAGAACGTCCAGCCGACCGGCGCGTTCAAGGTGCGCGGCGGCCTCCACCTGCTCGCCACGCTCGACCCGGCGGAACGGGCGCGCGGGGTGCTCGGGTACTCGACCGGAAACCACGCGCAGTCGCTCGCCTACGCCGCCGCGCACCACGGCGTGCCGTGCACGATCGTCATGCCGGAACGGCCCAACCCGGTCAAGGCGCGTGCGGTGCGCGACCTCGGCGCGGAACTGGTCGAACACGGCGAGCGGTTCGACCAGGCCCGCGTGCACGCGGAACGGCTCGCCGCCGAACGGGGACTGCGGCTGGTCAGCGCGGCCAACGAGCCGGCGATCATCGCCGGGGTCGCCACCGCCTACCTCGAACTCTTCGACGCCGAACCCGGGCTCGACGTGGTGCTGGTCCCGGTCGGCAGCGGCACCGGGGCCGCCGCGGCCACCCTGGTCGCGGCGGCACTGGCCCCGGGGTGCGAGGTCATCGCGGTCCAGTCGGCGGCGGCCCCGGCCGCCCACGACTCCTGGCGGGCGGGGGAACTGGTCGACCGGCCGAACCGGACCACCGCCGAGGGCCTGGCGACCGGCTCCGGCTTCGCGCTCACCCAGGAACTCCTGCGCGACCGGCTCACCGACTTCCTGCTGGTGGCGGACCGCGCCATCGAGCAGGCGCAGCGGCTCTTCCTGCGGGCCGCGCACACCGTGGCCGAAGGCGCCGGTGCCGCCGCGCTCGCCGCCCTGCTGGTCCACCGCGACCGCTTCGCCGGCCGGTCGGTGGCGGTGCTCTGCAGCGGGGGCAACGCGGGTGAGGCGGAACTCAATTCGATGGGCCGCCCGGCCGCGGTCGGGTAGGTTCTCCCGCATGCACCGGGTCTTCCTCACCGTTTCCCCGCCACGCCCCTGAGCGGGGCGTCTGCGGCCGTGCGGTGACCTGGTTCCCGCACGGCGACCTCGTGCTGTTCACGATCGAATTCGCCCCGCCCGTCGGAATTCGCTGTTCCTTCGACGTTGGAGCGTGTTCGACTTGTCCATTTCCGTAATCGCGCCTGCCCGGGAACGCGCCGCCGGTGCGTTGATTACCGCGGGTGTTCTCTGGGGCACCGGCGGTCTCGCCGGTTCATTTCTCGGTGCGCAGGGAAATCTGCACCCGCTGGGGGTCGCCGGGTGCCGGTTGTTGTTCGGCGGGCTGTGCGCCGTTTTGTACCTGGCGGTGACCGGGCAATTGCGCGCGGTGCCCCGCGGCCGGGCGGTGGTGGTGCGCCTGCTGTCCGTCGGCGCCCTGCTCGCGGTGTTCCAGGTGAGCTACTTCGCCGCGGTGGCGCTGACCTCGGTGAGCGTGGCGACGATGACCACGATCGGCAGCGTGCCGGTGTTCGTCGCGGCGGCCACGACCATCCGGGACCGGCGGCTGCCCGCCGCGAGCACCCTGGTCGCGGTGGCCATCGCGCTGGCGGGGCTGGTGCTGCTGACCTCGTCCTCGGACGGGGTGCTCACCGGTGACCGGTTGCTCGGCGGGCTCGGCTGCGCCCTGGTCGCCGGCGCCGGTTTCGCGGTGTTGACGCTGGTCAACGGCAGGCCGGTGGCCGGGCTGGCCCCCCTGCCCACGATCGCCTTCGGCTGCCTGGCCGGTGGCGTGCTGCTGCTGCCGCTGAGCCTCGGCCCGGTGCTGGTGGCGGACTGGCGGCCCGCGGTGGTGGCCGCGGCGCTGTTCCTGGCGGTGGTGCCGACCGCGGTGGCCTACGCGGCCTACTTCCGCGGCCTGCGCACCGCGCACCCGGTGGTCGCGGCCCTGGCCGCGTTGCTGGAACCGCTGGTCGCCGCCCTGCTGGCGGCGTTGCTGCTGGGTGAGCGGCTGGGGCTGACCGGCTGGGCGGGCGCCGCCCTGCTGGTCGGTGCGCTCGCGGTGACCTCGCTCCGGCGGGCGGGCTGACCGCGGCCGGGGCCCGGCCGCCGGGCCGGGCCCCGGTCAGCGCCTGAGCTGGCGGACCTGGATGGCGAGCGAGTGCAGCGCCCGGCTCAGCCGGTCCTGGTCGTCGCGGTCGGGTTCGCGCCGGGCGGCGCGGTCCCGCTCGCGCTGCCGCTCGCCCGCCGTTCCGCGCGCGAGCAGCGACCTGGTGAATTGCTCGGGCATGTTCTTCCCCCTCGGGCTTCGCGCGGCAATTCGATTCGCTCAACGAGTCGTCGTGCTGCCGCACGACGTTACACAATCACTTCCGGAGCGGGCGCCCCGCCGAAATACCGGTGGCGGCGGTCACCGAATTTCTGTCGAACGGCGGGGTGTGCCGGAATCACTGCCGCGGCGGCTCCAGCGGCAGTGTGCGGCCGAGAATGGCGAACGCCCGCGGATCACCGGCGAAGTAGTAGTCCCGCAGCACGTCGACAAAACCGACGCGGCGGTAGAGCTTCCACGCCCGGCTGGTGCCCTCCGGGGTGGACAGCAGCACCCGCCCGTTCTCCACCCCGTCGAGCAGGCGGCGCAGCAGGTCCTCGCCGATGCCCGCGCCCTGCTGGTCCGGGCGCACGTGGATCTCGGTGAGCTCGAAGTAGTCGCCGAGCCACTGCTCGGCGGCCTCCTGGCCGCCGCGCTGCAGCAGCCCGCGCCGCACCTGCTCGTGCCACCACTGCCCCACGCTGCCCCGGTAGCCGTAGGCCAGCCCGAGCAGGGTGTTCTCCGCGTCCAGCGCGGCGATGCAGCGCCAGCCCTCGCGCAGCGCGTGGGTCAGCCACATCGGGGCGCGTTGCTCGGCGGTGCCGTCGGGGTACCGCATCGCGCTGACGTAGATGTCGAGCGCTTCGGGGAGCCGCGCCCGGAACTCCGCCTGCGAAAGGCGGGCGAACCGGGTGTAGCCGGAAGAGGTCGCGGTCACGGGTGTGCATTCTCCCGCGCGCCGGCCAGCGCGCCCGCACGGCCCCCGGTGAGCGCGAGCAGTTCGGCGTAGGTGGTGGGGAACACGGCCTTCGCGTGCCCGGCGGCGGCCCACACCACCTCGTGGGCCTCGAGCGCGGTGTCCACCAGCGTGGTCAGCTTCGCCGGGTGCCCGACCGGCGCCACCCCGCCGATCACCTGCCCGGTGTGCTGCTTGACGAAGGCGGGATCGGCCTTGCTCACGGCCGTGGCGCCGGACAGCTCGGCGAGCGTGGCGGGGTCCGCGCGGTGGGCGCCGGAGGTCAGCGCGAGCAGCGGCTGGTCACCCCCGGCGTGGGTGGCGCGGAACACCAGGCTGTTGGCGATCGCGCCGACCGGCACGCCGAGTGCTTCGGCGGCCTGCGCGGCGGTGCGGACTTCGGCGGGCAGGACCCGGATGCCCTCGGCGGCGTGGGGCAGGCCCGCTCCGGCGAGCGCGGCCGCCACCTTGGCGATCGCGGGGTGTTCGGTGCTCATGCCGTCCATCAGATCACGAGCCCCCCGACCGGCGCAGGGGGTGGCACTTGGCGAAACGCCGGGCAGGGGCTAATGTGGATATCGAACATACGTTCGACGTCCGGTGGGCGCCCGCCGGACAGGCACCCGGCGGCGGGGCGGGGGAAGCGCTTCGTCGCCGGGTGCCGTCCGCGAAAGCGAAAGGCTGTCGTTATGTCCTCAGCGATCACATCACGGGTGTGTGCTGCTCAGACGATGCTGCCGATGTCCCTGCGGCCCCCGGCGCCGCCCGCCGCGGTCTCGCTGCTCGCCAGGGCCCGGCGGGCGCTGACCGAGGCCGCCCGTGAGACCGAGCCCGCCGAGCGGTTCATGGCGGCCTACCTGACCGCGCACAAGTCGGCCGCCGCGGTGGTCGCTGCGCGTGGGCGCCCGCACCGGGGCCGGGCCAAACCGGCCAGCGTCTGGGTGCTGCTGGAGGCGGCCGTGCCCGAGATGAAGGAGTGGGCGCTGTTCTTCGCCGCCAACTCCGCGCTCCAGGCCGCCCTGCTGGCCGGCACCAGCAAGCGGCCGAGCCGCGAAACCGCGGACGAACTGTTCGAGCGGAGCGCGCAGTTCCTCGAGCTGGCTCGCCAGGCCGTGCACGGGGACAGTTGATGTGGTGGCACGACCTCGTCGATCCCGGCCGGTTGCCGGACGTGATCGCCACCGAGGGCGAGTCGCTGAGCGAGCTCGCGCGCACGACCGCACCGGACGCGCCGGTGCCCTCCTGCCCCGGCTTCACCACCGACGGGCTGCTGCGGCACGTCGGCAGTGTGTTCCGGGTGGTGAGCGCGCGGCTGGACGCCGGGGAGCCCCCGGAGCACTGGCAGCGCGAGCCCGCCGAGGAGCAGACGACCGAGGAGTACCTGCGCACCGGGCTGCGTGAGCTGCACGCCCGGCTGGTCGCCCACCCGCCCGGTGAATGGGCCTCGACCTGGTGGCCCGAGGACGAGACCTACGGCTTCTGGCGGCGCCGGGTGGCGCACGAGACCACGGTCCACCGGGTGGACCTGGAGGAGGCCGCCGGGCGGGAGCGCGGGCACATCGGGGAGGACCTCGCCCTCGACGGGGTGGACGAGGTGCTCCGGCTGTGGTTCGGGCACCGGCTCTACGAACTGGGCCTGTCCGGCACCAGGGAGGCCACGGTGGCGGTGCGCACCGGCGACCACAGCTGGTTCGCCAGGGCCGGGCCGGGGGAGACCCACGCCTGGCGCTGCACCGAGGCGGAGGCCGACCGGGCCGACGCCCAGGTCACCGGTTCGCCGGTGGCGGTCTACCTCTGGCTGTGGGGCCGGTTGCCCAACGGCGCGGTCACCCAGCACGGGGATTTCGACGCGATCGCCCAGCTGTGGGCCCTGCTGCGACTGGCGACCCGGTAGCGGATCCATGGGGAAGTGGATCGGGCTAGGGTCCCCCGCATGGGGTTGACGGCGGTGGTGTTCGACGTGGCGCGGCCGAGGGCGGTCGCCGGGTTCTGGTCAGCCCTGGTGGACTGGCCGATCACGGTGGACCGCCCCGGTCGCGTCGAGGTCGCTTCGGGCGGTTTCTCGCTGGCCTTCGAGGAATCCGCGGTGCCGAAGACGGTGAAGAACCGGATCCACCTGGACCTGGCCAGCGCCTCGGCCGCGCACCAGTCGTCCATTGTGGGCAAAGCGCTGGCGCTGGGGGCGGCCAGGGCGGACATCGGCCAGCGCGGTGCGCTGCCGTGGGAGGTGCTCGCCGATCCCGGCGGCAACGAGTTCTGCGTGCTGGAGCCGCGCCCGGAGTACCGCGAAACCGGCGCGTTCGCCGCCGTGGTGCTCGACGGCGGCCCCATCGAGCCGGCCGCGTTCGAACGGCTGGCAGAGTTCTGGTCGGCCACCACCGGCTGGCCCATCCGGCAACGGCACCCGGTGCAACTCGGCCTGCGGTCCCCCGGCGGCACCGGCCCCTGGCTGGAACTGCTGCTCGACGGGGATGCCAAGCAGGTCGGGGACAGGGTGCGCTTCGAGGTGACCGGCCCCGAACCGGGCGAGCGCCGGGACCCGCTGGGCCACGAGTTCCGGGTGGTTTCCCAAGGCTGAAACACCCGCGCCCCAGACCCGCAACAACCGGGGCGGACCGTGGGGTGATGGACACGGGCCGAACGCGCACCACCGCACCGGAGAGCACCGTCGAGGCAGCCGCCGGCACGACCTGGCGCCTGCGCGTCCGGATGGACGACAGTCCGGGCACCCTGGCCAGGGTCACCATCCGGCTGGCCGACCTGGGCTGCAACATCCTGGGCCTGCAGGTCATGCCGGTGCCCGGTGGGGTGGTCGACGAACTGGTGGTCCGCCCGGCCCCCGGGGTCGGCCGGGCCGATCTGGCCGCGGCGATCGCCGAGGAAGGCTGCGAATGCGCCGGGATCACCGACGCCGACGTGCGCGAGCTGGTGGACCCCTCCGCCACCGCGTTGTCCGCCGCCGCCCGCGTCGTCGACGATCCGGCGAGACTGGCCGACGTGCTGCGTGAGGTGCTCGCCGCCGACGTGGTCACGCTGGTGCCGTCGAACGAGGCGAACCCGGCCCGCGTCGAGGGCGGCCACCGGCGGGTGTTCCCGGCCGGTGCCGAGGGTGCGCTGGTGGCCCGCCGCAGCTGGGCGCCGTTCGTGCAACTGGAGGTCGCGCGGGCACGGGCCATGCTCGGCCTGCTCACCGCGGTGCGCACGAACCTGGCCGGCCCCGCCGTGGTGACCTGCGACGACGGTGCCACGGTCGTGCTGCGCCCCGGCCGCCCCGCCGATGCCGATGCGGTGTTCGCCCTGCACAACCGGTCCTCGAAGGCCACCCTGTTCCACCGCTACCACACCGGTATGCGCACGGTGCCCCGCCGCTGGCTGCACCGGTTGCTGATGCCGCCACGCGGGCTGAGCCTGCTCGCCGTCGCCGGACGGGACGTCGTCGGCCTCGGTCAGCTGATCCCGTCGGCCAACGGCGGCGCCGCCGAGGTCTCGCTACTGGTGGAGGACGGCTGGCAACGCCAGGGCCTCGGCACCGCGCTGCTGGGCAGGGTCGCCGAACTGGGCGCCGCCGCCGGGCACCGCGAGCTGGTCGCCGTCTGCCTACCGGGTCAGGACGCCGTGCGCCGAGCCGTCCGGCGCGCGGGCCTCACCGCCGCGGACCCCGAGAACGGCGTGCTCCGCATCGAACTCCGGGGCGACTGACACCCGCGTCCTCGATCGGCGAGCCTCCGGCGCTCAAGGGGGAGGAAGCGCCAGAGGCCGCCTGCCGATCGAGGGATCGGCGCCGAGCAGCTTAAGGCGACCTGCTGTCGTCTCGCTGTCAAAAACCGCCGGATCGCTGACTGACCGCCGTGCCGTGTCCGGCGAGCACACCGCGCACGCCTACCTGTTCGGCTGTGCCTGGAGCTGACCGCGGGTCAGCGGTTCCAGAACCAGTCCTTGCCGCGGGCCTCGCGCAACGCCTTCTTCTTGCGTTCCTGGGTGAGCCGGTCGAGGTAGAGCATGCCGTCGAGGTGGTCGGTCTCGTGCTGCAGGCACTGCGCCAGCACGTCGTCGCCCTCCACCAGCACCGGCTCGTTGCGCAGGTCGACGCCCTTGACCACGGCGTGCTTCGCCCGCACCGTCGGGAACCACAGTTCCGGCACCGACAAGCAGCCCTCGTTGATCTCGTGTGTTTCCTCGGACAGCTCCACGATCTCCGGATTGATCACGTAACCCTTGAGCGCGCCCACGTCGTAACTGAACACCCGCAGGTTCACCCCGATCTGCGGGGCGGCGAGCCCGGCGCGGCCGGGCGCGGCCACGGTGTCCATCAGGTCGGCCACCAGCGCTTCGGTGGACTTGTCGAACCGGGTGACCGGATCGCTGACCGTTTTGAGCACCGGATCGCCGAAATACCGCAGCTCACGCAACGCCATGGATCTTTCCTTCGTTAGGCCCCAGCTTTCTCCGCAGTTTACGGTCCGTCAGGCCCGCAACCGCAGCCCCTTCGGCGTCGCGCGAAAACCGGCTTCGCGCAGGATTTCGGCCAGTGCGGAGGTCAGCGCGTGCTCCCCGTCGGCCCGTTGCACCGACAACTGCCCCAGCCACCCGGACCGCACCGCACCCGACAACGCCTCCGCCGCGGCTCGCAACGCCGGTTCCGCCTCGGTGAACGACAGCAGCGAGCGCCCGCCGCGTTCCACGTACAGCACCGGCACCCCGTCGACCAGCACCGCGAGCGCGCCCGCCTTCCTGGCCGGCCGGTGCTTGGTCTCGCCGACCGCGGCCGGCCAGTCGAGTGCCGCGCCGTACGGCTGGGCCGGATCGGTGGCCGCCAGCACCACCGCATCGGTGGCCGTGCGCCCGCCCGCGTTGTCGGACATCGCCCGCAGCCGGTCCACCGCGCCCTTGGCGGCGAACTGCGCCGCGCCGAGCCCTTCCACCACATAACCCCGGATCACCTGCCCGGAGTCCTCCATCCCGCGCAACACCTTGTAGATCCCGGAAAAACCGCCGGTGACCCGCTCGGTGTCGAGCGCGCCCTTGGTCAGCACCCCGTGCCGCTCCAGGAAGGCCTCGGTCCGCGCGTGCGTGCGCCGCGTGGGCTCGGCCTCCCGGTTCGGCGTGAGCCCCCAGCGCCCGGCCACGGTCGGCGGACCGGTTCGCGAGGGCATCGACGGCCGCGCCGCGCGCATCCGCGCGTACCGGCTGCGCGGCGCCGCCCGCCGCGGTTTGTGCGCCGCCCCGGACCCGGACACCTGTGCCCGCAACGGCGCGAGCGTGTCCCCGGTGACCAGACCGGCCCACACCAGATCCCACAGCGCGGTCACCACGTCACCGTCGGCGGGCGGGGCGTCCACCAGCACCGAAACCCGGTCCACCAGCTGGCGGAAGAACAGCGCGCCGCTGTCCAAAGTGGACAGAATGGCGGCGTGCAGCGGGCCGTCCGGCGGGTTCTCCTCCACCTCGGGCAACAGCAGGTCGGCGACGTCGACCGGGGCGAGCGCCAGCCAGCCGTCGCTGCCCGGCAAGGTGCCGCACCCCGCCCACACCACTTCACCCGCGGCGGTCAGTTCGTCCAGCAACGCGGGGTGGTACCCCGGCAGCCTGCTGGGCAGGATCAGCGACTCCACCGCACTGGCCGGCAACGGCGCCCCGGCCAGCTGCTCCACCACCGAGAGCACGTCGTCCGCGGTCGGCGCCGAGCGCATCCGCGCCCCGACACCGTGCCAGGACGGCAGGAACCGCCCGAGCGCGGCGGGTTCCACCGGTTCGACCTCGGCCCGCAGCTTCGCCAGCGAGGCCCGGCGCAACCGCCGCAGCACCGACGAATCGCAGTACTCCAGCCCGAGGTCGTGCGGCTCGCGCTCGCCGGGGTGACCGACCGGGCTCAGTTCACCGCGCACCAGCCTGCCCTCGGTGGTCAGCCGGTCCAGCACCCCGGTCACCACCGCGGGCCCCAGCCCGAACCGCTCCGCCGCCTGCCGCGCGGTGAACGGGCCGCGGGTGCGGGCGTACCGGATGAGCAGGCCGCCCAGCGGATCCGGCACCGGCTCGGTGAACGCCTCCGGCACCCCGACCGGCAGCGCCACGCCCAGCGCGTCCCGGACGCGCCCGGCGTCCTCGATGGCCAGGAACCGTTCCTCACCGGCGATCCGCACCCGGATCGCCCGCCGCGCCGCTTCCAGTTCGGTCAGCCACTCCGGCCGGATGCCGCGCAGCCGCCCTTCTTCGACGGACAGGTCACCGAGGAAGCGCAGCAGGTCGGCGGCGTCCTCCGCGTGCCGGGCGTGCCGATCCTCGTCCAGCCGCTGCAACGACCGCTCGACCTCGGCCACCGTTTCCGCGTCGAGCAGTTCGCGGATGGCTTCGGTGCCGAGCAGTTCCGCGAGCAGCGTCGAATCCAGCGACAGCGCCGCCGCCCGCCGCTCGGCCAGCGGCGCATCCGTCTCGTAGAGGAACATGCCGACGTAGCCGAAGAGCAGGCTGCGCGCGAACGGCGAGGGCGACGGCGTCTCCACCTCGACCACCCGCACCTTGCGGGCCCGCACGTCGGCCATCAGCTCACGCAGCCCGCCGACGTCGTACACGTCCTGCAGGCATTCGCGCATCGCTTCGAGCACCACCGGGAAGCGCTCGTACTTCGCCGCCACCGACAGCAGTTGCGAAGCCCGCTGCCGCTGCTGCCACAGCGGGCTCCGCCGCCGCGGATCCCGCCGGGGGAGCAGCAGCGACCGCGCCGCGCACTCCCGGAACCGGGCCGCGAACAACGCCGACCCGCCCACCTCGGCGATGATCAGCTGCTCGACCTCCTCCGGGTCCAGCAGCACGTCGTCCACCTCGACGCGGATGTCCGCGCCCTCGGCGTCCAGCGCGTCCGGCAGCCGCAGCACGATGCCGTCGTCGGAATGCGCCACCTGCGCGTCCACCCCGCGGTTCTCCCGCAGCCGCGCGGCGATCGCCAGCGCCCACGGCGCGTTCACCTGCCCGCCGAACGGGGAGTGCAGGATGACCCGCCAGTCGCCCAGCTCGTCGCGGTAGCGCTCGAGCAGCACCGTGCGGTCGTTCGGCACGTGCCGGGTCGCCGACCGCTGCTCACCGAGGTAGGCCAGCAGGTTGCCGGTGGCGAACTCGTCCAGCCCGGCCCGCGCGGCCCGTTCGCGTGCCGCCTCCTCATCCGAAGTGGACAGTTCGCGGACGAAGGCACCCAGCGCCCGCCCCAGCTCCAGCGGCCGCCCCTGCGCGTCCCCCTTCCAGAACGGCATGCGGGCCGGTTCGCCGGGCGCGGGCACCACGATCACCCGGTCGTGCGTGATGTCGGTGATCCGCCAGGAGGAGGTGCCGAGCAGGATCGTGTCGCCCACCCGCGACTCGTAGACCATCTCCTCGTCGAGCTCGCCCACCCGCGAGCCCGGCCTGCCCTCCGCACCGGGGGTCATCACGGTGAACAGCCCGCGATCCGGGATGGTGCCGCCCGAGGTGACCGCCAGCCGCTGCGCCCCCGGCCGCCCGCGCAGCTCGCCGGTGATCCGGTCCCAGGTGATCCGCGGGCGCAGCTCGCCGAACTCCTCGCTGGGATACCGCCCGGCGAGCATGTCCAGCACGGCGTGCAGCGCGTCGTCCGGCAGCCCGGCGAACGGCGCGGCGCGGCGGACCAGCGCGGCCACCTCGCCCACCGTCCACGGCTCCAGCGCGACCATCGCCACCACCTGCTGGGCCAGCACGTCCAGCGGGTTGCGCGGGTACCGCACCGCCTCGATCGCCCCGGCCGCCATCCGCTCGGCGACCACCGCGCAGGAGACCAGGTCACCGCGGAACTTCGGGAACATCACCCCGCTGGAGACCGCGCCGACCTGGTGCCCGGCGCGGCCGACCCGCTGCAGCCCGGAGGCCACCGTCGGCGGCGCCTCGATCTGCACCACCAGGTCCACCGCGCCCATGTCGATGCCCAGCTCCAGTGAGGACGTCGCCACCACGCACGGCAGCCTCCCGGACTTCAGGTCCTCCTCCACGTGCGTGCGCTGCTCACGCGACATCGAGCCGTGGTGCGCCCGCGCGACCACCGGCTCGGCCCCGGTGGCCAGCCCGGACTCGCCGATCGCCTCGGCCGGGTACCGCTGCCCCGGCTGCAGCTCGGAGCCGGTCTCGGTGGCCAGCTCGTTCAACCGGGAGGTGAGCCGCTCGGTCAGCCGCCGCGAATTGGCGAACACGATGGTCGAGCGGTGGGCGCGGATCAGCTCCAGCACCCGTTCCTCCACCGCGGGCCAGATCGACGGCCGCCGGATCTCCTCCGGCGGCTCCAGCTCGCCGTCCATCGGGAAGGGCGGCGCGGCCTCCGGCTCGCCGGGCGACTGGCGTGGTGCGTCGAGGTCGGCCATGTCCTCGACCGGCACCTCGACCCGGACCTCGATGGTCTTCGCCAGCTTCGGCTGCACCACCCGCACCGGCCTGCCGCCGCCGAGGAAGGCGCTCACCTCGTCGAGCGGGCGGACCGTGGCGGACAGCCCGATCCGCTGGGCCGGTTTCGGCAGCAGCGCGTCCAGCCGCTCCAGCGACAGCGCCAGGTGCGCCCCGCGCTTGCTGCCGGCCACCGCGTGCACCTCGTCGACGATCACCGTCTCCACCCCGCGCAGCGACTCCCTGGCCGAGGAGGTGAGGATGAGGAACAGCGACTCCGGCGTGGTGACCAGGATGTCCGGCGGGGTGCGCTGGAACGAGCGCCGTTCGGCGGCCGTGGTGTCGCCGGTGCGCATGCCGACCTCGATCTCCGGCGGCCGCAGCCCGAGCCGCCGCGACGCCTGGGAGATGCCCGCGAGCGGGGCCCGCAGGTTGCGCTGCACGTCGACGGCCAGCGCCTTCAGCGGCGAGACGTAGAGGACGCGGCAGCGGTGCAGCGCGTTCTCCGGCGGCGGCTCCACCGCCAGCCGGTCCAGCGCCCACAGGAAGGCCGACAGCGTCTTGCCCGACCCGGTCGGCGCCACGACCAGCGCGTGTTCGCCGGCGTGTGCCGCGCGCCACGCCCCGTCCTGCGCCTGGGTGGGCGCGGCGAAGGCTCCCGCGAACCAGTCCCTGGTCGCGGGGGAGAAGAGGTCCAGCACTCCGGTCACGCTCTCCATCTTGCGCCCGGGGTCCGACAATTTCGTGGCGGGGGAATCTGCCGGGTGGCCATCCACCGTGGTGGCTGACGTGGGAACATCACCGCGTTCGTCCCGCTGGGGGGCTTGGAGAGGGGAGTGTCGTGCGGATCCTGTCGGTGGACCTCGGGACCTCGAACACGGTGGCCGTGCTGTCCGCGCACGGGCGCGCGCCGCGCGTGGTCGAGGTGGACGGCTCGGCGAACATGCCGTCGGCGGTCTTCGCCGGTGAGGACGGCACGCTGATGGTCGGCCGGGACGCCGAACGCCGCGCCAGGCTGGACCCGACCCGCTTCGAGCCCAATCCCAAGCGCCGGGTGGACGAGCAGACCCTCTTGCTGGGCAACGACATCGTGCCGGTCAGCGAGGCGCTGGCGGCGATCCTGCGCCGGGTGCTCGACGAGACCTCCCGCCAGCTCGGCGGTGAGCAGCCGGACGAGGTCCGGCTGACCCACCCCGCGCAGTGGGGCCCGGTCCGCCGCAACGTGCTGCTCTCCGCCGCGCGCCTGGCTGGCATGGGCACGAACCTGTCGCTGGTGCCCGAGCCGGTGGCCGCGGCCGCGCACTTCGCCTCCTTCCCCGGCAAGACGCTGGCCCCGGGCCAGGCGCTGGCCGTCTACGACCTGGGCGCGGGCACCTTCGACGTGGCCGTGGTCGGCGCCACCCAGAACGGGTTCACCGTGCTCGCCGAGGACGGCCTGCCCGACCTCGGCGGCCTCGACGTGGACCAGGCGCTGCTGGTGCACGTCGGCCGTGAGGTGTCGCACAAGGACCCCCAGCGCTGGCAGCGGCTGCTGCGGCCGGAGTCCACTCCGGACCGGCGCACCCGCCGCGCGCTGCAGGAGGACGTGAAGGCGGCCAAGGAGGCGCTCTCGCGGCACCCGCAGACGGAGGTGCCGATGCCGGAGCCGTTCGCCGACGTGCTGGTCACCCGCTCCGAGCTGGAGGCGCTGGTCCGGCCCGCGATGCTGCGCAGCGTCGAGCTGCTCTCGCGCACCGTGCGCTCGGCCGGGCTGTCGCCGGACCGGCTGGTCGGCATCTACCTGGTCGGCGGTTCGTCCCGGTTGCCGCTGGTCGGCAGCATGATCGCGGAGAAGCTGGGGGTGGTCCCGGCCAGCCTCGACCAGCCGGAGACCGCGGTCGCGCTGGGCGCCCACCACGTCGCCCGCGACGGCATCAGCATGCGCACCCAGCACGTCGAAGGGCACCTGGCGGCCAACGGCACCGGCACGCACACGGTGACCCCCGGCCTGCCGGGACCGCCGCCGCCGCAGCCGGTGCCCGCGATGCCGGGGCCCTACCAGCAGCAGAGCGCCCCGCCGAGCTTCCCGGCCAACTTCCCGCCCAGCGGGCCGCAGCAGGCGCTCGGGGGGCAGCACGGCCAGCACGGCCAGCACGGCCAGCAGGCGCCGTCGAACTTCCCGACCTACTCGCTCGCCGGCCAGGGCGACGGCGGGGGAGCGGCGGCCAAGAAGAAGCGGAAGCTGGTCATCGGCATCGCCGCGGCGGTGGCCGTGGTGGTGGCCGCCGCGGTGGTGTTCTTCCTGCTGCCGCCGGGCTCGGCGGCCACCTACACCGCGCAGGAGTGCGCGCAGCCGGGCCAGCCGGACGGCGACGACGGGCTCACCGGCTGCATGCGCCAGCTGGCCGGGCGCGTGGCCGACAACGGGCAGTGCTCACCGGGCATCCGCGGCGCGGCCGCCCCGCCGGACGTGGCCGCGCTCGGCGTCGCGGTCACCTGCTCGGCGCCGGGCCGGGCGGGCACGCAGATCAACTACGTGCACGCCAAGGACGCCGACCTGGTCAAGCAGCACACCGACGCGCTGCTGAACGCCGCGGGCGGCAGCGACAGCGACAAGGTGGAGGCGGACTGGAAGGGCAACGGGCTGCAGGGCCGCTACACCTCGGCCAGCAGCCAGGCCACCTCGGTGCTGGTGTTCACCGTCAGCGACCGGCCGCTGGTCGGCTTCATCTACCAGGTCAACGACCAGAGCCGGCCGGACGCGCCGGGGCCGTCGGAGCTGGCGGACTACTTCGAGCAGCAGGTTCAGCCGGGCGAGTGAACCCCGGCTAGCGCCTGCGGTTGTTCCGCAGCGCGCGCAGGCCGACCACGATGACCGCGACCAGGGTCGCGGCCGAGGCGATCGCCAGTGCGGTGCCGCCCCACGCGGGCATCTCCTGGGCCAGGTGCATGGGTACACGGTACCGCTGTCTACGCTGGACGAGATGCGTATCACGGTGTTCCGGCGGCTGATGGCGGACGAGTTCGGCGCGACCAGGGCGGAGACGCTGAGCCGGGACCACCTGTTCAGCGGCCTCGGCGGGCGGACCGTCGAGCAGGCGCTGGCCGCCGGCGTGCCGGCCAAGGAGATCTGGCAGGAGGTCTGCGCGGCCTTCGAGGTCCCCGCCGAACGCCGGTGAACCACCCGGGGCGTGTCGGTGTCAACCTCGAACACGTGTTCGGCTATCGTGTCATCCACAACGCGATGGTCGATCCACAGATCGCGGCCTGTGCCCGAAATTGTCGGACCCGGCACGTAGCGTCGGGATCGACAGCCTGACAGCTCGAAGACCAGCCACAGGCAAGCCGGCCGGACCGGCTCCGACCACGACCAACGAGGTGGAATTCCAATGCCAGCAGCACCGGACAGGGACAAGGCACTCGAACTGGCCCTGGCGCAGATCGACAAGCAGTACGGCAAGGGTTCGGTGATGCGCCTCGGCGACGAGGGCCGCGCACCGATCGCGGTGATCCCCACCGGCGCCATCGCGCTGGACATCGCCCTCGGCATCGGCGGCCTGCCGCGCGGCCGGGTGGTGGAGATCTACGGCCCGGAGTCCTCCGGTAAGACCACGGTCGCCCTGCACGCGGTGGCCAACGCCCAGCGCAACGGCGGCATCGCCGCGTTCATCGACGCCGAGCACGCGCTGGACCCGGAGTACGCCAAGGCGCTCGGGGTGGACACCGACGCGCTGCTGGTGTCCCAGCCGGACACCGGTGAGCAGGCGCTGGAGATCGCGGACATGCTGATCCGCTCCGGCGCGCTGGACATCCTGGTCATCGACTCGGTGGCCGCGCTGGTGCCGCGCGCCGAGATCGAGGGCGAGATGGGTGACTCGCACGTGGGTCTGCAGGCTCGCCTGATGAGCCAGGCGCTGCGGAAGATCACCGGTGCGCTGAGCAACTCCGGCACCACCGCGATCTTCATCAACCAGCTGCGTGAGAAGGTCGGCGTGATGTTCGGCTCGCCGGAGACCACCACCGGTGGTAAGGCGCTGAAGTTCTACGCCTCGGTCCGGCTCGACGTGCGCCGCATCGAGACGCTGAAGGACGGCGGCGAGCCGGTGGGCAACCGCACCCGCGTCAAGGTGGTCAAGAACAAGGTCGCGCCGCCGTTCAAGCAGGCCGAGTTCGACATCCTCTACGGCAAGGGCGTCTCGCGCGAGGGCTCACTCATCGACATGGGCGTGGACCAGGCCCTCGTCCGCAAGTCGGGTGCCTGGTACACCTACGAGGGCGACCAGCTGGGGCAGGGCAAGGAGAACGCCCGCAAGTTCCTGCTGGACAACCCGGACATCGCCAACGAGATCGAGAAGAAGATCAAGGAGAAGCTCGGCATCGGCGCCCAGGTCGACGCCGAAGACGCCGTGGCCCCTGCCCCGGTCGACTTCTGATCCCCCGAGATCGGGCGGGGACCGGGCAGCCACCGCACCACCCGCCTGACTCTCGCCGGTCGACGCGGCGCCGTTCCGGTGCCGTGACCTGACTAGGAGAACCGTGCCGAGGTTGAACCCCGAGGAGCTGTCGCCGGAGGAGCGGGCGAAGAAGGCCAAAGAGGTCTGCTTCGACCTGCTCGCGGCGCGGCCCCGCACCAAGGACGAGCTGCGGCAAGCCTTGCGCCGCAAGGGTTTCGACGAGGACACGAGCGAGACCATGCTCGGCAAGCTGGACAACGCCGGGCTGATCGACGACGCCGCCTTCGCCGAGGTGTGGGTGCGCTCACGGCACACCCACCAGGGCCTGGCCCGGCACGCGCTGGTCGCCGAACTGAAGCGCAAGGGCGTGGACGCGGAGATCGCGGTGCAGGCCGCCGGCGAGGTGGACCGCGAAGCCGAGGAGCAAAAGGCTCGGGAACTGGTGCGCAAACGCCTGCGCTCCCTGGGCAACGTCGACGAGCAAACCGCCATCCGCCGCCTGCTGGGCACCCTGGCCCGCAAGGGCTACCCGCAGGGCCTGGCCTACACCGTGATCCGGGAGGAACTACGCGACTTCGGCGCCGAGTCCACCCTGCTGGACAACGCCATCCCCGACTGACCTCCAACCCCAAGGCACACCTCGACGCCGGTGCCCAAATTCGGCGGATGACGAGCCGTCGAGAGCGGCGGTGTGCGTCGTGGCGGTCACCTCGGGCTGGGGCTCATCGCACCACCTGGTGCGTGGTCGCCTGCTCTCCTTCCTGGAGGTTGCCTGCCGTATGCGCCGCCACCTGGGGCGCCGCGTTTGGCTGAGTCCAGCGCACGACAGGTGTGCGGTGGGTCGTTGAGTGGCGGGCTGGGGCCGTGATGGGAGCGGCGCCGTGGCAGGGGGACTGCATCTGCTCGCTGTGGTGGTTGCACCTGCCCGTGGGCGCCGCCTCTGGGTGTGCCGTGTCGACTGGCTGAGTCCAGCGCATGGCTGGCGGGTGGTGGGTCGTTGAGTGGTGAGCTGGGGCCGTGATGGGAGCAATGGCGGGCGCCGCGGTCCGGGTGTTCTACCAGCAGTTCGGCGGCCGCCAGTGCATCCTGTTCTGCCTGTTCGAGCACGCCCATCACGGCAGCGCTCGCGGATTGGGCGCTGCCCAGGCCAGGGTCGCTTGACGACCTGCACGTGAGCTGTGGCGCCCGGGGCAGGTGGACTGCAGCGGTTCCACGCGGCTTGCGGTCTCACGAAATCAAGCATTGCTGGGTGCGCAGTGCTGTGTTCGCCTGCTCACTGTGGCTGCACCTGCCCGTGGGCGCCGCCTCAGGGTGTGGCAGCGGTGGTGGAGCTGCGGCGTTCATGGGAGGTGAGGCCGCAATGCACGGCTGCCGATGACCGGTTGTCGGGTGAGGGTGGTGGCGGAGCTGATGGGCACCTGTGCAGGTGGACCACAGCGGCGGCCTCGGCCCGCGGCCTTGCCGCGTCTACCGAGCCTCCTGACCAGCAGGCGAACCGTGGGAGCGAGGCCGAGCGCTGGACACCGCCCAGCACGTCCTGCCGACTCGGCATCGCGTCAACCTGCGTTGCGGGGGGGGGGGTCGGTCTGCCCCCGCCCGCACCACCAGGCGAACCCGCCGGTCAGCGCAGTTTCGCGGCTTCCGCGGCCAACTGCTCGATGCGGGCGAAGTCCTTGGCTGCCACGGCGTCCTTCGGGGTCAGCCAGGTGCCGCCGATGCAGCCGACGTTCGGCAGCGCAAGGTACGCAGGCGCCGAAGCGAGCGTGATACCGCCCGTCGGGCAGAACTTCAGCGAAGGCAGCGGGCCGGCGATCGACTTCAGGTAATTGACGCCGCCGCTGGCTTCGGCTGGGAAGAACTTCAGCGCCTCCACGCCCCGCTCGGCCAGGCGCATCGCTTCGGAGACCGTGCTCGCACCCGGCAGGAACGGCAGGCCGGTGTCGAAGCAGGCGTCCAGCACACCGTCCGTGGTGCCCGGCGTGACCAGGAACCGCGCACCCGCGTCCGCCGCCTGCTTCGCCTGGCCGGGGCTGGTGATCGTGCCCGCACCGATCAGGATGTCCGGCACCTCGGCGGCGACCCGCTCGATCGCCGCCAGGGCGACCGGGGTGCGCAGGGTCAGTTCGATCACCCCGATGCCACCGGCGAGCAGCGCCGATGCCACGGGCACCGCGTCCGCCACGTCCTCCACCACGACAACCGGCATCACGGGGGATGCCTGCAGCAGTTCCAAGCCGGTGGTCACGCCACTACCTCTTTCGTCAGCCCAGCACCGAAGTGCCCGGGGGTGTACCCGCCGAACACGCCGGCGCCCTGGTCGGCGGGGCCGACCGCCCGGCGCAGCGCGCCGAACAGCTCCCGCCCGGTGCCGGTCCAGGATGCCTCATCCGGCGGACCGTCCACCAACGGCCGTGCCGCCAGCTCCGCCGCGCTGACCTGCACCTCCAGCAGCCCGGTGTCGGCGTCGAGGCGGACCAGGTCACCGTCGGCGATCCGCGACAGCGGGCCGCCCGCGGCGGCTTCCGGAGTCAGCTGGATGGCCGCCGGGATCTTGCCCGACGCCCCGGACATCCGGCCGTCGGTGACCAGCGCGACCTGGAAGCCCCGGTCCATCAGCACACCCAGCGCCGGGGTGAGCCCGTGCAGCTCCGGCATGCCGTTCGCCATCGGGCCCTGGTTCCGGATCACCACGACCACGTCCCGGTCCAGCTCACCGGCCCGGAAGGCCGCCGAGAACTGCTCCTGCGTGGTGAACACCCTGGCCGGGGCCTCGACCACGCGGTGTTCCGGTGCCACCGCCGAAACCTTGATCACCGCGCGACCGAGGTTCCCCGCGACCATGCGCAGCCCGCCGTCGGCGGAGAACGGGCGCGAAGCCGGTCGCAGCACCTCTTCGTCGAGGCTGTGCCCGGCGGTGTCGCGCCAGGTCAGCGTGCCGTCGAGCAGGACCGGCTCCTGCCGGTACCGGTTCAGCCCCGGACCGGCGACGGTCTGCACGTCCTCGTGCAGCAAGCCGGCGTCGAGCAGGGTGCCGATCAGGAACTGGATGCCGCCGGCGGCGTGGAAGTGGTTGATGTCCGCGCTGCCGTTCGGGTACACGCGTGCCAGCAGCGGGACCACGGCCGACAGGTCGGCGAAGTCGTCCCAGGTCAGCTGGATGCCCGCGGCGGCGGCGATGGCGGGCAGGTGCAGCGTGTGGTTGGTCGAACCGCCGGTGGCCAGCAGCGCCACCACCCCGTTGACCACCGCCTTCTCGTCGATGACCCGGCTCAACGGCGTGTACTCGGCACCCCGCGAGATCGCCACGGCCCGCCGCCCGGTCTCCTCGGTCAGCGCCCGGCGCAGCGGTGTCCCGGGGTGCACGAAGGTCGCGCCCGGCAGGTGCAGCCCCATCACCTCGACGACCATCTGGTTCGAGTTCGCGGTGCCGTAGAAGGTGCACGTGCCGGGGGAGTGGTACGACGCCGCCTCGGCTTCGAGCAGGTCTTCGCGGGTCGCCAGCCCCTCGGCGTAGAGCTGCCGGACGCGGGCCTTCTCCTTGTTGGGCAGGCCGGAGGTCATCGGCCCGGCGGGCACCAGGATCGACGGCAGGTGGCCGAAGGACAGCGCCCCGATGAGCAGCCCCGGCACGATCTTGTCGCACACCCCGAGCAGCAGCGCGCTGTCGAACATCTCGTGCGACAGCGCGACGCCGGTGGCCATCGCGATCACCTCGCGGCTGAACAGCGAAAGCTCCATGCCCGCGCGGCCCTGCGTGATGCCGTCGCACATGGCGGGCACACCGCCGGCGAACTGGGCCACACCGCCCGCTTCGCGCACGGAGACCTTGAGCCAGTCGGGGTACTCCTGCAGTGGCTGGTGAGCCGAAAGCATGTCGTTGTAGGAGGACACGATCGCGACGCCGGGGTTGCGCGCGGCCCGCAGGGCTTCCTTGTCGCCGCCGGTGATCCCGGCGAAGCCGTGGGCGAGGTTGCTGCACGCCAGTCCGCGCCGGGCGGGGCCTTCGACGTGGGCGGCGGCGGTGCGGTCGAGGTAAGCGGCGCGGCTCTCGGCACTGCGCGCCACGATGCGCTCGGTCACTTCGGCGATGACGGGGTGCAGGCGGCTCATTCGGCGGCTCCGGTGCGGATCACGGGGATTTCGGGAGTGGTCCGGTGACGGCGGCGCTGACGTCCGGTCTTCGTGGTGACGGTCCACACAGTACAGAAGGGTGAACGCCGAATCAAAATCGATCCAGAAGAACTTCCAACGTGATCCCGATCACGTAGTGCGACCAGGGTGTGCTACTTGTCACACTGGACAAGGCAAGGCAGAGTCAGGCACCAGCGCGCCCCACCACGGTGCGGCCCGGCCCCGCCCCGGCCGCACGAACTGACTGACCGTCGGAGGTACGTATGACCACCACCGAATTCACCGAGCTGCGCCGCACCATCGGGCAGTTGCGGCAGTGCGTAGGCGCGCTGCGGGCCAAGTACGGCGAGGCGCCGGCGGTCCGCCGGATCGCCAACGACGTCGAACGGCTCGAAATCGACGTCAACGAGTTCGACGACACGCCCCCGGTGCCGCAGCAGGCCCGCGCCACCGACCGCGCCAACGTGGTCGTGGTCCCCGACACCCCCTACGACCCGTCACTCTGGCACGGCGCTGACGACGAAGGCGTCGGTGGCTACCAGCGTGACCAGCGGTGAGCGCCCCGGCTGACGAGGCAAGCCGCCCGGGAACCGGGGTCTTCGCGCCCAAGCGCGCGAAGATCGGCGAACGCACCCTGCGCAAGGACCGGTGGTGGCTGCCACCGCTGATCACCACGCTCGGGCTCGCCACGTTCGTCGTCTACGCGACGATCCGCTCGTTCGTGCGCACGGCGTACTGGGTGGAGGAGTACCACTACCTCACGCCGTTCTACTCGCCGTGCCTGAGCGATTCGTGCGTGGCGGGGTCGAGCCACTTCGGTACGCCGTTCGGCGAGCTGCCCGGGTTCATCCCGCTCGGCTTCGTGGTGCTGCCGTTCCTGCTCGGCTTCCGGCTGACCTGCTACTACTACCGCAAGGCGTACTACCGGTCGGTGTGGTTCTCGCCGCCGGCCTGCGCGGTCGCCGAACCGCACGCGAAGTACACCGGCGAGACCCGGCTGCCGCTGATCATCCAGAACGTCCACCGCTACTTCTTCTACGTGGCGCTGGTGGTCTCGCTGATCAACACCTACGACGCGATCCTCGCCTTCCACGGCTCCGGCGGCGGGTTCGGCTTCGGCCTCGGCAACATCGTGCTGCTCGGCAACGTGATCATGCTCTGGGCGTACACGCTGTCCTGCCACTCGTGCCGGCACATCACCGGCGGCAGGCTGAAGCACTTCTCCAAGCACCCGGTGCGCTACTGGCTGTGGACCCAGGTGACCAAGCTGAACAACCGGCATATGACGCTGGCGTGGATCACGCTCGGCACCCTGGTGCTGACCGATCTCTACGTGATGCTGGTGGCCAGCGGCACGATCGCCGACCTCCGGTTCGTGAACTGAACCTCCTCCCCAACCGACAACGGCGTCAGAACTGCACTGAGGTGACTTGATTTATGACCGAGGTCGAACGGCACAGCTACGACGTGGTGGTGATCGGTGCCGGTGGCGCCGGTCTCCGCGCGGTGATCGAGGCGCGGCAGCGCGGCCTCAGCGTGGCCGTGGTGTGCAAATCGCTGTTCGGCAAGGCGCACACGGTGATGGCCGAGGGCGGCTGCGCGGCGTCCATGGGCAACGCGAACGAGCGCGACAACTGGCAGGTGCACTTCCGCGACACCATGCGCGGCGGCAAGTTCCTGAACAACTGGCGGATGGCCGAACTGCACGCGAAGGAGGCGCCGGACCGGGTCTGGGAACTGGAGTCCTACGGCGCGTTGTTCGACCGCACCGCCGACGGCCGGATCAGCCAGCGGAACTTCGGTGGCCACACCTACCCGCGCCTGGCGCACGTCGGCGACCGCACCGGGCTCGAACTGATCCGCACCATGCAGCAGAAGATCGTTTCGCTGCAGCAGGAGGACTTCGCCGAGCACGGCGACTACGAGGCGAAGCTCAAGGTGTTCGCCGAGTGCACCGTCACCGAACTGATCAAGGACGGCGACCGGATCGCCGGGGCGTTCGGGTACTACCGGGAGAGCGGCCGGTTCGTGCTCTTCGAGACGCCCGCCGTGGTGCTGGCGACCGGCGGCATCGGCAAGTCGTTCAAGGTCACCTCGAACTCCTGGGAGTACACCGGCGACGGGCACGCGCTGGCGTTGCGCGCCGGGGCCACGCTGATCAACATGGAGTTCGTCCAGTTCCACCCGACCGGCATGGTCTGGCCGCCCAGCGTGAAGGGCATCCTGGTCACCGAGGGCGTGCGCGGGGACGGCGGGGTGCTGAAGAACTCCGACGACAAGCGGTTCATGTTCGAGTACATCCCCGACGTGTTCAAGGGCCAGTACGCGGACAGCGAGGACGAAGCCGACCGCTGGTACACCGACCAGGAGGAGAACCGGCGCACGCCGGACCTGCTGCCGCGCGACGAGGTGGCGCGGGCGATCAACTCCGAGGTCAAGGCGGGCCGCGGTTCCCCGCACGGCGGGGTGTTCCTGGACATCGCCAGCAGGCTGCCCGCCGAGGAGATCCGCCGCCGGTTGCCGTCGATGTACCACCAGTTCAAGGAACTGGCCGACGTGGACATCACCGCCGAGCCGATGGAGGTCGGCCCGACCTGCCACTACGTGATGGGCGGCATCGAGGTCGACCCGGACACCGCGGCTTCGACGGTGCCCGGCCTGTTCGCCGCGGGCGAGTGCTCGGGCGGGATGCACGGCTCGAACCGCCTCGGCGGCAACTCGCTGTCGGACCTGCTGGTGTTCGGCCGCCGCGCCGGACTCGGTGCGGCGGCCTATGTGGAGGGCCTGGAGCACCGGCCGTCGGTGGCGCAGGAACGGATCGACGCGGCGGCGAAGCTGGCGGTGGCGCCGTTCGACCCGCCGGCGAACGGGGTGGAGGAGAACCCGTACACCCTGCACACCGAACTGCAGCAGTCGATGAACGACCTGGTCGGCATCATCCGCAAGGCCGAGGAGATCGAGCAGGCGCTGGCCAAGCTCGCCGAGATCAAGCAGCGCGTGCACCAGGTCACCGTGGAGGGGCACCGGCAGTTCAACCCGGGCTGGCACCTGGCGCTGGACCTGCGGAACATGCTGGTGGTCAGCGAATGCGTGGCCAAGGCGGCGCTGCTGCGGACGGAGAGCCGCGGCGGGCACACCAGGGACGACCACCCGCAGATGGATTCCCAGTGGCGCAACAGGTTGCTGGTGTGCCAGGTGGACGACGGCGACGAACTGGTGCCCGGGGTGACGGTGACGCCGAAACCGCAGGAACCGCTGCGCCAGGACCTGCTGGAGTTGTTCGAGCTGACCGAGCTGGAGAAGTACTACACCGAGGACGAGCTGAGCACGCACCCGGGAAGGCGGGCCTGAGATGGGGTACAAGGCGAGCTTCCGGGTGTGGCGCGGTGACGACACCGACGGCGAACTGCAGGACTACACCGTCGAGGTGAACGAGGGTGAGGTGGTGCTCGACATCATCCACCGGCTGCAGGCCACGCAGGCGCCGGACCTGGCGGTGCGGTGGAACTGCAAGGCGGGCAAGTGCGGTTCGTGCTCGGCGGAGATCAACGGCCGCCCGCGGTTGCTGTGCATGACCCGGATGTCGGTGTTCGACGAGGACGAGGTCATCACGGTCACCCCGATGCGGACCTTCCCGGTGATCCGGGACCTGGTCACCGACGTGTCGTTCAACTACACCAAGGCGCGGGAGATCCCGTCGTTCACCCCGCCGGCGGACCTCAAGCCCGGCGAGTACCGGATGCAGCAGGTGGACGTCGAGCGCTCGCAGGAGTTCCGCAAGTGCATCGAGTGCTTCCTGTGCCAGAACACCTGCCACGTGGTGCGTGACCACGAGGAGAACAAGGAGGCGTTCGCCGGGCCGCGGTACCTGATGCGGATCGCGGAACTGGAGATGCACCCGCTCGACGTGGCCGACCGCCGGGAAGCCGCGCAGGACGAGCACGGCCTCGGTTACTGCAACATCACCAAGTGCTGCACCGAGGTCTGCCCGGAGGGCATCCACATCACCGACAACGCGCTCATCCCGATGAAGGAACGCGTGGCCGACCGCAAGTACGACCCGATCGTCTGGCTCGGCAACAAGCTCTTCCGCCGGGGCACCTCCGACCGCCCCTGAACGCGAGAAAGCAGGGCGTTCCCCGTGCCAGTCACGAGGAACGCCCTGCTTTGCCGTGAAAGCTCAGAGCGGCCCTTCGCCGGTCTTCACCGGCATCGGGGCGGCGGCCAGCGGCTTGGCGCCCTTCGGGGCCTTCTTCCGGCGCGACATCTTCTTCTGCAGCCACGAAGCGAACGTGGTGAGCAGGAAGTTCAGCACCACGTAGATGACGCCGATGACGATGTAGGTCGGAATGGTGTTGTTGAAGTTGCCGGAGATCACGTTGGCCTGGCGCAGCAGGTCCGGCACCGACAGCGCACCACCGGCGAGCGCGGTGTCCTTCAGGATGACCACCAGCTGGCTGACGATGGCGGGCAGCATCGCGGCCACCGCCTGCGGCAGCAGCACGTTGGTCATCGTCTGCGTCTTGCGCAGCCCGAGCGCCGAGGCCGCCTCGGTCTGCCCCTTCGGCAGCGACTGGATGCCGGCGCGGACCACCTCGGCGAGCACGGAGGCGTTGTACAGCACCAGCCCGGTCACCGCGGCGAACAGCACGCGGTTGTCCGAGTCCACATCGGTGTACTCCGAGTAGAACTCGTTGGCGAAGATCATCAGGATCAGCACCGGGATGGCGCGGAAGAACTCCACGACCACCCCGGCCACCGTGCGGATCGCCCGGTGGTCGGACAGCCGGGCGATGCCGAAGATGGCGCCCACCGGCAGCGCGATCACGATGGACAGCGCCGCGATCAGCAGGGTGTAGCCCAGCCCGGGCAGCAGGAAGGTGATCCAGGTGCCGCCCTCGGTGAACGGGGTCCACTTCTCGCCGGTCAGCTGGTTCTTCTCGGCCAGCTTGTCGATCACCAGGTAGGCGATCAGCACCAGGATGGCGGCGAAGACCACCGTGTAGACGACGTTGCGCGCCTTGGCCTTCGGCCCGGGTGCGTCGTAGAGGACTGAGGGAGCGCCGCTCATCGTTTCACCGCCACTTTCTTCGCCACCCAGCCCAGCAGCAGGCCGACCGGCAGGGTGAGGAGCACGAAGCCGAGCGCGAACACGGCGAAGACCAGGATGATCGCGTCGCTTTCGTTCTCGATCATCTCCGACATCAGCAGCGAGGCTTCGGCCACGCCGATCACGCTGGCCACCGTGGTGTTCTTGATCAACGCGATCAGCACGCTGGCCAGGGGCGCGATCACCGAGCGGAACGCCTGCGGCAGCACGATGATCCGCAGCACCTGGGTGAAGCCCAGCCCGAGCGCGCGGGCCGCCTCGGCCTGGCCGACCGGCACGGTGTTGATGCCCGAGCGCAGCGACTCGCAGACGAAGGTCGAGGTGTAGAGGACGAAACCGAGCACGGCGAGCCGGAAGTTGTTGTCCTCGATGAAGGTCGGTGAATCCGGCGCCGCCAGGTTGAAGGTCAGCGTCGAGGCCAAGCCGATGGAGCAGAAGAAGATGATCACCGTCAGCGGGGTGTTCCGCACGACGTTGACGTAGGCGGTGCCGAACCCCCGCATGATCGGGACCGGGCTCACCCGCATACCGGCCAGGATCGTGCCCCAGATGAGCGAGCCGACGGCGGAGAGCGCCGCCAGCTGGATGGTCATCCAGAAGGCACCGAGGATGTCGTAGTCACCGAGGAAGTCGAACACGGAGAACTCCTCGTCGGATATGGGGCGGGGGGGGGGGGGGGGGGGGGGGGGGGGGGGGGGGGGGGGGGGGGGGGGGGGGGGGGGGGGGGTGGGGGGGGGGGGGGGGGGGGGGGGGGGGGGG
>NZ_JBWKKF010000038.1:16497-40870 GCF_056431745.1 Amycolatopsis sp. NPDC045836 | reverse complement strand
GCACGTATTCGCAGCGAACGCCACCGCACCTGGGGCCAGCGCGTCACACACGCCGCCTGACCAACCCGGCCAACCTATGTGGTCACAGCACTAGCAAGTCAAGCGCTCCTGGGTGCTCGACCTGCGAGCTTGGGTGCCCAAGTTCGCCGAAGCAGGCTGTTCTGGGGTATGACCTGATCGACCATCGCCGCCAATTCACGTCGCCCGCGGTGCAGCATCGGCAACACCGATGGTATGGGCGTCGAGCTGGGGAACGGCATGTCGGCGACCAGGTCCCGGAACCCGAAGTCGCTGGCCAGCCAGCGAGCCAATGCACGAAGGTGTTCCGCCGCCTTCGCTCTCATGTCGATGCCACCCAGTTCGAGCCGGTAGTCGGTCCGGTCGATCCCGGCGGCCCAAGCGAGCCCCGAGCGTCGGACCAGGCACGGGAAGCAATGGCCACAGTTGGGCGGCGCTTGGGAGTAGCGCGCACTGCTGGGATCGCCACAGCTGACTGTGCGAGCGAGATCTTCCGGTGAGAGTCCTGTTTCGAGGGCCTGGCCGCACACCTCACCCTTGGTGAACGACAGCAGCGGATTGACCACCTCGACAGCGCCGCCGAGCCCGCGGATCACTCGGTTCGTCAGCTCCAGCGTCCACGGGTGGACCGAGCGGGTCGAGAGCCCAGCCAACCGATTCGGGGTCAACGGCGGGTTGATCGCGAGCTGCCCGTTCTCCGGAGCGTTGACCTGACCGACCCCGTGCGCCGATGCAGCCGCTACGGCGGTCGCCGTGTAGAGCAGGCCCCGCGTGCGCGTGCTGGGTTCGAGCTCGCCACCGGGACCCGAAAGCACCCGTTGGCCGATCTGCACCAGCTTGACCGGCCGGTTCCGGACCCGATCGACGGACCGCCAGACCTCCTGCTGCCGGGCTCGCATGTTGTCGTCGTACCCCATGAGCAACAGCGTTCCCGCGTCTTTTCCCTGCGCCGAAGCTTGAGCTGCATACGAGGTCGAGTCCAAGCCCCCGGAGAAGAGGGCTACCTCCGAAACGCGCTCTTCGTAGTCGAACCACTGCCGGTAGGCGGCACCTCCCACCACGCGAACGTGCCAGGTATCGCTGGTCAGCGTGGCCAACAAGGTGGCAAGGTCCTCCAGTTGCGCCGGACCCCAGCGTTCCGGCTCCGCGACTTCGACCGAGAGGTCGACCGCGCGCGACCAGCCGTCTTCAGTTCGCCGGACGTAGCGCTTGTCCACCAGGTAGACGGCACGCGCCACCTGCAGGAGGTCGCGCGCCCAGGGTTCCGCGGGCCCGGCCATCGTCATTCCTTGATCAAGACGAGCCTCCCGATCATGGAAGTCGGCGTCACACAGCGGCTCGCGATCGGAATCCGTGCGATGGCGGCCACTCGCGGTGAACGCAAAGCGCCGAGCCACGGCGGTCACGTGATCCCCCCAGGAAGCCCCAGCGCCGCGGACACCGTGTCCTGCAACGTGTCCCGGGCGATTCCGGTGATGGAGCGAGGATCGTCCCGGTGCTCTTCCTTCTCAGCGCACGGCATCGGCAGCACCGCGGCGACCTGGTCGGCGACCCAGTCCGCGATCTGCCCGCTCGGGTCCACGAGCACGAGCGCAGGAACCACAAGCTTCACCTTCTCAGCTATGACCGCTCGCACGAATGCGGCCACGTAATCCGCGAAAAATAGCTGGTAGACCTCACAGAACAGGCTGCCGGCGAAGTTCCAGTCGGAAGTCTGCCGCTCAATAGCCCCTCGCGTCGCCGGATCGGCGAGAATCCTCTCGGCGCAGGCTGTGGCAGAGCGCCGTGCAAGGGCGTCGGCGATCGTCGTGCCTTCACCGGCTACGACGGAAACGAACTGGTAGAGAAACCATTCTCCCGGGGTGCCTGGCCAGCCCGAGCCGACTACCAGGTTCACCGGCCCGCCGCCGCTACCGAGGCCCTCGACCGCATCGATCAGCGAGCCCCCGGCTCTCACCATTGTCGCGCGGAGGCCATAGGCATTCGGGTCATCACGCACCGCCGCGGCGAGTGCCTCCAGGCAACGCCGTCCTCGTTTCGCCGCCGACTCGTCCGAAATGGGATGATCCTCCGGCTGGCGCGGCCCGGGGATGTCCGCAGCTGACGCGGCCAGTCCCTGGGCTGGCCAGATCCGTGCCACGCTTCGGGACACGGTCTTCCACTCGGCCGTCTGCGGCCCGGCCCATCTGCTCGAAGTACCCACGCAAGCGCTCCCCGGTGCCGGCGACTCCTCTCACGCTACGCACAGATAGTCACAGCGCAATAGCCATAGGTGATTCCACCTGTTCGGCCCAGCCATGTTGGCCGAGGAAGCAGCTGCCATGCAGTCTCCGTCGACCTGGTTACACCCGAAAGAGATCGAGCCACCCGGTCGTGTTTGAATGTGCCGGAATCTCAACGAACTCGACACAAAGCTCGGGAGGCACGATTCGCAAAACGCTCCGCCCAAGGCAACTGCGAGGCCGGGGCACAGGTCGTGGAGTTCTGCGGTCCGAGCCGAAGCGCGAAGGCCTCCTCGTGAAACGATTCTCGACCTCGCCGCACCAGCAGAGAAGATTGCGGAACCACAAGAAACTTCGGGAAATGGCACAGAACTCAGTAGCGACAAACAGGTGGCAGCCGCTTGAAGTGTACTGGCCCGCCGAAGAGTTCCTTCGGGATAAAGAGAAGCTGATCCCGGAAATTGAGAGTTGTTACGTACAAGCGCACCCCAGGAACGCGCAGCCTTCGCCCGGGGATGTGACAACCTGGCGGGAAAGCGTCTACCGCCTGGCCTCGCTGCTGGATCACCTCCGCCTCGGCCGGATCTGGATGTTCGTGGAGTACTACGTCGATCCGAAGATGAATCCCATTGACGTTGTCCTCGCAGGTTTCCACCCAGACGGCGACTTGAGCTACGCGGCTATCGAGTTGAAGCAATGGAGTCGCGTCGTACGCCCCACGCCGACTGTCACCACCGGCCTGTGCACAGCGTGCCGTCGAGCGGGGCCAGGGGTCTTGTGCGACCAGTGCGCCCTCGACAACGTCTACTTGGACGCATACGGGAAACACAAAAAGCACCCCGCCGTGCAGGTGCACGAGAACCTGCTCTCGCTCAAGGTGCATCACAGCATGTTCGACGACCGTTATGTGAACCTTGTCGGTGCATCATATTTGCACAACTTGAAGGAACCACAGTACCAATGGATACGGCACGTTTCACCTCGCAAGGGGATACCGACGTTCACGATCCGGTCCCCCGGTGAACTGGGCAACTTCCTGAAGCGCAACTTCAGCGGACGCTCGGGAGCCGAAGCCGCTGAAGCCCTGCTCGACCGACGCCGCTCCAGTTCCTTGATCGAGCCGGAGGTAGGAGCGATCGTAGCGGGGCACACGAAGTTCAGCTTGGTGGAGAACCAGTTGACCGCCGTGACCAGCGTGGCGGAAGCACTGGACAGCTGGTCGCCGGTCGGCGCGAAGAAGGTCTTCGTCATCAGCGGCCGGGCTGGGAGCGGGAAGTCACTTGTCGCATTGACACTGCTCGGCCAGGCTCTCAATGCCGGGCGGGAAGCCTGCTACGCATCAGGGGGGATCGCGTCACGCGAAACCTTCAAACGCGCTTCCACCGGGCGGCGGCACGCCTTCGCCACCCTCAACAGCATCGCCGACAGCCGGACTGCGAACGAACTGGACCTGATCCTGTGCGACGAGGCGCACCGGCTGACTGAACGCCCGATGAAGGGCTCCTACTCCATGCGACCCGGCGAGTCCTCGGTCTCTGTGGTCGTCACACGGGCGAAGGTGCCGGTATTCTTCATCGACGGTGACCAACGTCTGTTCTCCGACGAGGTCTGGTCACCGGAAGTGCTCACCAACGAGCTGCACGACCTCGGCACGGAGGTCGTGCCGATCAACCTGGACCGGGTGCTCCGCGCCGTGGGTAGCGCGACGTACGACACGTGGGTCCAGCACCTGCTCGCAGGTGACCCGCTGCCCTGGAAGCCGGATAGCGGGAACGATCCCGAGCCGTTCCAGCTTTACTATTCCGACAGCGCCGCCACCATGGAGCGCTTCCTCCGTGACAAGGAGGACGATGGAGAAAGCGCTCGGATCAGCGCCGGGGTCTGCTGGAAGTGGGAAGATCGCAGCGGCACCGATCCGGAGGTCAACCCGGAGCCGGGTTGGGCGCGCCCGTGGAACGCCGGTGACCAGCACGACACACCCGGTGTCCCGAAGCGGCGCTTCTGGGCGACCGAACCCGGTGGCTTCGGGCAGATCGGCTGTGTGCACACCGCGCAGGGCCTCGAGTACGAGTGGGGCGGTGTGATCATGGGCCCCGACCTAACCTGGGACGGCGGTAGCTGGAAGGTCCACCGCGAACACGTGCGGAGCAAGGCCAACAGGATCCGTGCGGACGAAGACCTCCGGCGCGCGATCCGAAACGCCTACGGGGTGCTCATGACTCGTTCGATCCGCGGCACGGTGCTCTACTCGGTCGATTCTGCCACGAGGAAGCTCTTCGCCGACCTAGGCGTCCACAAGTTGTGAACACCCACGCGATCCGAATGCATATTCGTGTCATCAAGCCCTCTTCCCGAGATAGCTCGGTGGTGCCTGGTCATCTTGACCAGGCAACGGACCTGCTGTTACGAGCACTCCACCTCAGACGACTTGGATCACTCGCACAGGAAGAAGTTCGGCAGGAACAGGCGTGTGGTTAGTGCGCACTCGCCCCTCGGACACACAGATGCGGGCTCTGTCCCCGATTTCGCAGCTACTTTGACACCCGGGGTAGCGCTCAGGCACCCGGCCTCTCTGGGCCGGGTGCACCTCCTCGCCAGGCTCACCCCTCTTCGAGTGGGCGGTGCCGGTGAACGGGCCCATCGCTCCCCTGGTCCCACAACGGACGGCGCAGCCCGTCCAGATGCCGGTTGATCACCGCCCGCTGCCCCTGGCTTCCGTGCCGCAGCTCTCCGGTGATGTGCCGGTGACCTACGCGATGGCCAAGATCGACGGCTCCGGTCGCCTTGCCGAGCAAGGTCTGCTGCGCGCACTCGGCTGGTCCCGCGGCGAGACGCTCACGATCACTGCCGAGCCCGGCTCGGTAATCATCCGCCGCGATCCCCGTGGCGTGTTCAACCTGCTCCTGTCCGGTTCACTGCAGATCCCGGCGCCGCTGCGTGCGCGGCACGGGCTGCGACCGGGCGACCGGGTCTTGCTGGCCGCTGTCGTCCGCCGGTCGGCGATGCTGATCTACACGACCGGTCTCCTCTGCGACTTGCTCACCGAGCACCACACCAGGCTGCTGCGCCGTGACCGCTCTCGCCTCCGGTGGCGATCGGGCCGCTGACCTCGATGCGGCCCGGCTGCTGCTGTCCCGCCTCGGTCTTATCCCGGCCGACCTGCTCGACACCGCACCGGCCCGGCCGCCGCGCCAACTCTTACGGCCTACGTCCCGCTCGTCTCGGCCGCGGTCAGCACTGGGACCCGCGGTACGTATCAGCCTTACTGGAACTTCGTCCTTGAGGCTTGGGCCGATCGTCTACTCGACACGATCACCCCGTCGGAGATCAAGCAACTCGGCGAGCACATCCGCACCCACGTCGTCCGACGCCGCAACGCCCGTGGCGGCTCCGGAGCGGTCGAAAGCTTCGTCGGCGCGCTGCGCTGCCTCTACCGCCACGTCGTAGACGACGGCCTCATCGATCCGGCCACCAACCCCCGCGGCCCGGGTGGCGAAACCACGTCGGCAGGGAGTCGTCGCGCTACGCCCTGCCCCCGGACCGGCTCGCCGAGATCAACCACCTCGCAGCCACCACCGGCAACGATCCCGAACTCGACGCCCTCATCATCCGCCTGCACACCGAAACCGCCTGCCGCCGCCAAGGCGCGCTCGATCTCCGGCCTCAGGACCTCGACCGCGAGCAATGCCTCGTCCAACTGCGCGAAAAGGCGGCACCACCCGCTGGCAACCGGTCCCCCCACCTTGATGGGCCACACCAAGCAGACTTGAACGCGCTCACTTCCGCAGCAGGTGCTCCTTTATAGTTCGACGCTGACGCAGCAACTTCAGTTGCCCTGAATAGGGCGTTATACAGCAAACCGACGAGGCAACCAGACAGCTCCAAGCCCGCTGGGGTCTGGGGGTGGACGGCAAGGTCGGCGGCGGGACGTTCGGCCGGGCGGACGACAACCTGTACAAGACCGGCGGCAGTGAGGCCCGCGGCAAACGCTGTACCTGCGCTACAACGGCAGCCGGTACCGCTTCGGCCTGCGTCGCAACACCGAGGGCAAGTACCTCTTCCAGGACCGCAAGCGGTCCCGCGTAGTCCCACGGTGAATGATCATTTCACCGAGTGGCCGGTTTTGTGGTGGCCAAATGTCCACCGGGGCCGCTGGGCGCGCGGCGGATGGGGTTCGCCCGGGCGGACTATTCCGTTCTCGTGGGCGAACACGATCACCTGTACGCGGTCGCTTCGTGCGGCCGGTGTCGCACCGTCCACATTGTTCGGTTTGCCGATCGCGGTGTTCATGGGCGCGATCAACCGGGATCACGGCCTCGCAACTGCACCGGACGTGGTACTCGCAGGGCACTCCATCGGCGAGCTGACCGCCGCCCACCTGGCAGGCGTGTTACGCGGCGGAACTGGTGGCGACCAAGGCTGTTGCCGGTCGGCCGCCTCGGCGATGCCCGCCGGGTCGTCGTCGCCGTCCCAGTAGCCGACGTGGATGTGGTCGCCCCACAGCTTGGCGACCAGGTCGCCCATGTCGTCGTACCACTGGCCGGCCTGTTCCGGGTGCCGTTGGTGGTGGTCATGCAGTGCCTTCCTCGTCCGGGTTGGCCGTTCACCGCCTCCCGGAGCGGGTCCTCCCGGACGTAGACGGTCGGCGGGTGATCGGCCAACGCTTGCGAGCCCGGCGCCAGTGTCCTCGCCGGACAGCGGTAGTACCTCCCGTGCGCCCGCGGGCTGGCCTTCATCTTCCGGCCGCAGACCGCGGAACAGGCGACCCCGTCCGCTCAGTCAGGCGAGCCTGGCTGTGACGTAAGCGGCGGCCTCGGCGAGGAGAACCTCGTCGTAACCGGCGTCTTTGGTGGCTTTGCTGGACATGATGGAGATGACGAGCGGCGCGGAGTCCGGTGGCCAGGCGAGGGCGATGTCGTTGAGGGTTCCGTAGTCGCCGGTGCCGGTCTTGTCGGCCACGGTCCAGCCCCCTGGGAGACCGGCGCGGATGCGGTGGGCACCGGCGCCGGTGGCGTTGCGTTCCATCAGGTCGCGGAGGAAGGCGCGTTTGTCCCCCGGCAGGGCGTCGCCCAGCACGATCCGGTGGTAGTCGGTGCCGATCGCTCGCGGGGTGGTCGTGTCCCGCGGGTCTCCCGGAACGGCTTCGGTGATCGTCGGCTCGAACCGGTCCATGCGGGTGACCGTGTCGCCGAGGCCCCGCAGGTAGGCCGTCAGCTGCGCCGGTCCGCCGAGGTCGCGGAGCAGGAGGTTGCCCGCCGTGCCGTCGCTGTAGCGGACCGCGGCGTCGCACACCTGCCGCAGCGTCATTCCCGTGGCCAGGTGCCGTCTGGTGATGGCCGAGCTCTTCATCAGGTCGGCTTCGGTGTAGGTGACGAGGGTGTCCAGGTGTGACAGCGGGTTGCGGGACAGGACCGCCGCTGCCGCCAGCCCTTTGAACGCCGAGCAGAACGCGAACCGTTCGTCCGCCCGGTGGTCGACGGTCGCGCCGGTGCCCGTGGCGAGGGCGTGGACGCCCAGGCGCGCGCCGAATCTGTGTTCCAGTTCCAGCAGGTGGTCGTGTGTGGCGGGCACCGCCGGGGCGGCGGCCGGGCTGGGTGGCGAAGGGGGCACCGCCGCCCCGGTCGCGCAGCCGGCCAGCGGCAGGAGTGCCGCCATGGTCAGGAAAGAACGGCGAGCGATGGTCGGCCGCGAAGGGGGCATGGTTGGTCCCTTGGCTGTTCGGGGGTGTCCGGCTCGAGGTGGCGGGATGGCGGCTCCGGGGAGCCGGGTGGTCAGAGTGGGAACTGCTGCAGGTGGCGTGGGGCGAGGACGCGGCCACGGGTGCCCAGGAGGTTCTGCAGGGTGGCGACCACTTCGCGGTTCACGCTGTCGTGCACTTCCGGTTCGTCCAGCGCGGTCACCAGGTCGTCGTGGTGGGAGGGAACGACGATCCGGGGCCAGTCCAGCGTTTCCAGCGCGCGCTCGAAGTAGTCGTGCACCGCCGCGTTGCCGCTGGCGCCGAGCACGAGCACGTCCGGCCTGGCCCCGGCGGCTTCCCGTGCGTCGAAGTTGGCGGTGCCGCTGAGGAACATCACGCGCAGCCGGTCCCCGATGGTGATCTGGTAGCCCAGCGAACCGCCCTCGACCAGTTCGCCGAGCGTCGTGGGTTTCTCCGGCGGAGCGATCAGGGTGCCCGCCGGGGAGAAGCCGTACCCGCCCAGCTGGCTGTGCAGGCTCCGGAACACTTCGATGGTGTAGGCGGGCCGCGGTTGTTCGGCGCTGCGCAGCGGGTAGCGCAGGTGTTCGCCGCCGGTGACCAGCACCAGGTCCGGCTCGCGCGCTGGCGGGATCCCCATCGCGCGAACGAGGTTGAGGTGTGTTTCACCGCCGAGGACCCGGATCTGCTTGCCGGTCCACTTCGGATGGCTGAGCAGCGGCGCGACGTCGGCGATGTGGTCCCAGTGCCCGTGGGTGACCAGGATGAACTCCGGTGCGCCCGCCAGGTGGTGGTCCAGGACCCAGTCGATGATCCGCGGGTTCACCTCCAGCGGGCGTCGCGTGTCCACCCTGCCGTCGGGACCCGCATAGCGCTGGCGGGTGAGGTACGGATCGACGAGCAGCCGGTGGCCGTCGAAGGTCAGTTCCCAGCCCGCTATGCCGAGCCACCGCAGGTACACCCCGCTACGGCCGTCCGGTCCGGCGGCACCGGCCCGGGCCGGTGCCGCGCGCGCCGTGGTGAGCGCGGCCGTACCGGCCAGCCCGGCTGCCACGGTGCCCCGCAGCACGTTCCGCCGGCTCACGCCGCCGACGGACGCGGCACACGATGTGCACATCGTCGCTTCCTCCCTGTGGTCCGAGGTGATCAACAGCCCCTCTTGAGCACGAGCGTAGCAAACGAACCAGTTCGTTCGAAACGACTCTGCCACAATGCACGTGCCATGCCCCGAGACGCCACCCCCACCAAGAAGCGGATCCTCGCCGCCGCCGTCGCCGAGTTCGCCGAGCGCGGCATCGACGGCGCGCGCATCGATCGCATCGCGGCTCGTGCCGAAGCCAACAAACGCGCCATCTACGACTACTTCGGCGACAAGCGGGAGTTGTTCGGCATCGTGCTCGCCGACCAGCTCGACCGGCTCGCCAGGGAGGTCGAACTCCACGCCGACCGCATTCCCGAGTTCGTGGGCGAACTGTTCGACTACTGCGCCGCCCACCCCGAACTCGTGCGCCTCGTGCAGTGGGAGGCCCTGTCGCTCCCGCCGGACCAGGCTCCCAGCCACGCCGAGCGCTCGGCCAGCTACCAGGCCAAAGTGGACGCGATCACCGAAGCCCAGCGACGGGGCCACGTCGACCCGCGACTCGACCCCCGCCGGGTCCTGCTCCTGCTGATCGGCATGGCCGAGTGGACCCTGTACGTCCCCCAGCTGGCCACCATGATCGTCGGCGAGGCCACCGGCACCCCCGGGCAACGAGCCGATCACCGCGCCTTCCTCACCACGCTCACCGACCGCCTCCTCCGGCCCCGGGACCGCTGACCCCGCCTCCGCGGCCGCTTCCTGGACATCGGGTCAGGCGAAGCGGACCGTGACCTCCAGGCCGCCGCCGTGCCCGGGTACCGCGTCGATCCGCGCGCCGTGCGCGGTCGCGATCCCCTCCACGATGGACAGCCCGAGGCCGAGGCCGGGCCCCGTCCTGGCCCGCCCGAGGCGCTGGAACGGCTGGAAGAGCCGCTCGACCTCGGTCACGGGCACGACCGGCCCCGAGTTCGTCACGGTCAGCACGCCCGAACCGCACACCACCTCCACCCATCCACCCGGGACGTTGTGCTCGATCGCGTTGTCCACGAGGTTGGCCACCAGCCGCTCGGCGAGCGCGCGGTGCCCGGAGACGGGGCACGGCGCGATCGACGTCCGCAGCCCCACCTCCGGGGCACGGCGGCCGCCGACCACTTCGGTGACCACCTCGCCGAGGTCGAACGGGCGGCGGACGTCGACGCCGACCTGGCTGCGGGCCAGGGTGAGCATGGCTTCGATCAACCGTTCCTGCTGCGTGCCCGCGGTGAGGATCCGCTCGTGAGCGGCACGCAGGGACGACACCGTCGCCTCCGGATCGCCGAGCGCCACCTGCCCGATCGCGCGCTGGCGGGCCAGCGGCGTCCGCAGCTCGTGCGAAGCGCCTGCCACGAACTGGCGCTGCGCCTGGAAAGCCGCCTCGAGCCGGTCGAGCAGCCCGTCGAAGGTGTCCCCCAGCTCCTTCAGCTCGTCGTCCGGACCGGCCAGTGCGATGCGCTGGTGCAGGCTGGTCGCCGAGATCTCCCTGGCCGCCGTGGTGATCGTGCGCAGCCTGCGCAGGACCCGGCCCGCCATCCACCAGCCGAGCCCGACGGCGAGCACCACCATCACCGCGAGCGCGATCCCGGACTGGACCAGCACCTGGTGGAGCACGTCCCGCCGCTGCTCGGCCAGTGCCTCCTCCGCCTTGACGACAACCTGCTCGGCCTCGGCGCCGAGCGCGGGGAACCGGCCGTCCGCCACCCGGGGGTACCGGAACAGCTTCAAGTTGGCCGACGGCGTCACCGCGTGCCGCACCAGGAAGTACGTGACCGTCAGCACGCCGGCCCCGCAGAGCAGGAACAGCCCGCCGAAGAGCAGGGTCAGCCGCAGCCGCACGGTCCGGCGCGGCAGGTGCCGTCCGGCGAGCCGGATGCCCATCAGATCCGGTACCCGCTCCTGGCCACGGTCCGGATGACCGGCGGATCGCCGAGCTTGGCCCGCAGCCGGCTGACGGTGATCTTCACGGCATTGGTGAACGGGTCGGCCGCCTCGTCCCACACGCGTTCCAGCAGTTCCTCCGCCGGCACCACCCGGCCGTCCGCGGCCAGCAGCAGTTCGAGCACGCCGAACTCCTTCGGGGCCAGTTCCAGCGGCCGGTCGCCGCGGGTGGCCAGGCGCCGCGCCGGGTCGACCACCAGGTCGCGGTGGCGCAGCACCGGCGGCACGACGGGGTGCGCCCGCCGGGCCAGCGCCCCGATCCGCGCCACGAGCACCCGGAAGTCGAACGGCTTGGGCAGGTAGTCGTCCGCACCGAGGCGGAGCCCGCCGACCAGGTCCTCGGCGGCGGCCGCCGCGGTCAGCATCAGGATCCGGCCGCGGCACCCGGCCGCGACCAGCTCCGCGCACACGTCGTCGCCGTGCACGCCGGGCAGGTCCCGGTCCAGCACGACCACGTCATAACCGGTGCACAACGCACGTTCGAGCGCACCGGTCCCGTCGAACGCCACGTCGACGGCCATGTGCGCCCGCCGCAGCCCGGTCGCCACCGTGTACGCCATTTCCTCGTCGTCCTCGACGACCAGCACTCGCACGCGCACCACCATCGCCGAGTGGCGGTTTCGCCATCGTTTCCACGCGAGCGAAACCGTGCCGAAACCACGTCCCGCGTAGAACACACCTTCGTTCGGCACCGGTTGACTCAAGGGGTTCTTAGTGGCACACAGATGGCACCCGCTCACCACCGGCATCGCGGCACTCGCCGTGACGGCCACCCTCGTCGGCGTGGGAGCCGGCACCTCCTCGGCCGGGCCCGAGCGGCCCGCGGCCTGCGGCAAGGCGGACCCGGGGCAGCCACCGGCGCCGGCGCCGACCACGCTCACCACCGTCGGGCAGGCGTACTACTGCATCTTCGACAACTACTACAGCGGGCCGGTGCTCGACAGCCGCACGCTGCTCGTGCCGGCTTTCGCCGCGATCACCCGGGAAATGCAACGCCGCGGCCTCGACCAGGCCGACGCCACCCTGCCGGCGCTCACCGGCGGCAAGGACCCCGACTGGGCCGCGTTCAGCGGTGCCTACCAGCGGATCGCGAACGCGCTGCCGGACCAGGACGCCCGCACGGCCATCGGCCGGGCGGCCATCGGGGCCATGGTGGCGGAGCTGGACGACAACCACGCGCGGTGGATCAGCGAGTTCACCCCGGACCCGTACGGCCTCGACCTGTCGGTGACGGCCGGTCAGGGGGACATCGACCCGGTGGCCACCGAACCGGCCCACGTCAACGGGATCACCCCGAGCAGCCCGGCCGAAACCGCCGGTCTCGCGCTCGGTGACGAGATCCTGGCGGTCAACGACGTGCCGCTGTTCACCAACGGGATCCTCAACACGGGCGCGCTGTCCTGGCTCACCGGCGGCGGGCCCGGCTCGGCGGCCGAGCTGACCGTGCGCCGGCCCGTCACCGGCCAGGCGTTCACCGCCACGATGACCGCCGCCCGCTACCCGTTGCCGCCGAGAGACATCCGGTCCCGGCTCGTGGACGGGAACATCGCCTACGTCAGCTTGCCGGGCTTCGCCCCGGATCTGGCCGACAAGGTGCTCGCCGCCATCGCCGACCTGCGGGCGGGAACCCGGTTGCGGGGCGTGGTCCTGGACCTGCGGGGCAACGGCGGGGGCAGCCCGGAAGCGGTCAGCAAGCTGCTCGGCGCGCTGGCCCACGGCAAGATCACCGGCTACCTGTGTGACGTCGAGGACCGCTGCACACCCAAGCGCACCGACGACTCGGTCGAACTGCTGAACCTGCCGTTCGTCGCGCTCACCGACCGGCGCTGCGCGTCGGCGTGCGACTCGTTCTCCAGCGCGGTGAAGGACCTCGAGCTCGGCACGCTGGTCGGCACGCGGACCGCCGGCCTGGTCTCCGGACCGGGGGAAATGTACGAGCTGGACAACGGAACCCTGGTCATGCTGCCGAAGTACCACGGGCTCATGGCGAACGGCGAGATCGTCAACACCATCGGCGTGGCGCCCGACCACTTCGCCCCGACCACCGCGGCCGACCTCTCCGCCGGCCGCGACCCGGGCCTGGACAAGGCGGTGTCCCTGCTGTGACCAGCCCTCCTTCGCGCCGCAACGTGCTCAGGTTGCTCGGGGTGACCCCCGTCGCCGCGGCCGGACTGCTCTCCGCGCGCCCGGCGGCCCACGCCCACACCGCCGGCGACGCGCTCGCGGACAGGATCGCCGAGATCACCCACCGGCCCGAATTCACCGGCTCGGCGTGGGGCATGCGGTTCCAGCTGGCCGGGGCGGGGCCCGTCCACACGGTGAACCCCCAGCAGCGGTTCGTCGCCGGCTCCGCCTTCAAGGTGTTCATCGCGGGTTCCGCCTTCGCCGCGCTCGGCGCCGGCCACCGGTTCCGCACGAGGGTCCACCGCACCGGCCCGGTGGCCCGGGGAGTGCTCAGGGGCGATCTGGTGCTGGTGGCCGGTGGCGATCTGCTGCTGGGGCCGAGGATCCGGCCGGACGGCACGCTCGCGCTGCCGGAACCGGACCACTCCTACGGCAGTGCGACCGCGCCGGTGCCCGGGGATCCGCTCCAGCAGTTGCGCGACCTGGCCGGGCAGGTGGCCCGCCGCGGGATCCGGCGCGTCGAGGGCCGGGTGGTCGTGGACGCCTCGTTGTTCCGCCAGGGCAGCGCGCAGATCGCGAACGGGAACATCTCGATCCCGGTCTCGCCCATGGTGATCAACGACAACATCATCGACGTGGTGGTCACCCCCGGCAGCCGGACAGGTGCTCCGGCCGGGCTGCGGGTGTCACCGGACACCGGGTACGTCACCGTGGTCAACGACGTCACCACGGTTTTGCAGCCCGTGCGGCGGTTGGGCTTCGCCGAGGTGGCGGCGGAGCCGCACGGCACGCGCACCGTACGGCTCACCGGCGACGTGCGGCTGGGCGGCCCGCCGGTGGTGGCCCCGTACTACCTGCCCGACCCGGTCCGGTTCGCGGAGCTCGCCTTCGGCCAAGCGCTGCGCGAGGCGGACGTCGAGGTCTCGAATGGCGTGTCCGCAACGGATGCCAGGCACCGGTCACCGGTGGCCGAGCACCTTTCCCCGCCGCTGTCGGAACAGGTGAAGGTCATGCTCAAGGTCAGCTCCAACCCGCACACCGCCCACTTCCCCTACCTGGTCGGCGCCGTCGCCGGCCGCGATCCCGACACCCCGGAGGCGACCGGAGCCCGATTGCAGCGTGAACTGTTCGCGCGGGCCGGGCTCGACCCCGACGAACCCGCGGACGAACGCTACACCTCGGACTTCTTCGTCCAGTTCCTCGAGCACATGGCGCGGCAGCGGTACTTCACCCCCTACCGGCAGGCGCTGCCGATCATGGGCCGGGACGGGTCGCTCGGCCACGTCCTGCCCGGCTCACCCGCCGCGGGCCGGGTCTTCGCCAAGTCCGGCACGGCCAGCCAGGGACAGGTCCTGCACAAGGCGCTGGCCGGCTACATCGTGCTCCCGGACGGCAGGCTGGTGGTGTTCGCCCAGTTCATGAACAAGCCCGTCGGCTCCCTCGAAGAGGCGATGGCGTTGCAGCGCGTCGTCGAAGTCGCGCAAGGCGAGGCCGCCGCGGCCGTCTACGAGTCACTCACCCGATGAAGGGAACAACTGTGCCCACCGCCCCCTCACGACGAACCGTTCTCGGCCTGCTCGGCACCGCACCGGTCGCCGGCCTGCTCGCCACGGCGGGCACCGGTGGTGCGACCGGAGCGGGCCACCGGCCACCGCGCGACCTGCTGCCGGGCGGGCGCTTCGACCGGTTCGTCGCCGAACGCGCCGCCGCCGGCCAGTTCTCCGGCACGGTGCTGGTGGCGCACCGGGGACAGCCGGTGCTGACCAGGTCACACGGCATGGCCGACGAAGCCGGGGGCGTCCCCAACGTCACGGACACGAGCTTCGACCTCGCGTCCATGACGAAGTCGTTCACCGCGGTGGCCGTCGCACGGCTCGCCCAGGAAGGCGAACTCGCGTTCCACGAGCCGCTCGGCACCTACCTCGGCGGGTTCCCGGCCGACGTCGCCGGGGTCACCGTGCACCAGCTGCTCACCCACACCTCGGGCGCGGGCAGGGAGAGCAAGACCGACCAGCGCCCGCCCGGCGAGGACGGGTGGAGCAGCGAGGACGAGATCTGGCACGGCATGTCGGCCTACCTGCGCACCCTGCCGCTGCGGTTCACCCCGGGCACCCAGTACGGCTACAGCAATGACGGCTACTTCATCCTCGGTGCCATCGTGGCCGCGGTGTCGGGGCGGTCCTACTACGACTACGTCCGGCAGCACGTGTTCACCCCGGCGGGGCTCACCGACACCGACTTCTACCCCAGGCCGACGGTGGTCGCCGACCGCGGCATCGCCCACGGCTACGTCACCCAGCCCTCCGGCGAGCGGGTGGACATCACGACCACCCCCTGGCTGCCCTACCTCGGAAGCCCTTACCACGGCGCGTTCTCGTCGGCGCCCGACCTGCTCCGCTTCGCGACCGCGTTGCACGGCAACCGGTTGCTCAGCCCCGCGTTCACCAGGGTGGTCACCGGCGGCAAGCACGCACTCGGCCCGGCGGACCGCCCATCCGCGGACGGCGAACTCCAGTTCTACGGGTACGGCCACGTCGAGGCCGTCACCGCCACCCGCCGCGTCGTCGGGCACTCCGGGAGCGGTCCCGGCCGGGCGGCCAACCTGGACGTGTTCCCGGACACCGGCTGGGTGGTGGTCGTGCTCAGCAACCACGACACCAGCATCAAACCGATCGTGGCGCTGGGGCGGCAACTGGTCCCGCCGGGGTGAACGCCTCGCTCCCACACCGGTTCCGGCCCGGCCCGCCGCGACTCCGGCTTGTGAACCGCCGCTTTGCGCCGTAGCCGTGCTGCACGCCCGATCATCGGCCGTGAGCTGCTGTTGAGGTCTTGGAGGGCTCGCTGCTCACTGCCAGGGTGGGCAGAGCGGCCAGGCCGGTGCCGTCCGCGGCTCTGTAGTGCTTGTTGGCGTGGTGGATCGCCCGGACACCCGGCGTGCGGCTGACCACGATGTCCAGCCGCGCCTCGGACGGTCCCGGCAGCGCTCGCCACGGTCCCGGCGGAGCGTGGCGAATGTGCACCATCGCTTCCCCGCCCACCCGATCGATCCCGAACTGACTGATCACGTAGTGGGCAAACCACGCCTGATAGCTGGCCTCCTGCGAGTACACCACGGCAGTGGTGTCCGGTCGCTCGCTGTCCACGTGTGTTCACTGCCGCTGAACGGATGCCGATCCCTCGTTTTTCATCACGAGCCAATTCCGGAAAACGCCGTCAGACCAATGTCAACCCCTGAAACCAGGGATACCCCGTCTTCCGGTGCCGATCGACCATCGATGCATGAACAAAAACAACTCTCGCGGCTACCGCCTAGTAGCCGCAGCACTGCTGGCCCTGGCATCGATCACCGCCCTGTCCACCCCGGCAACAGCGGCACCCGAGGCCGGGAACGAGGAGTTCAAGGCGTTCAACATGTGGTTCGACGTCACGGCCCTGTCCAACACCAATTCCTGCATCCCGGCGTGGGTCACCGCGCGCTACCGGGACCCGGCCTCCGGCGCTGACACCTGGACCAGACTCGTCCGGACCAACAACAACGGGTGCGAAAGCGACCCGGAACGCCTGCAGAAATACGGTGACTTCCAGAACACCTGGAGCAGGGTGAACCTGCTGGGCGGGCCCAAACCAGGTCAGCGCATCCGCTGGGCCGACCTCACCAGCCTGACGTTGACGGTGCTCACCCCGAACACCCCGCCGGGGCGGCAGAAGTGCGTGAGCGTGAACAACTACGACATCTGGGGCATGGACACCGGCAACTACTGGCACGAACTGGTCAACGAACACTTCGACTACGTCTTCTGCGACGGCCACAACGACCTCGAACTGTTCGTCAGGCACTGAGCGAGGCGTCCCGGGTCCTGATCGCACCCCGCGACCAGGACCCCGGGGCGGTTTCCCGCGGGTGCGAGCCATCTCCGCGGACCACCAGGCACAACCGTGATGGGATGGCCTACCGGCGAAGCTGTGGCGTGTACGCGGCCGGGGGCGTTCTCGACGGTGCGGACCTGGCCCACGGAGCCAGTCAGGCCCGGACATCCCCAGAACCTGGAATTGACGTTGGCCACCCGCCTCACCCGCCGCTGAGGATCCCACCCCGACGACGGGTGCCCGGAGCGAGCGGGTGCGGCTCAGGCCGTCAAACCGGCGAGGAGCTCATCGCGGCTGCTCACCCCGGTCTTGCGATAGATCGCTTTGAAGTGGTCGTTCACCGTGTGTGGTGACAGCTGGAACCGGCGGGCGATCTGCTTGGCCGAAAGCCCCTGGAGAGCCTGCTCGACCACCGTGCCTTCCCGCGCGGTGAGCCCGTACCACGCGGCTATCGCCGGCAGCAGCACCCCTGCCGAGCCCGCCTCGATGGTGATCGCGACCGCGCCGTGGTTCGACGGCTGCAGCCGCTCCGCGTGCAACACACCCCAGCCTCTCGGAGTGGGAACGCGCGTCAGCACCGGCCCCGCAGCATGCCTGGCCAGGTAGGTCAGGTTCCACAGCACGCCGACCAACTGGCCGTTGTCGACGTCGGCGCAGCTGGTGGCCAGCTCCCGAAGCCACCGGTGGCCAGCGGGAGTCGCCGTGGTGATCAGGTCGTCAGCACCGACGATCACCACCCCGGTGGCGAGGTCGAGGCGGCTCGGCCGCAGCGACTTGGTGCCCACGAACCGCGCCAGCGCGTCCGCGAGCGGTCGCACGAGACACTGCGCACGAGCCGCCTCCTCCGCGGAGAACGATGAGCGTGCTCGCTCCCGCAGCAGAACCAGCGCGCCCCATGCCAGGCCCCTGGCCCTCAGCACGACACGCAGTTCGCTGCCGAAGCCCTCGGCGACCATCAGCTCACGCTGCCGGAAACCGCCGCAACGTTCCAGTGAGTCGAGACTCAGCACGCCGACCTGGGACGGTCCGGTCACCAACCGGCGGAACGAGGGGATCGGCGAACCACGCCCCTCTTCCCGCTCGAGCAACTCGAGGATCCGGGCGGTCGGCGTGCTGTAACCGTGCTCCTTGGCGTGGAAGCAACCTGCTCCGGTGTGCGGGTCGACCCCGACGAGCGTGTAGCCGTCATGCGGCACCAACGCCCCGACACGGCGAGAAAGCTCGGCACCGAGCTCAGCCACGGTCAGCGCGGCCCCCGCGGCCGCCGGCAGCACCCGGGAGACCGATTCCACGTCCACCACCAACCCAGTATCCCGCGAACCGGGCCGGCAACGAAATCAACAGCAGAACCACCACGCCGCCGCGAGCGGCGACTGCGCCGCCGGATGCGGCTTTCTCCGAACTCGGCGGGCGCCCCGCGCCGGGGGAAGCCCATCACTCAACCGCCGGGAAAGTTCCACCAGTGCCCGACCCCTGAACTTCCGGTTCACCTGGTCGACCAGTGCCTGCGATACCGCGGACACCCCGCCTGCCGATGATCGTCGGCGCGAACACGCGTCGGCTTTCGACCACCCAGTTGCGGTAGCGCTCCGGTCCTCGGAGCTGTATTCGGTGGTGAAGCCACGCACCATCACCTCTTTCAGAATCACCCTTTCGGGGTTCAGTTTCGGGACGTCGTGGTGCCGGAGCGTTCGGCGAGCTTGGGCGGCTGGACGTGCGGTCGGCCAGCGGGTCGCCGCAGACGATGTTGCGGTCCACGAACGTGATCGGTAGCCCGCTAGACAGGCATCGGCGGTGGGAGTGTTCGAGGCGGCGCATCCACCGATCGAACCTGATCGGCATGGGCGTGATCACGTGGTCGTGCGCATCGACACCCCGGCGAGGCCGACTACCACCGCAACGGCGGCATCCTGCAGTACGTGCTGCGCAAGACGACCGCCTGACGGACTTCCCGCGAAAGCCAGGAGTGCGGCACCACTGGCGTTGAACGCTGGTGGTGCCGCACCACTGGCAGTCAGCCCGGGTTCACCGGGTCAGCGGCGGCAGGGGTTGCCTGCCGGATGCGCCGCCGTGCCGTGCACGTCGGCCTGGGACTCCGCGAGCACGATGTCCGCGAGCGCGGTTTCCAGCGCGACCGCCTGCTGCTTGAGCACGCCGTTCGCCACCGTCTGGCCGTTCAGCTTCAGCGAGCCGATGGCCAGCGGGATGGTCAGCGGCGCCGAGCCCACCGTGACCGGGACGCCGTTGATCTTCAGCGTGGCGACGTTCGAGCTGCCGGTCAGCACCGGGGCGAGACCGCCCGCGGCCGGCTGGCAGGTCGCCGCCGCCTGCGACTGGATGACCCCCAGCTCGATGGTCAGCCCGACCGTGCTGATCACCGTCTTGTCGATCTTGGCCGACGCCTGCGCGTGGTCACCGGCCGCCGGGGCGGCCGACTGGTCATCCGGCGCGAGGTCGGTCGACGCGGTGAGCGCGTTGGTCTGCACCTTGATCAGGCCGGCGTTGAGCGTCGCGTCGAGAACGGTCTTGCTGTCATCGGCGCAGGGCAGGTTCGCCGGGTTCGCCACGGCGACGGTGACGCCGACGACGTTCGCCGCGGTGGCGGTGCAGGAGAAGGTGCCGTCGCGGTCGTCGTCGACGATGGTGCCGACCCCGACGGGGTCGACCAGCCCGGCGCCGACCGGGGCCGACAGCGTCACGGTGAACGTCTCGTCCAGTTCGTCGACGGTGTCCGGGTTGACCAGCACGGTCACCGGTTTGCTCGTCTCACCGGGCGCGAAGGTGACGTCACCGCTGGCCGCCTGGTAGTCGCCCGGTGCCGTCGCGGTGGCGTTCGCGGTGGCGTAGTGGACCGTCACCGGGTTCGGGCTCGGGCCGCCGAGCAGGGAAACCGTGAAGGTCGCCGGCACCTGCGCGCCACCGGAGCCTTCGCCGACGGTGACGTCGTTGATGCTCAGCCCGAGCACGCGCACGGTCGTCGTCTCGACGAACCCGCGCGACACCCCGTCGACCAGGTAGTCGACCACGCAGTGGTAGGTGCCCGGCGCGGCGTCGGCCGCGACCGCGATCGTTTCGGTGAACGCGGCGACGTCACCGCCGGCCACCTTGACACTGGCCGGGGTGTTGGTGAGCGTCAGCTGCGGAGCACAGCTGGTGATCTCCGGGGCCACGGTGACTTCGATGGATTTGATCCCGTCGAGGATCGCCTGTGACACCTGGCTCGACGGCACGTTGTTCAGCAGCACGCCGCCGGTGGCCGACGTGATCGCACTGGCCTGGCCGGTCGCGTCGAGAGCGCCGACGTTGACCGCGATCACGCGGATGTTCGCCGCCTTGAGGGCGTCGATGGTCTGGGCCAGGGTGTGCCCGCCGCTCGGGTCGTGCGACGGCGCGTCGCCGAACCACGCGATGATCCGGGTGCCGTCCGGGCGGAAGGTGACCGCGCCGGTGGCCAGTTCGTAGAGGGCGTTGAGATTGGCTTCCGGCGTGTCCCCGCCACCGGAGGCGATCCACTGGTTGATGCCCGCCTGGACCGCGGCGGTGTCCCCGGTGATGCCCTGGTTGACCTTGAACGGCACGGAGTCGGTGAAATCCTTGTACTCGGCCACGCCGAACTGCGCGGACGGCTGCGCGGCGAGTACGTCCCCGGTGATGGTGCCGGCGTTGGCGCGGACGTTGGCGATCGCGCCGCCCATGCTGCCGGTGGTGTCGGCGAGCAGCACGAGGTCGGGGTTCGGCGGTACGGCGGCGGTGGTGACGTGCTTGGTGACGGTGGTGCTCTCCCCGGCCGAGAGCGTGAGATCGACGGTGTCCGGATCGACCCCCGGTGGCGCCGCGACCGCCACCGGCGTCGAGGCGAGCAAGGCGCCGACCGCGGTCAGCGCGACGAACACGGATCTTCGCGACATGGACGTTTCCTTCCCGTGGGTTACCTGGGAGAAAGACGAAATGATCGGCAATTCGTTAACCGGGCGGGGCGAACGTCACCCGGAGCGCCCTACGCAAGGGGCTCAACGGGGCACAGCGGGCAATTACGGGCTACGCAAACCATGGCCACCCGACGCCGGACCCCGAAAACCGCCGGGGCGGTGTCACACGTTGGAATGCGGGGCTCGTTCCTTCCAGAAACTTTCAGTACGAGCCGGTAACCGGGCACAACGCGATTTCCGCGCCTCCAGCGGGCGAATTACCACCAGATGTCGTAACGCGGAGCGCTGCCTGCCCAGGAAGTCGGCACCTGGTCCCGAACTCGGCGGGCGGATCGGCCGACACACGAGAGGTGGCTCCGCTGGGGCCCGGGCCCGTCCTCAAAGCTGACCGACGAACAGTGGCAGGTGGTCGAATCGCGTGGCAGGACCCTCCGCGACGGGACGGGCCGTGGAAGACGGTCTACCACCGGTCCCGGCGCCGGCGGTGGCGGTGCCCGCCGCGGCGCTTGACCGGTACGCCATCGGTGATCAGGGTGATGTTGGCCTCGTCGCCCCGGGCACCGCCCGGGTCACCTGCTCGCACACCTGGTACAGGAGCATCGAGAAATCATCGACGCTGTTCAGGGTCGTGGTCAGGGTCCCGTCTCCTCCTCGCCGCGCGGGGTCCTTCGTCGTTCGCGCGAGGTCGAAACACCACCGGGCTGGTCGTCGGCCACGACTCCACGGCGAACTTCGTGCCCTCGACCACGCCGACAACCGGCTCCACCTCGGCCTGGCACTGGGCACGATCGCGAGGGCGTCCTGCTCATGGACAAGACCACCGAACCGCGCACCGCGAAACAACGCGTCGTTTCCCGGTCAGCCCGGCGCCTCGCTCAACGCCTCCCGCGCCGCTTCCCGGCGCAGGGGTTCCAGGATCGAGCGCTGTTCGGCGGCACGGTCGATGAGGTGGTCGAAGTCCACGCCGGGCAGCCGTGAGCCGAGTGCCGCTCCGTCCCGCAGCGTTGACCAGAGGATCTTCTTGCCTTCGATCCCCATGGCGAGCACCTCCAGTTCCATGAACCGGCTCAACGGCGAGTACGAGACCAGGCGCCCGTTGGGCTTGAATCGCGCCAGCCGTTCACCGAGCAGCGCGAGTCCGGTCTTCACCGGATTCGCCCGGACCCGCAACGAGTTCATGATGCCGCGGAAGGTTTCCACGTCCGCGGCGATGGCCGCGGCGACTTCGGCCAGTGGAGCTTCGAACGCCGTGCCGCGGTTGTTGCGCGCCGCGCGCCTGGCGAGTTCCCGCCACGTCAGTCCGAGCGCCAGTTGGTCGTTGAGGTAGATCCCGAGCAGTTGGTCCACCCGCCCCAGTTACCCGGTCCGGCGGCGGGGTAACCGGAGTGGCACGAACCCGCCCAGTGGCCCGAGCGCGTCGAATCCTGGCGCGCCGCCGACGGCTCGCGACCGGGATCGCCGACCGGGTCCGCCGGACCCTACCGGCCCAGGACCCGGCGGGCGCCGCGCGGCGCCCGGGTGTGTCCCACCTGTGCCGCGCACCGCGGGGGCGTGGCGCCCACCGCCCCGCGCGCCAGTTCGCGGACGGCACCACCCGCCCGCTCCGCTGCCGGATCGGTGTGCTGGGCCTCGGCTACGCGGCTTGCCGCAAGCGGTCGCGTTCGCCGCGGCCGGCCACCCCGTCGTCGGGGTGGACACCGATCCGGGGGTGCACACCACGCCGCGCTCGGCTCGGAGTCCGGTCGACACCGTGCCGGACGAGGACGTCGCCCGGCTGCGGCCGATGATGCGGGTCTCCCGGGACGCCGCCCCGCTCGCCGGCTGTTCGGCGGTTGACATGGCCCGCCACGGTGTCAGCGGGAGCCGGCCAGGCGGGTGAAGCCGGTGAAGCGCGGGGTGATGGTCGTCGCGAAGGACTCGCCGTTGGGTGTGCGCAGGCCCGCGAGCACCCGCTCCCCCGGCTCGCCGAACACCTCGAACCGCGCCACCGTGCAGTGCTCCATCACCTCGCGGATGCAGGGGTCGGACAGCTCCCAGTGCTTCAGCACGGACTCGTCGTCGGCGTAGAGCTGGAAGCTGTGCGCCAGCATCGCATCGGTGTCGATGAACACCTCCACCATCAGCTGCGGACCGTGCTCGCGCACGAAGCCGACGGCCTTGGCGATGGCCTCGCGGAACTCCTCCAGGTGTCCCTCGTGGATGCGCATGGTGTTGTGGAAGAGCAGTGTTCCGGTCATGCCGCCGACGCTAGAACCTCGACTGCGCTGGAGCTCAAGCCCGACCGGGCACCTGGCCGAGCCGGCCGCCACAGGTGCTTGGCGGCCCCTGTTGCCCCCGGTGACGTCGCCGCCTTCGCCCGCGGTCGGCTGGCGGGTGCAGTCCACTCCTCCGAAGCCGAGGCGAGGACGCTGACCGCATCTCGCCGAGCCCGCCCTCGTTGACCAGTGGAGCTGGAATGCCGCGTCCCGGCCGTGCGCGGCATCGACTGAGCACGACTCGACGACGGCGTCGGTGGAGGGTCCCGTGACGGTGGCTTCGTACCTGGAACTGCTGCTGGCGCCGGACACCGAAGTCGGGGCTTTCGACGAGCCCCTGGCTCGCGCGCGTGCTCGCGGTGCGCCACCGGACCGGCTGGCGGAGCTGGAACGGGACCGGGCGCTGGCCTTGCGGGTTCGCGAGATCCTGCTCGGGCACCGGCGTCACCAGGCCGAGCTGCAGCTGCTCAACGACACCGCCGGCGACCTGGCGGCGCTGCACGACCTGGACGCGATCCTGCAGGCGATCTCCGACCGGGCGCGCCGGCTGCTGGAGTGCGATCTCGCCTACATCAGCCTCAGCGACCGCGATCGCGGCGACAGCTACATCAAGGCGGCCTCGGGCAACATCTCCGGGCGGCTCCGGGAGCTCCGGCTGCCCAGCGGTGCCGGGGTCGGCGGCATGGTCGCGCGCACCGGCGCCCCCTACAGCGTGCTGTCCTACCACGAGGACGATTCGATCACCCACACCGCGGAGATCGATCGCACCGTGCGCGCGGAGGGCATGGTGTCGCTGCTGGGGGTACCGGTCGTGCTGGGAAGGCTCGTGATCGGCGTGCTGCTGGCCGCGCACCGGGAGCAGCGCACGTTCAGCGGCCGGGACGTCAACGCCCTGTCCATGCTGGCCGCGCACGCTGCCGTGGCGATCGACAACAGCCGGTTGCTGGGTGAGGCACGAGCGGCGGCGGACGAGTTGCGGGTGGCCAACGCGACCATCCGCGGCCACGCCGAAGACCTGGAGCGGGGCTCGGCGGTGCACGAACGCCTCACCCGCCTGGTGCTGGACGGCAAAGGGGTCGAGGACGTGGTCCGGGCCGCGGCGAACTCGATCGGGGTGGGCGGCGTGGTGCTGGTGGACCGGGACGGCGGTGTCCTCCCCCCCCCGGGGGGGGACACCACCGTGGCGAGAAGGGGACCAGTCGCCCCGGCCA
>NZ_JBWKKF010000038.1:0-16487 GCF_056431745.1 Amycolatopsis sp. NPDC045836 | reverse complement strand
GGGGGTTGCGCTCCGCTGCCCCCCCCCCCCCAAACGGGGGTGGGGGGGGTGGTGTGGGGGAGAGGGGAGTGGGGTTCACCCCCCCTGGTGGGGGGAACCACCGCGGTGGCGGAAGGGGACCTGGTCGCCGTGGCCCGTGCCGCGCGCGAGGCGGGGTGCACGGTGGTGGGCGGCACGACGTGCGCGGTGCCGATGATCACCGGATCGGACTACCTCGGCACGATGGTCCTCGAGGGCGTGACCGCGGTCGGTGACATCGACCGGCGCACGCTGGAGGCGACGGCGCTGGTGGCTTCGCTGGTGCTGGTGACGCGGCAGCGCGTGGTCGAGACCGAGGCCCGGGTGCGCGGTGAACTGCTGGAGGACCTGCTGTCCCCGTCGCCGCGCCGGGACGAGTTGCTGCGGCACCGAGCCTCGCTGCTGGGTGTCGACCTCGACGCCAGGCACGTCCTCGTGGTGGCGCGGGTGTGCGGTGGCGGGCGCGACCACTGCCACGCCGCCGCGGCGGCGCTGGCCCGCCGTGGTGGTGGCCTGGCGACCTCCCGCGAGGGTGCGGTGGTGCTCCTGCTGCCGGGCACCGATCCCGGGCAGCAGGCGCGCACGGTGAGCGGTGAGCTGTCCACCGCGGCACGGCCGGTGACCGCGGGCGCGGCGGCGGTGGAGAGCATCGACCGGGTCGCCGAGGCGTACCGGGAGGCGGCGGACTGCGCGCAGGCCATGCTGGCGCTGGGCCGCGCCGGTGACGGGGCCGGCGCCGCGGAACTGGGCGCGGTGGGGGTGCTGTTCGGCAGCCGGCGCGACCTCGGTTCGTTCGTCGACTCGGTGCTGGGGCGCCTGCTCGACTACGACGAGACGCGCGGCGCGGAGCTGGTGCGCACGCTCGGCGCCTACTGCGCGAGCGGGCAGAGCGTCGCCACCGCGGCGCAGGAACTGCACCTGCACGCCAACACCGTCACCCAGCGCCTGTCCCGGATCGGGCAGCTGCTCGGGGAGTCGTGGCGTTCGCCGGACCGCTTGCTGGAGGTGCAGATCGCCCTGCGGTTGCTCAGGGTCAGCAGGCCGGAGCTGCTGCGCTGACCGCTACCGGGTGCAGACGTAGCTGCGTGCCGAGTGGGGGTCGCCGACCCCGGGGTAACGGGGCCAGGTGGGGTACTGGCACAGGGGCCGGGTGCGCCCGGCGGCGGCGGGGTTCTTGTCGGTGACGACCTGCCTGGCCGGTGGGCGGTGGTGCTCCACCCAGTTCTCCAGTGCGGTCAGCGAGTCCCAGCCGGCGGCGAAGGCGGCGTCGACGTTGACGTGGTTGGCGCCGGGCACCAGGTAGAGGCGGGCGAACCGCTGGGTCGCGGCCCTGCCCACCGTGGTCTCCACCCGCCGGAAGTAGTCCACGGTGGAGCGGTGGCTGACCAGTTCGTCGGCGGTGCCGTGCACCAGCAGCAGTTTGCCGCCACCGCCCGCGAACCGGCGCAGGTCGGGATCGTTGACGTCCTGCAGCCGCGACAACTCACTGATGCGTGCCTGCCACCTGCCGGGCTCGCGCGGGTCCAGCGACAGCGAGTCATACCCGGGGTCGCGGGTGACGAAGTACTTGACCCATTGCTCCCAGAACTGCACGCCGTACCCGGCCGTCTCGGGCATCGGGTTGGCCGGGGCGTGGGTGCCCACGCCCAGCAGCGGTGTGGTCATGTCCGCGCCGGACAGGAACGGGAAGCCCGGGTAGCCGCGCTCGCCGCTGCCGATCGGGTGGTTCCACCGCAACGGCTCCGACAACGCCCGCACCGCCTGGACCTGCGCGTCGGACAGGCACGTGTCGCCCAGGTCCGCGCCGTCGGCGCAGCGCAGCGACCGCGGGTCGAACCGGCAGCCCGCCTCGTCGGAGACCACCCCGTCGCGGACACCGTCGCGGCCGTCGCACGCCTGTACCACCGCTCGGTACAACAGGGCCTGCTTCGCGGGGCCCGGGAACGCGCCCGGCCGGGACAGCAGCTGAGCCTGATAGCCGAAGAACAGGTCCAGGCTCGCGGCGTTCCACGCCGGGTAGGCCGAGATCACGCCGTCGAAGTCGGCGGGCCAGCGCTGCGCGACCGCCAAGCCCTCCCGGCCGCCGCTGGAGCCGCCCGCGAAGAAGCTGTGCCCCGGCGGCACCCCGTAGCGCTTGCCGATCAGGAACAGCGCGGCGTCGCGGGTTTTCTTCAGCGCGTCGCCGGCGAAGTTGCGCAACGCCTCGTCGTTGACCGCGAAGGACCCGTCCAGGGACCGGGCCGGGGTGAAGTCGGGTGCGGCCTGGTGGCCGGAGTCGCCGGCGAACGTCGCGTACCCGCGGCCCAGCGGGGAGGGCCGGTCGGCGGGCGCGTACGGAACGTTGCCCGCGACGTCGGGGATCGTGCCGTCGTACCCGCCGCCGCCGAACATCATCGTCTTGCCGTTCCAGCGCGCGGGCAGGGCGAGGCCGATGAAGATGTCGGGTGCGGCCGGGTCGACCGGGTGCAGTGCGGCGTCCACGCGGCAGTGGGCGCCGATCGCGGTGGGGCCGTTGCCGGTGGCGGCGACGAGCCGGGTCGCGGTGACCTCGCCGCCGGTGGTCGGCAGTCCGATCACCGAGGCGGGGATCTTCGTGCCGTTCAGCGCGGCGCAGCCGGCCGCGCCGGGCGCCGCCAGTGCCGACGGGGTGAGCGACGCGCCGCAGGCCAGCGCCGCCACCGCGGCTGGGACCCAGTGCCTTCTCATGGTGCCTCCTTGGCCTGTGTGCGGGGGTTCGCCGAGGTGGGGCCGCGGGCCGGGGTTTCCGGCCGGCTCGCAGCGGTTTCCCGGTCAAGGCAGCCGCAGGTGCCGGTCCGGGAGCACGGGTGCCGGTTCGCCGGGCACCAGCAGGCCGGGCCCGGTGGCGGCCCGCACCTCCTCGACGGTGGTCCCGGGTGCCAGTTCACGCAGCACGAGGCCGTCGGGGGTGACGTCGAGGACCGCCAGGTCGGTGATCACCCGGTGCACCACACGCCGGCCGGTGAGCGGTAGCGAGCAGGTTTCCACGACCTTGGCCGCGCCGTCCCGGGTGGTGTGTTCCATCAGGACGATGACCTTCCGGGCGCCGTGGACGAGGTCCATCGCCCCGCCCATGCCCTTGACCACCGCGCCCGGGATCATCCAGTTGGCCAGGTCACCCTCGGCGGAGACCTGCATGGCGCCGAGCACGGCGACGTCGAGGTGACCGCCGCGGATCATGGCGAACGACAGCGCCGAGTCGAAGAAGGATGCACCGGGTGTGACGGTGACGGTCTCCTTGCCCGCGTTGATCAGGTCGGGGTCCTCCTGGCCCTCGACCGGGTACGGGCCGACGCCCAGGATGCCGTTCTCCGAGTGCAGCACGACGTGCTTGCCCTCGGGGAGGTGGTCGGCGATGAGGGTGGGCAGGCCGATGCCGAGGTTGACGTAGCCGCCGTCGGGCAGTTCGCGGGCGGCGCGGGCGGCCATCTGGGCGCGGGTCAGGCTCATCGGGCGGACACCTCGGCGAGGTCGCGGTGGCGGGTTTCGGTGGCGGCGAGCACCCCGGCGGTGGAGATGAGGGCCGCGACCACGACGTAGATGGTGATCGGCGTGGGGCTGCCGTAGCGGGCCAGCAGCGCGGTGGCGATCAGCGGGGCCAGGGAGCCCGCGATGATCGAGGTGACCTGGTAGCCGATGGACGTGCCGGAGTAGCGCACCTCGGTGTCGAACTGCTCGGCGAAGAACGCCGCCTGCGGCCCGTACATCGCGGCGTGCGCGATGAGCCCCCCGACCACGGCGAGGGTGAGCAGCCACCCGTCGCGGGTGTCCAGCAGCGGGAAGAACAGCAGCGCCCACAGGCCCATGCCGATGGTGCCGGCCAGGTAGACCGGCCGCCGGCCGACGCGGTCGGACAGCGCGCCGAAGGCGGGGATGGCGACGAGGTGGACGACGTTGGCCAGCAGCAGGGCGTTGAGCACCACCGCCTTGTCCAGCTCGAGGTGGGTGGTGACGTAGGTCAGCACGAACGCGGTGATGATGTAGTAGGAGATGTTCTCCGCCATGCGCGCCGAGATGCACACGGCGATCTGCTTGGGGTGGCGGCGCAGCGCCTCCAGCGCCGGAGCCCGCCGGGCCGCGCCGCCGGTGGCCTCGGCGCGGGCCCGGGCCCGAGCGCGGGCCTCGGTGAACACCGGTGCGTCCTCGATGGACGAGCGGATCCAGTAGCCAAGGCCGATCAGCACGGCCGACAGCAGGAACGGCACCCGCCAGCCCCAGTCCAGGAAAGCCTCGTCGGGCATGGTCGCGGCCAGCAGCGCGAGCACCGCGGTGGCCAGCAGGTTGCCGACCGGGACGCCCGCCTGTGGCCAGCTGGCCCAGAAGCCGCGCCACCGCGGCGAACCGTGCTCGCTGACCAGCAGCACCGCGCCGCCCCACTCGCCGCCGATGGCGAAGCCCTGCACCAGCCGCAGGACCGTCAGCAGCACGGCCGCCCACACACCGATCGAGGCGTAGGTGGGCAGCAGGCCGATCGCCGCGGTGGCCACGCCCATCACCACCAGGCTGACCATGAGCAGCTTCTTGCGGCCGAGCCGGTCGCCGAAGTGCCCGAACACCAGGCCGCCAAGGGGACGCGCGACGAAGCCGAGCGCGTAGGTGAGGAAGGCCAGCATGGTGCCCACCAGCGGATCGCTCTGCGGGAAGAACAGCTGGTTGAACACCAGCGCGGCGGCCGAGCCGTAGAGGAAGAAGTCGTACCACTCCACGGCGGTGCCGACCAGGCTCGCGGCCACCACCCGGCCCATCCGGGTCGGTGGTGCGGTGGCTGTGCTCATCAGGGACTCCTTTGTCGTGCCGTGCCGGAAACACCACCCGGGAACGTCACCGGCGGGCGGTGTGCACGGCCACGAACGCTAGGCCGGGGGCGCACGCCGTCCAATGTGCCCGGCCACGTAAAACACGCGTCGCTGGTGTGCGCGGCCACATTGTCGGCCGCACGGGGGTTCGCCCAGGGTTGACCTCGCACGACACCGGAGGAAGGGACAGGATGGACAAGCTGGTAGCGACGGCCGCGGCGGCGGTGTCCGACATCCCCGACGGGGCGAGCCTGGCGGTCGGCGGGTTCGGCCTGTGCGGGATCCCGGTGGAACTGGTCCGGGCCCTGCACGCGCGCGGGACCACCGGGCTGGACGTGGTGTCCAACAACTGCGGGGTGGACGACTTCGGGCTGGGCGTCCTGCTCGCCGACCACCGCATCGCCCGGATGAGGAGCTCCTACGTCGGGGAGAACAAGGAGTTCGCCCGCCAGTTCCTCGCCGGGGAGCTGGCGGTCGAGCTGGTGCCGCAGGGCACGCTGGCCGAGCGGCTGCGCGCCGGTGGAGCCGGTGTCCCCGCCTTCTACACCGCCACGGGCGTGGGCACCCAGATCGCCGAGGGCGGTGTCCCGCTGCGCCACTCGCCTGACGGCCGGGTCGAGACGACCACGCAGGCCAAGGAGGTCCGGCACTTCGACGTCGGCGGCGAGCCACACCCGTTCGTCCTAGAGCGCGCGATCACCTGCGACTACGCCCTCGTGCACGCCGCCCGCGGGGACCGGCACGGCAACCTGGTGTTCCACCGGTCGGCACGCAACTTCAACCCGTTGTGCGCCATGGCCGGCCGGATCACCGTCGCCGAGGTCGAGCACCTGCTCGAGCCCGGCGAACTGGACCCCGACGAGGTGCACCTGCCCGGGGTGTTCGTCCAGCGCGTCGTGCACGTGGGCACCGGCATCGGGAAAAGGGTGGAACGGCGCACCGTGCGGCCGGCCGCGGGATGAGAGGACAGGCGCGTGGACGGTGTCGCCTTCCGCCTCCTGCAACTGCTCGCCGGGGGCGCCCGCAGCGAAGAGCTGGCTCTGGTCGCCGTGGGCGACCCCGGTGCGGGTCCGGCGGTCGAACTGGCGTTGCGCATCAACACCACCCTGCGCGGCCACCGGCGCCGGGAGGCCGAGCTCAGCGCCCTGTTCGACACCGCGGGCGATCTGGCCCGGCTGCGCGACCCCGACGAGGTGCTGCGGTCCATCGTGCACCGGGCCCGCCGCCTGCTCGGCGTCGAACTGTCGTACCTGACCTTCAACGACCCGATCACCGAGACCACCTCCATGCGCGTCACCGACGGCTCGGTCTCCGAACTGTTCCCACGGGTCCGCATGGGGATGGGCGTGGGCCTGGGTGGCCTGGTCGCGCAGACCGCCCGGCCCTACGCCACCCCGGACTACCTCACCGACGAACGGTTCCGCCACAGCGAGCCCGTGGACGCCGCGGTGCGGGACGAGGGGCTGACCGCGTTGCTCGCGGTGCCGCTGGCGGTGGGGCACAGCGTCATCGGCGTCCTCTACGCCGCCGAGCGCACGCACCGGGAGTTCACCCCCGACGAGATCGCCCTGCTCTCATCGCTGGCCGACCACGCCGCCGTCGCACTGGACAACGCCAGGCTGCTCGCCGAGGTCAGCGCCCACAGCCAGGCCGTGGAACGCGCCGAAGAGGTCCACGACAAGCTGATGGACCTGGTGCTGCGCGGCGGGGACCTCCCGGCCGTGGCCGCCGCCGTGGCCGGCACGCTGGGCGGCGGCATCGGCGTGTTCACCGCCGACGGCGCCGAACTGGCCCGCACCGGACCGCCCGCCGAAGCCCCGGACCCGCGCGACGTCGCCGCCTCCCACCAGTCCGGCCGGGCCGTGTCCACCCCGCACGGCTGGATCTGCGCGGTGCAGGCCGGACCGGAGCTGCTGGGCAGCATCGTGCGCAGCGCCGGCCCCGCCGACCTGGCCGACGCCGACCGGCGCCTGTTCGAACGCGCCGCCGTGGTCACCGCCCTGCTCCTGCTGCTGCGCCGCTCGGTGGCCAGGGCCGAGGACGAGGTCCGGGGCGAACTGCTCACCGACCTGCTCACCGCACCGGAACGCAACCCCGCCGCGCTGGTCGACCGCGCACGCCGCCTCGGCGTGGACCTCACCGCCCCCCTGGCCGTGCTCATCGCCCACGCCACCGCGGTCCCACGCCGCCGCCTGGCCACCGCCGCCGCCCAGCACGCCACGCTGGTCGGCATCCACGCCGAGCAGGTGGTGCTGCTGGCCCCCACCGATCGCCCCGGCACCCTGGCCGGCCGCGTCTCGAACGCACTGGGCACCGCGGCGCGCTGCCCGGTCACCGTCGCTGCCGCCGGTCCGGCTCGCGGCCCCGCCGAACTCGCCCGCGCGCACGCCGAAGCGAGCCGGTGCCTGCGCGCACTGCTGCGCCTGGGCCGCGAGGGCACCGGCGCTTCGATGGCGGAACTGGGCTTCATCGGCCTCTTGCTCGCCGACCACGGCGACCACACCGGGTTCGTCCAGCGCACCCTCGGCCCGATCTTCGACTACGACCGCGAACGCGGCACCGAGTTGCTCCGCACCCTGGAGGCCTACTTCGCCACCGGCGGCCACCCGCCGCGCGCCAAGGACCTGCTGCACGTCCACGTCAACACCGTCGCGCAACGCCTGGACCGCGTCGGCAAATTGCTGGGACCGGACTGGCAATCCCCCAGCCGGATACTGGAAATCCAACTCGCACTGCGCCTGCACGCATTGCAGGCGAACTGAGCACGAGCACACCTCCCGCAGGTGGCCCGATTCGACCGGAGTACATCCATGACAATATTCGGCATAGTCGGTGCAGGGCTCATGGGGCACGGAATCGCCGTCGCACTGGCCCAGGCGGGCCACCACGCCCGGCTCTACGACCCGGACCCCGCGACACTGGGCGACCTGCACAGCCGCGTTGAGAAGGCACTGGAGCTCAGCGGGACCGCCGAACCGGCGAGAGGAGCGGTGCAGGACCTCATCAGCGCCGTGCCCGACCTCGACGCCGCTGTGCACCACGCCGACGTCGTCGTGGAGGCGGTGCCGGAACGGATGGCCGTGAAGCACGAAGTCATGGCGTCCGTGGAAGCCGCCGTCCCCGCGCGCACGCCGATCTGGTCGAACACCTCGGTCCTGTCGATCACCGGCATCGGCACCGGCATGCGGCGGCCCGAGCGCCTGGTGGGCGTGCACTGGTGGAACCCGGCCCACCTCATCCCCCTAGTGGAGATCGCCCCCGGCACCGCGACGAACCCGCGACTGGTCCAGGACGCCGAGGAACTGATCCGGGCCCTGGGGAAGACGGCGGTCCGCCTGCACCGCGACGTCCCCGGTTTCATCGGCAACCGGCTGCAGTTCGCCCTGGTGCGCGAAGCCCTGCACCTGCTCGGCGAAGGTGTCTGCGACGCCGAGACCATCGACACGGTGGTGCGGACGAGCTTCGGACTGCGCCTGGCGGCCGTCGGCCCGATGGAGAACGCCGACTACATCGGACTGGACCTGACCCACGCCATCCTGGCCAACCTGGCACCGCACCTGTCCACCGCCACCGAGTCGTTCCCCGCGCTCGAGGAACTCCTCGCCGGAGGACACCGCGGCCGAGCCACCCGCCAGGGCATGCTCACCTGGACCGAGCACCGCCACACCGACGTGGCCGATCGGCTGATCACCGGTATCCGCCGCAACCTCGGCGCAACCCGGTGAGCCACGGGGCGGACGAGCCCGCCGGAAAGCGGCTCGTACGCCCATTCCCGCTACGCGACGGAGGCCACCGCGTCCTGCTCTGGCCGCACCGCGGGAAATTGCCGGCCCCGTTCACGGTTCCCGTCAACGCGCCTGTGGCCGACAACATGAGGACGGCGCCCAAGAGTGTGAGCGGACACCTGGTTCCACCGTTTGCACGTTCGTAGCATCAGCGAAACAGCGTGACGCCGGTCACCTGCTCACCTCTGCACCACTTCCCGTTCAGGAGGCTGTCCAATGTCTGCAACTCAATCCCGTGCCGCTGCCCGCGGCCGCGGTGCGGCACTGCTCGCGGTGCTGACCGCGGTGGTGGCCGCCGCGGTGTCGCTCGTCGGGTTGCCACCCCAGGCACGCTCGGACTCGTACGCCACCACGGCGGCGGCCGAGCACGACCCGGTGATCATCATTCCGGGCATGGGCGGCACCACCCAGTACATGGAGCCGATGAGGACCAAGTTCGTTTCCGCGGGGTGGCGGGCGGACCGCGTCGACACCTGGACCGACAGCACCAGCATGAACGGTGACCTCACCAAGGCCGGACAGGAGATCGGGCAGAAGGTCGACAGCGTGCTGTCCCGGACCGGCGCCCGCAAGGTCGTCCTGGTCACCTGGTCGGCTTCCACCCTCGCGGCCCGCTCCTACCTCAAGAACGTCGCCGGGGCCCAGGACAAGGTCTCGCTGTACTTCTCCATGGCCGGCCCGCACCACGGCACCACCATCGCATCGATGTGCCAGCACATCGTCTCGTGCAAGCAGTTCGCCACCGGCTCGCCCTGGCTGGCCGCGTTGAACGCCGGCACCGAGGTCCCCGGCTCACCCGCGGTGCGCTACACCACGCAACGGTCCAACTGCGACTGGAACGTCAACCCCAGCACGTCGGCCGAACTCGCCGGAGCCACCAACCTCCAGACCCCGGCCTGCATCGGCCACCTCGACTTCCCCAGGGACGCCGGCGTCTTCAACCAGATCAAGAACACCATCACCGACCACGAGAACCAGCCCACCACGCCCGCCGACCCGCCGGCCTCGCCCTGCGAGTCGGTCGACGGCCAGTGGGACACCACCGGCCCCTTCACGGTGACCTCCGCTTCCAACGGGCGCGGGACCACCGTCGTCCGGCCGGTCGCGCTGGGCACGCTGGGCTGCACCAAGCACCCGGTGGTGCTGTGGAACAACGGAGCCCGCTCCAAATTGGACCGGTATCTCCCGCTGCTCAACCACCTCGCCTCACACGGCTTCATCGTCGCCGCCGCGGAGGGCAACGCGGGCAACGCCGGCCCCATGCTGCAGGGCCTGGATCACCTGACCACCGAGAACAACCGGGCGGGCAGTGCCCTGCAGGGCAAGGTCGACCTGTCCAACGTCGGGGCCACCGGCCACTCCTTCGGCGGCGGCGCGGCGATCGACGCCGGCGCCGACGCGCGCGTGGACACCATCGCCCCGATCTACCCGCTCGCGACCACCAGCGGCAGCCGGGTGCGCGGCCCCGCGCTGTTCATCGCCGGCCAGAACGACACCATCGTCTCGCCCATCGTCGTCCGCACCCCCTACAACCAGGCCACCCGGGTCCCCGCCATCTACGCCGAGCAACGCGGCGCCGACCACTACGGCATCCCCGCCCTGCACGGCACCATCACCTCCTGGTTCCGCCTGCACCTGATGCAGGACGAACAGGCCCGCGGCCGGTACTTCGGCCCCGGCTGCGGCTACTGCTCTTCCGCGTTCTGGTCGGTCTTCGAACGCAACGCCAAGGCACAAGCCGTTCCCGGTCCCTGACACACCCGAGCACGACACGGGGAGCCCGGCAAACTCGGGCTCCCCGTCTTTTCCCGGGTTGGAAAGCGACCCCGCAAGGGCTGATCACCGGCATTCGGGCCGACGAGGCCGCGCCGCGGGCAACCGAGGAACGCCGTGGCAACCTGGAACTCCGCTGGGTGGCCTTGCCGTTCTACCTGCTGTCCCCGAGGCAGGTCGTCAAAAGCGGGTTCAGCGGCGCTGACGTCGATACAACGTCCAGGTCAGCAGGACGAGTCCGAGGGTGGTCCAGCCGGCGACCAGCAGTGCGCTGGACTGCCGGGCCAGCGTGAGGTTGACCAGCAGCAGCCCGAGCGCCGCCAGTGCGAACACCGGGTGGAGCGGGGTGTGGCCGGCCACGCGCTTCACCGGTCGCCGGTCCGCCGGGTGCGGGGTCGCCGTTGCCGCCAGAGGTAGGCGGCCAGCGCCGCGCCGACGACCAGCCGCTTTTTCCTGGTGTCGGGCGAAAACCTGCCGAGTTGGGTGACCCGCAGCTGGAGCCGCCCGCTGCTGAGGTCTCGCAGGACGTTCTGCGCTTGCTGGAGTGCGGCGGTGCCGCCGGAGACCAGTTCCAGGACGGTGCGGGCGAGTTGTTGCTCCGAAGCGGTTTCCTCGAGCAGGTCGAGCATGATTTCGGACAGCTGGTCGCGGAAGGTGTCGGTGATGCTCAGCTCGGGGGCCAGGTAGCGGATCGAGCCTTCCAGGTTGGCGAAGGACTTGCCGAGCACGGCGATGGCGGGGTTGGTGCGGATGCGCCGCTTGGTGGCGCTCTTGAGGATGGCGGTGAGCGTGACGCCGAGGTTGAGTTCGTCGAGCGACGCGCTGGCCACGTGCGGGACGAGGGCTTCCATGTCGTTCTGGAAGGCGGGGAGGTCGGCACCGTCGGTGGGGCGGCCCAGGTCGGTCCACGCCCGCGCGAGGCCCTGCCCGTCGTTCATGGCGACGTTGGTCAGGACCAGCAGGATGGCTTGACTGGTGCGGCGGTCGATGCGCCCGACCATGCCCCAGTCGATCAGCGACGCCTTTTCACCGGGGTGGACGAAGATGTTGCCGGGGTGGGGGTCGGCGTGGAAGACCTTGGTGGTGAAGTAACTGCGGTACATGTAGGCCAGCAGGTCGCGGCCGATGGCGATCCGTTCGGCGGCCGGGAAGTCCGCGGGGTCGGCGTCGCGGATGGACTGCCCTGGCGCCCGGCTCTGGATCATCACCCGCGGGGTGGCCAGCAGCACTTCGGGCACGTCGAGGTGCTTGAACCCGGCGATGTCGGCCCGTGCCCGGTCCATCTGGCGTGCTTCGAGGGTGAAGTCGAGTTCCGAGCGCATGGCGTCGAACAGCAGGCTGAGCATGGCTTCGACGTCGATGACCTCGGCGAAGCCGGAGGACGCCTTGGCCACCAGCTTCGCCATCCGGCGCAGCAGCGCCATGTCCTGGGTGACCAGCGGGACGATGCCGGGGCGCTGGACCTTCACCACGACGGGTCTGCCGTCGGGTTGTGTGGCGGCGTAGACCTGGGCCAGTGACGCCGCGCCCAGGGGGCGGCTGGTGTCGATGGTGCGGAACCGCTGCCGCCACCGACTGCCCAGTTCCTGTACCAGCACCGGTTCGAAGACCGAGAAGGGCTGGACCGACACGGTGTCGTGCAGGGTGCGGAATTCGGCGAGCATCTCCTCGGAGACGAAGTCCGGTCGCGTGGAGAGCATCTGGCCGACCTTGATGTAGAACGGGCCGAGCCGTTCGAGGGCGAGCCGGACTTCGCGGGCCCGGCACTGAGCGTGGCTCGGGCCTTCGGCGGTGTCGCCGCCGAAGCGCACGGCATGGCGCGCCTCGAAGGAAACCACGGAGCCCAGTGCCGCTGCCAGGGCGCGCAAGCGGTGTTCGCGCAAGGTTGTGCTCTCCCTCGGTCGAAACGAACGAATCACGGCGAAGGGCAGGACGGCACCCGATGAGGCCGCCCCGCCCTCCGGGGAGTCAGTGCTTCGCCGACGTCGCCTGGCCACCCCGCGAGTGCCCTTGGGTGTCGGCTTCCTCCGCCCGCAGCGCAGCGAGCTGGTCGACCTTGGCGCTCAGCTCGGCCAAGGCGGTCTGCAAAGCCGCGATCTCCGCGGCAGGCACCTCGTCGTCCTCGTCGTCCTCGTCGTCCTCATCGGTGTCCAGGGCCTTGCGGGCGGTGGACCGCAGGTCCTGCTCGACGTCGCGGGCGCGGTCGAGCATGTCGTCGACCACCTCCTTGGTGTCGTCGACGATGTTGCCGAGGAATTTGATGATCCCCCGGCGTTGCCGGGTGGCTCGGGCCATTGTCGCTCCTCCGATGCTGAAGGTCGGATAGCTGGGATTCGCCGGCGCAACCTCCGGTTCGGGCGCGTTCCACCGGTCGCAAGCGGACATTCTATGCAGCACTTCAGCAGGCTTGCACAGTTCCACGGGGGGGAACCACCCCAATCGCGCAAGCGGGAACTGAAACGGGCCAAGATCGATATACCCGTGATTACGATAGGCAACGCCCGAACGTTTGACCATCAATAGGTCAACCTGCCGCGAACTGGATCAAGGCCCGAAGTTAGCCCGAACAGACCTTTGCGCGCAGCGTCTCCCGTCGGCTACCTTGGGTGATCAGAGCACTTGCTCCGAGTGATCACCCCGCCACTCGGCCACACACTGACCAGCGGCGTTGGTGGTGACGTCAGGGGCACCGCCGTTCAGCAGACAGCGGCATCCGGGCGACGTGTCGTCCAGGGCACCCATTCCCCGCCACCCGTTCGGTGCACGATTCCCCGTGCCGTGGATCACCGGAACAGGCCGCCTGCCTCGCCGGACAACGAGGAAGGAATGCGCAAACAATGGCGCCCGCGTCAACGTGGCTGGCGCCTCCGTTGCCGTGACCGACTTGAGCGGAGGGTCGTTTTGACACCCCCACTGACACAGAAATCGATGGACACTTTGCGCTGGGCACGCGAACTCGTGGATCCCGCGTTGCGGGAGGCCGTGAAACGGCTTCCCGAGCCGATGGCAAAAGCCGTCGGTTACCAATTCGGCTGGGTCGATCGGTGCGGCCGGCCGGTGGCGGGCCCGGCGGGCAAGGGCCTGCGCCAGGCCCTGGTGCTGCTGTCGGCCGAGGCGGTCGGCGGCCGGGCGGAATCGGCGGTGCACGCGGCGGCGGCGGTGGAGCTGGTGCACAACTTCTCGCTGGTGCACGACGACATCATCGACGGCGACGAGATCCGGCGGCACCGGCCGACGGTGTGGGCGTCCTTCGGCGTGCCGGCGGCCACCCTCGCCGGTGACGCGATGCTGGCCCTGGCGTTCGACGTGCTGGTGTCCGTGGCGGCGGCCAGGACCCCGGCGGCCAGCCGGGCGTTGGCACAGGCGTTGCTGGAGTTGGTGCGCGGGCAGAGCGACGACGTGGAGTTCGAGAGCAGGCTGCTGGTCGGGCGTGAGGAGTACGTGCGGATGGCGGCGGGGAAAACCGCTGCGCTGTTCGGCTGCGCGTGCGCGATGGGGGCCGCACTGGGTGGTGGGCCGATGGAGGCCGTGGGCCACCTGCACCGGTTCGGGCACCACCTGGGCCTGGCGTTCCAGCTGATCGACGACTTCCTCGGCATCTGGGGCGACCCGTCCGTCACGGGCAAACCCACCCGCTCGGACCTGCGGTCGCGGAAGAAGACGTTCCCGGTGATCCTCGCGCTGGACTCCGACTCGGGTGAAGGCCGCGCCCTGGCTGCGCTCTACCGCCGGGCCGAGCCCTTCGGCGAAGAGCACCTGGAGACGGCGGCTTCACTGATCGAGCAGGCGGGCGCTCGGGAACAGACGCAGGCCGAGGCGGGCAGGCACCTCGAACGGGCGCTGAACTGCTTGCAGGCGGTCGCCCCCGTGCCGGGACCAGCCACCGAACTGACGGCTCTCGCGCATCTGGTGACCGCCCGTGAGCACTGAGCACAACACACACGGCACAGCCGCGGTGGCATCCGTGCGCGCGTGGGCGGACGCCCCCGGCATCCGGCCGGGGACGCGGTCGTCGCGACGGCGATCCAGCAGCCCGGCGGCGTCGCCGAATGTGCGGCCGCGCCGCTGCTGACCGCCACGCTGCGCCGTGCGGGGATTGCGGTGCACCAGGCCATTGGTGGCGACATCTCCTCCCTCCCACAGAAAGCACGACAGCGATGACCCAGCAGATTGCGGACGCCCCCGGACTCCTCGCCGGAACACGGCGGCTGAGCGAACTCCCCGCCGGCGACCTGCCCGTCCTGGCCGCGCAGATCCGCCGCTTCCTCGTCGGCACCGTTTCACGCACCGGTGGGCACCTCGGCCCGAACCTGGGTGTGGTCGAGTTGTCGATCGCGCTGCACCGGGTGTTCGACTCCGCCCGTGACCGGGTGCTGTTCGACACCGGCCACCAGGCCTACGTCCACAAGATCCTCACCGGCCGGTGGCACCGGTTCGCCACCCTGCGGCAAGCCGGCGGGCTGTCCGGTTACCCCGATCCCGCGGAATCCGAGCACGATCTGGTGCGCAACTCCCACGCCTCCACCGCGCTGTCCTACGCCGACGGCCTCGCCACCGCGCTGCGCCTGCGCGGTGAGGACCGGCACGTGGTCGCCGTGCTCGGCGACGGGGCGCTGACCGGCGGAATGGCCTGGGAGGCGCTCAACAACCTCGCCACCGCCCCGGACCGGCCACTGGTCGTCGTGCTCAACGACAACGGCCGGTCCTACGCACCCACGGTGGGCGCGATCGCCGAACACCTGGGCGCGTTGCGTGCCCCGGCCGACGCCGGCCACCCCTGGCCCAGCCTGTTCGGCACGCTCGGACTGGACTACCTCGGCCCGGTCGACGGGCATGACACCGCGGCCGCCGAACACGCGCTGCGGCAGGCGAAGGACTCGGGCCGCACGGTGGTGGTCCACTGCGTCACCACCAAGGGCAAAGGCCACCCGCCGGCGGAGAACGACGAAGCGGACTGCCAGCACGCGGTGAACCCGCAACCGGCGCCGGCGCGGGCGAAGCGCACCTGGACCCAGGAGTTCGCCGAAGAGATCGCCGCGGCGGGCGAGCAGAACAGCGACGTCGTGTGCCTCACCGCGGCCATGCTGCGCCCCACCGGCCTGCACCCGTTCGCCCGGGCGTTCCCCCACCGGGTCTTCGACGTCGGACTGGCCGAACAGCACGCCGTCACCGCCGCCGCGGGCCTGGCGCTCGGCGGGCTGCACCCGGTGGTCGCGGTGTACTCGACGTTCCTCACCCGCGCGTTCGACCAGGTGCTGATGGACGTGGCGCTGCACGGACTGCCGGTGACCTTCGTGCTCGACCGCTCCGGCCTCACCGGCCCGGACGGCCCCAGCCACCACGGCATGTGGGACGCCTGCGTCCTGCCCGCCGTGCCCGGCATCCGGATCGCCGAACCCCGGGACCCGGCCCGGCTGCGGCAGTTGCTGCGGGAGTGCCTCGCCGTGGGCACCGGCCCGACCGTGCTGCGCTTCCCCAAGGGCACCTCGGGCCCCGACCTCGACGCCGTCGGGCACGTCGGCGGTGTCGACCTGCTGCGCACGTCTCCCGCGGCCACCGTGCTCCTGCTGGCCGTCGGCGGCCGCGCCGAAGCCTGCCTGCGCGCCGCCGACCTCCTCGCCGCTTCCGGCATCACCGCCACCGTGGCCGACCCCCGGTGGACCACCCCGCTGCCGGAGGTCCTCGGCGAGCTCGCCGCGCGCCACCACCTGACCGTGACCGTGGAAGACAACGCCCGCACCGGTGGCTTCGGGCAGCGCCTCGCGCACCTGCTGACCGCCCGCGAGCACCCACCGCGGTTGCGCACCCTCGCGCTGCCCACCGAGTTCCTGCCGCACGGCGAACGCGCCGACCTGCTGCGGCAGCACCGCCTCGACGCGTCCGGCATCGCCGCCACCGTGCGAGCCCACCTCGCCAAGGAGGACACCGTGACCGCCCCCCAGCACTACCGGGCGGGGTGAACCGTGCCGGCCACCCCCCTGCCCTTGACCACTGCCCCACCGCCCGTGCTCGCCGAGCGCCGCAAGACCCGTCAGTTGCAGGTGGGTCCGGTCGGTGTGGGCAGTGAGCACCCCATTTCCGTGCAGTCGATGACCAC
>NZ_JBWKKF010000037.1:0-46093 GCF_056431745.1 Amycolatopsis sp. NPDC045836 | reverse complement strand
GCACTACAACTATCATCGTCCCCACACTGCTGCTGGAAATCAGCCACCAGCATCCCGGCTCGACACCGGTGTCACCAATGTCATGGCCTCATACACCTAGCGGCGACGGAAGCCCGCGGGGTACCGAACCGAACGAGGAGCCGTAGACGCGCCCAGGGGCAGACCTCCACGGGTGAGGTCACCACCGAGCACGGCTGCCACGCCTGACCACCCGGTACCGCGCACCTGGCCAGGCGCGCGGTCTCGCATTGGCAGCGTGAACGACGGGGCGAGCTGATCCGCCTGCGACTCGGGGAACCAGCGGGCCGGCATCCACAACGTGACCGATGCGGTGGCCGTGTCCGGGTGCTCGGCCGGCACGGCTTCCGTCATCTCGGTGGGGAACGGTCCCGGGGCGATCGCGTGCACCAGGATGCCCGGAGCCAGGGTGGCGGCCGTGTGCTTGGTCAGGTGGCGCAGACCGGCCTTGCCGCGCTGTAGGAGTAGTAGTTCTTGAACGTGGGCCCGGCGATGGGCTGCCCCTGTGGCAGGGTCGACCGCCGGGCGAGCCGGGTCGGTCGGATCAGGCCGGGGTTCGCCCGGTGGGGGCGGGCGTGGCCGCCGCGGCGGAAGAGCGGCGCGCGGTGAACCGGTGGCCGAGTTCGGACAGGGCCAGGGCCGCGACGGCGATCACGGCGGCGACCGGGCCGAGGTTGGTCGCGCCGACCACGTCGATGCCGATCCCGCCGAGGACGCCCGACAGCGAGATGGCCAGGTAGAGGATCGCGGCGTTGAGGGAGACCAGCACGGAAGCCGCGGCGGGCTCCAGGGTGACCAGCCGATGCTGCTGGGGCGTGGTGATGGCGAAGGCGGCGAACCCGTAGAGCACGATCATGCCGACGGCCGGCCCGAAGGACCGGGTGGTCAGCGGCATGACCAGCAGGCTGGCCGCCAGCCACAGCAGGGCGAGGCCCACCACCGCGCGGCCGCCGATCCTGTCGGCGAGTCCGCCGGCGACGATGTTGCCGACGGTGCCGATCACGCCGAGGGTGCACATCAGCACCGCCAGCTTCACCCCGTCGCCGCCGGTGGCGCCCGCGAACACCGCCGAGATGTAGGTGTAGGGGAGGTAGACGGCGGTGAAGGACAACAGGGTCGTGCTCAGCACCAGGAGCACACGCCGGTCGCGCAGCGGCGCCAACCGCTCTCGCAGGCCCGCGGGCGCCGGGGTGGGCACGCTCGCGGGCACGAGCGCGCGGACGCCGATCATGCCCAGCACCGCGAGCACGACGACGAACCACATCGTCGCCCGCCAGCCCAGGAGGCCGCCGAGCGCGGTGCCGATCGGCGCGCCGAGGGCGGTGGCGGCGGTGAAGCCGGTGGTGACGGCCGCGATCGCCCTGCCCTGCCGGTCCGGCGGCACCACGGCCGACGCGGTGACGGCCGCGGTGGGCACGAACAGTCCCGCGCCCGCGGCGGCGAGGACCTGGGTGAGCAGCACCGGGGTGAACGAGGGCGACACCGCCGTGCCGGTGTTGCCGGCCAGGTAGGCCAGGGTGGCCAACAGCAGCACCCGGCGGCGCGGCCAGGTGGCGCTGGCCGTGGCCAGGACCGGGGCCAGCACGGCGGCGGTCAGCGCGAACACCGTGACCACCTGGCCCGCCTGCGCCACCGAGACGCCGAGCGAGGCGCTCAACTGGGGCAGTACGCCCGCGAGCACGAACTCGCACGTGCCGATCGCGAAAACACCGAAACCGAGCACGGGGACGCCCCAGCGGGAGGCCCGCGTCACGTCGTGGGATGTCATCGGCTGACCCTCGCAAGATGGTATCGACTGGTTCCGTTTTCGGACGGTACCGATCGGTTCCGAATCGTGTCAACATCCGGGGTATCCTCTGGTCGTGCCGACCCAAGCCCGCGAACGCCTGCTCCAGGCAGCCGAGGAACTCTTCTACGCCGAGGGCATCCGCGCGGTCGGCGTCGAGCGCTTGCTGGCCGTCTCGGGGGTGGGCAGGGCGTCGTTCTACCGGCACTTCGCCAGCAAGGACGACCTGGTGGTCACCACGGTCCGCAACTACAGCCGCACCTGGCTCGCCTGGCTGGCCGAGACCGTCGCCGCCCGCGGCGGCGACCCGCTGGCGGTGTTCGACGCGCTGGGTGAGCGCTTCGCCGCCGCGGACTACCGCGGCTGCGTCTCGATCAACACGATGGTCGAGGCCGCGGACCCCGGCAGCCCGGCGCACCGGGCCGCCGCCGACCACAAGACCGCGCTGACCGCCTACCTCCGGGGCCTGCTCGACGCCAGGGGGCACAGCGGCACCGCGGTCCTCGCCGAGCAGTTCGTCCTGCTCGTCGACGGCGCCATCGTGACCGCGCTGCGCGAACGCACGGCCCGGCCCGCCCAGCGGGCCAAGGCGATCGCCGCGGGCCTGCTGGAACGGAACTGAGCCGGCCCCCGCCATTCCATCGACGGCCCGCTCGAAAGCAATACCGATTGCGTGTGCTCGAACTTGCGGCAAGGTCCAGTGCGTGCTATAGAAATAACAGAGGCGGTACATAACCTGGTATCGGGACAGCGACGTTGCCGGGGAGTGATCGACGATGGCGGAGACAACGCGATATACGACAACGCCCAGCGGATTCACCGAGTTGGTCTGCGCCGACACGGCCTGGCTCAACACGGAGTTCGACGCGATCGTGGCCGCGAACTTCGAACTCGTCCCCCCGGCTGCCGTCCGGCCGGTCTCCGTTGCCTGCCTGCCTCAGCGAGCGGATTCCCGGGTCCTGGTCACGACTTCCGGTGGCTCGCGGCCCGGCGTGGTGCTGCCGGCGCGCTGCCAGCACCGGCAGCGTTCTCCTCCGCCGATCGGCGTGACCCCGAATTCAGCAAAGGGTGCCCTCGAAAGGAAGGTGGTGCCGCGCGTGGTCGCACGCCCGGTTTCTCGCCGTCCGGATGTCGAGCGGGCCGCTGTTTCCCGCCGGCCGATGAGACCGTGCCATCGGTCCCGGTTCCGCGTCTCGTGACGCACATTCTTCGGCGCCCCGTTCCGACCGCGAGTTCCCGCTGGGACGAGCGATATCCGGCGTCGGCCACGCCTGCGTGACAATTGCGAATCCCTCCCTTCCAGACAACTGTTCCGGCCCCGCCGCTCTTTTCGCGGCGGGGCCGCGCTTCCTGCACCTACGACGATCCAGGAGGAGCTGCCGTGCTCGAGCAGGACGCCGCTGTCCACGACGTCGTCGACCAGCAGACCCCGGCCCGCCCCGAGCCCGCCGAGGACGAACAGCCCCTGCCCCGGGCGGGGGAGGTACTGGAAGCCGACCCGGCCGATGTCGCCGACCAGCATCGCGACGCGCCCCTGCTGGACGAAAGCGAGCCCTGGCCGTGAACCGGCCACCGTGAGCCGGGGCCTCAGGCCCTCGCCGGTCCAATTCGCCCACCTCCAGGCGTGGCCTGCCCGGCGCGTCCGTGCCGCGTACCCGTGGACGGGGTGAGCACCACATCGCCTCCGGCCTGCGCAGCACCGCCGCGCCCGCGGTGCCCGATCACACCCCCAGGTGCCGAAGACCAGCTCAGGCCGGTGACCAAAGCGTCCACAAGCAGGTGACTCGGGTGACCCGGGGTTCCAGGGTTGTCTCTCGCGTGAATACGGGTGGGCAGGAAGGCGCCGGAGTCGGACGGGGCGGCACCCCGATCACCTGCGGGAGAAGCCCTGCCAGTGGATGGTGGCCGGTGGCTCGAAGAACGTCCGCAGGTGCTGCTCCTCGGTCCGGCCGTGCAGCACGAACTTGAAGCTCGACCCGTCCGGCCAGGTCAGCGTGCGCTTGCCGAAGTCGAGCGCCGGAGCCTGCGGGTTCCGCGCGTGCCAGGCGATCCGGGGCTCCGGGGCGTCGGCGGGGTCGGTGGTGGTCGGCCCGGTGTCCACCACGGCGAGGTACGACGGTGAGCAGACCAGCCAGGCGCCCTTCACCGAACGCAGGCCGTCGGCCAACTCCAGTGCCATCGCGCCGGCCGGGCCGGTGACGCGGATTTCCCGCTTGAACAGGCTGCCCGCGCCACGGGGATCGGCGCCGTTGGCCAGCGAGAAGACGGCGGCCACCCCGCCGCCGACGCCACGCAGGACGTTCCCGAAGAACCGCCGGACCAGTTCCTGGCCTTCGACCGTGCCGTCCAGGCGCCGGCCGGGGACGTCGAACCCCGGTGCGTCGTCGCTCAGGCGCAGCGCGATGACCGGCTCGCGCCACCGGGCTCGCGCCAGTTCTTCGACGCGCTCCCGGAACCCCGGTTGGACCAGGAGCTCGTCCCGCTTGGCCGCCAGTTTCGCTTCGTGCGCGAAAATGTCTCGCGTTGCCCGGCGCCGGGCCTCGGTCGGCGCCTGGTCCGCTAGATGTCCAGGTTCCGCCGGGTCTCCTCCGGGCTGCGGTCCCCGCCGATCTCGCTCTTGTCGAACCACGGTTCCTCTCCCTCCGTGGAGACGGCGTCCTTGCCCTCGCCGTAGACGGCCTTCCCGGCCCCGATCCCGGCCTTGACACCGGCACCGGCGGCCAGCGGGCCGACGCCCGCCGAGGTGCCGAGCATGGTGGTGAGCACCCGGTTGCTCGGCTGGAAGCCCTGGGCCGCCGCACCGAGGCCGAACTTCGTCTCCCCGGGCAGCACACCGACCCGCAGTTTCCTGGCGAACACCTCGAGCTTGCCGGAGAACTTCACCAGGAACTGCATGAAGGTGTCCAGCAGCTCGCCGAACTTGCCGAGGTAGCGGGTGACCTTCTGCAGCACGCTGGCGGCCTTGGCGATGGACGCCGTCATCGCGGCGGCGACCGAACCCCCGAAGCTGATCACCGACGCGGCCAGCGCGGGCAGCCAGAGGGTGATCAGCCAGGAGACCAGCTCGGTGATGATCGCCTTGAGCACTTCTTCGATGACCACCATGACCATCGACCACATCTGCAGCACCTCGGCCACCGAGCCGGCCGCCGAACCGACGCCCCGGATGCCCGAGGAGAAATCGCCGAGCGCTTCCTTCGCCGCGTTGCCCGCGTCGTCCACCCACTGGGCCAGCGAGGTGTCGCCGGTGCTCTCGAAGTCCTCGGCCAGCGCGACGAAGCCCTGCGCGATGGTGACGAAGTTCTCCGAGGCGTGCCCGATCGCCGGGCCGTCGCCGGTGACCTGGTGCAGCGCGTCCTGCAGCGGCTGGACCAGCTCGAGCAGCATGTTCAGCCCGTGGCTGACCAGCCAGCCGATGGGGTCCATCGCGAAGGTGACCACGTCACCCGCCGCGGCGCCGACGAAGGCCGCCCCGTCGCCGACCAGCGCGGCTCCAGCGGAGGCCAGTTCACCCGGGCCGTCCGCCTCCGCCGCCTGCCGGGCGTGCGCGGCGACCGACTTGCCGGAGTCGTAGACCGTGCCCGCCACCGGCACGTGGCTCATCGCGCGGTCGAGGTTCGCGCCGGTGCTCTCGTCGTACGCCTGCACCTCGAGCGAGTCGGCGATGCTCTGCTTCTCGGTCATCAGCCCTGCTTCCCGGCTCCGTCGATCTCCGCCTGGTACCGGCCGAAGGTGATCTTCACGTCGTCCTCGGTGCCCTGGTAGGCCGCCGCGGCCTGGTCCAGCTTGGTCACGAACGCGTCCACGCCGTCCTTGAGGTCGCCGAGCAGCGAGCGCAGTTCGGCGAGGCGCTCGGTGTAGCCCTCCTTGGCGAAGATCCCGATCACGCCCCACGCCTCGTTGGTCACGTCGGCCGCGTCGATCTTGGCGGCGAACTTGTCCGCTTCCTGCTCGTAGAACGGCAGCTGCCGGGCGTACCCGGAGATCGCCTCGACATTGGTCCTGATTCCGTCTGGCATCGCGGGTCCCCCGGTCGGTTTCGTCAGCGTCGGAAGATCGACTGGTCGTCGAAGTAGTCGTCGTCGTCATCCCCGGCACGGGGACGCCGCCGCGGTTGAGACGCAGGCGGCCGCGCTTCGGTTTCCCCTTCTTCGGCGAAGGCCTCGGCCTGCGCCTGGCGCACCTGCTCCCCGGTCCCGAGGCCGAATGCGTCGTCCACGATCTCCGCCTGCTGCCGCACCGCTCCGGCGACGGCCTGCCGCAGGGTGTCCATGATGATCGCAGACAGCCGCCCGGCGTCGAGGCGGAGCGCGCCGGGCGAAACCCGCACGTCGGTGACGGTGCCCCCGGCACCCGCGACCACGGTCACCTCGCCGGACGGGGAGGTCACCGCGTGCTCGACCTGCGCGATCCGCTCCTGCATGTCACCGACGTCGGCGAAGCGGGTTTCGGCCTGCCGCACCTTGGTCCGGAAGTTCTCGAACTGGGCGATCAGCTGGTCCATGTGCGCGGACATCGCGTAGTCCCCTCTCGTGCTGCGTACTTGAACGAGACGCCATCCCGGACGCGCACGTTACACGCCGGGCTCAGGCGTCACTGCCGTTTGGTGTGGAGCACCTGGCGGTTCACCCAGCGCGCTGACCGGCGAGGAACGACACGACCTCGCCCGCTTTCGCGCTGCGGTGGCGCCCGCGGCGGTCCCGGCCTCTGGCCACGACCCACGGAGGAGATCGCCTGCCCGGCGGCCGCGGTCCGCGCCAGGTCCCGAGGACCAGGGCGCCGGTGCGCTGTACCTCCCGGCCGTCGTTCTGGTCGAGGCGGGCGAAGCCGCGGTGCTCCCGGTGGTGGCTGCGGTGGCCGGCGCGCTGCTGATGGTCACCGCCGTCATCGGGCTCGTCCCGCCCGGGTCGCGAGGCCGGGAGTGACGCGCCGGGCCGTGGGCGCAAAGCGTCGTTGCCCGGTGGGGGAGGCGGTTGGGCTGCGGAGGTGAACCGATCTCGGCGGGCCGCCGAGGCGGAGTTCCCCGGGCAGCTGCGGGTGATCGGCTCGCGCACGTTCTTCCCGCAGAACACCGGACCGGAGAACACCTTCGCGCTCACCGGTGATCCGGAGGCGGGCTCGCGGAAGCGGTCGCGGCGGCCAGGACGCAGGCTGATGACCTGCGCCCGGCCGGGTCGACCACAGCGCCGGGCAACTCCTGTTCGCCGAGCGGCAGGCCCCGCGCGGCACCGTCACCCGGCTCGAGCACGCTCTCGCGGTGACGGAACTCCGGGGCTCGTCCGCGAAGAGCCAGTTCTTGAGGGTTTGACGCAAATCGTGGAAGTGCGTGCCGGGCTTTCTGGGCAGTTCGCCGAATTCGGTGGTGGTGGAGCGGTTGCGCAGGTGGGAGTCCTGGCGGCTAGGGGTTCCGCAAGCCGTCGACGATCACCGCGACGAGGCGGTGTGCCCGTGTGTCCCATTCGGCACCGGGGATTCGGGACAGCGCGCCGAGCAGCAGGATGACGTCGGCCGCGTCGAGGCCGGCGCGGATTTCGCCGGTGGCCTGCCCGCGTTCGAGCAGGGTGCCGAGTGCCTCGTCGAGCCGGTGGTGCTGGCTGGCGTAGATCTCCTGCCAGGCCGGCACTTCGATCGCGGCCATGACCCCGCGTTTGACGCGGGCGTATTCGATCAGGCGCGCCAGCCAGTGGCACAGTGCGCCGAGCGGTGAGTGCTCGGCCAGCAGCGGTGCCACGGTGGCGACGAGCTGGTCCAGTTCCGCCCGGTACACCTCGGCCAGCAGGTGCTCGCGGGTCGGGAAGTGCCGGTAGAGGGTGCCTTGGCCGACGCCCGCGGCCTTGGCGACCCGGTGCAGTTTCAGCTCGCCCGCCGCGCCGTTGGACTCGCTCAGCTGCGCCCGCGCGGCCTCGATGATCCGGTCGCGGTTGGCGGCGGCATCGGAACGGGTCACCACGGCAGCCTCCTCGAGCGGACAATTGTCCGGTACGGTGGGAGTCAACCGGACAGTTGTCAGCTTAGCGGGAGGCGTCATGGCGAACGGACTGGACAAGGTCGTCGCGATCACGGGTGCGAGCAGTGGGATCGGCGAGGCGACCGCCGTGGAACTGGCCGGTCGCGGCGCCGCGGTCGTGCTCGGTGCGCGGCGCACCGACCGGCTGGAGGTGCTCGCGCGGCGGATCCGCGACGACGGCGGCCGCGTGGAGGTGCTGGACGTCGACGTCACCAGGCGTGCCGATCTCGAGCGGCTGGTGGCCCTCGCGGTCGACCGCTTCGGGCGCCTCGACGTCCTGGTCGGCAACGCCGGTGTCGCCCGGATCGCGCCGGTGGGCGACCTCGACGTCGACGCCTGGGACGCGATGATCGACGTCAACGTCCGCGGTGTCCTGCACGGCATCGCCGCCGCGCTGCCGGTGTTCCGCGCGCAGGGCCGCGGGCACTTCGTCACGACGTTGTCGACGTCGGGCCTGAAGATCGTGCCCACGCAGGCGGTCTACGCGGGGACGAAGAACGCCGTGCGCACGCTCCTGGAGGCGCTGCGGCAGGAGTCCACCGACGGCGTCCTGCGCACGACGTCGATTTCGCCGGGCTTCGTGCGCACCGAGCTGGTCGACCACGTCGAAGACCCCGTCCAGCGCGAGGAGGTCCAGCGGATGATGGCAGCGCTCGGCATCGCGCCCGAAGCCGTGGCACGCGCGATCGCGTTCGCCGTCGAACAGCCCGACGACGTCGAGATCGGCGACCTCACGATCCGGCCCACCCGGCAGGGCTGAGCCCTGGACGACCGTTCCCCAGCCGCGCCGGCGCGAAACCGGCCGGCACGGTGCGGAAGAAGACGAGGGCGGGGCCCAGGTGCCAGAGGGTGTCCAGGTAGGCGTCGCCGGTGAGTTCACCGCGGTGGCGGGCTCGGGTGAAGACCGACATCACCACTTCGCGGCGGGCGGCGATGAACCCGCCGCGCACGGCGAGGAGGTCCTCGCGCAGCGAGCCGGTGTCCGGTGGCTCCGGGGTGTTCTGCACCGCGCGGGTGAACGCGGCCACCACCAGCGCCGCCTTGTTCGGCCAGCGCCGGTGGACGATGGCCTTGCCGGCTCGCGCGCGGGCGACCACGGCGTCGAGGGTCGCGGCCGGCAACTCGTCCCGCCGAGCTCGCCCGCCCCGCAGCCGAGCCGTGGACGTGGCCCGCCATGTCGGCCTTCTTCCTGCGCGACGTTGATTCCCGGTCTACCAGGGCAAACCCTTCGTCGAAGGTACGGAGATCGGTTCCGCGGTGAGGTCACCGGTGTCGACCAAGGCTTGCGGTTCCCGATGACGGTCAGCCAGGAGAACCTGCACACGAACCTCGGAATACATTGGGACATCGAAAAGAGCCGGCTCGCCTCCTACACCACTTCGCTGACCGCGGACGCGTTCGCCAGAGCCGGTGCCATGGAAAGCCTCGGCTTCAGCGTCGATCCGGCACGGGCCCGGCGGGACCAGCAAGGCCGCATTCTCGGCCCCGTCTGGCAAGTACGCGCGAAGCGGCGCTGAACACGGAAGCAGAACAGTTGCTGGGATCGTCCGTCCCGTAGACGGGGGCGATGCCCCCGCCTCGTTGTTGTCCTCACGTGCGATCCCTCCACCGATTGCGCCCGGCCGGGCCCGTCAAGTGATGGCGGGGTTGAAGCGGGAGTAGGCCGGGGCGGTCCAGCGCCAGGTGTTCGCGCCCCGGATCTCCACCACGTCGGTGACGGCGAAGTCGACGACGCGCTGGGCTCCGGGGTACCGGGCGGCGCGGTCCGGTGACCAGTCCACCCGGGCGGTTCCGCTCAGGTGCAGGGTGGAACCGCCGGCGTAGCCGGGGAAGAGCAGTCCGGTGGCGGGCTGCTGCGCCAGGTTGCCCAGGGTCAGGAACATCGCGTTGCCCGGGTAGTCCGGCCAGCTCAGCCGGGTGGGGCCGGACACATCGACGAACCCCGGGTTCCCGCCCCGGTGGGACATGTCCGCGGAGCCGTCGCTCCCGGCCGTGGCGACGAAGAACGTGTCCGCCGCGCGGATCCGGCCGATCTGCGCCGCCCCGAGTTCACGGCCGCGGATCGCCGACGGGCGCGTGGCCGGTTCCCCGGCCGGAAGCGGGGTGCGCTGCTGGATGTACTTGGGACAGTTGGAGATCACCTGCTCGACCTCGATCTCCAGGTGGTCGCCGACCGGGCGGCTGCGGCCGTTGACCCGCATCCGGCGGCGCCTGCCCGGTTCGACGGCGATCACCCCGACCTCGGTGACGCCGTCGAGCGCCGCCGCGAGCGGGTCCGCCGCGGTGGGCCGGGCGGCGATGCGCACGGTGCGGTCACCGGTGGCCCGCGTGAATCCGGGTGACCCGGTGAGCATCGTGCCCCAGAGCCGGTCGCCGTCGCTCGCGCCGAGGTAGATCACCGGTTGCGCGGCCAGGAAGCTCTTCGCGACTTCGGGGAGGGTGGCGCGGATGGCCGGGCGGGCGTGCTCGGCGGCGGCCGCCAGCCCGGCTCGGTCCTGCACCGCCAGTTCCCCGAGGTGGTAGTCGGCCATCGGCTCAGAAGAAGCCGCAGGTCGGCGCGCCGGTCGTGGGTGCTTCGGCGGCTCTGGCGCCGCTGGGCGCGTAGATCTCCAGCCGGATGCCGTCGGGATCGGTGAAGAAGATGCCGCCGGAGTCCGCGCCCTCGCCGTGCGGCACGACGCCGTCGTGGTGGAACGTCACCGCCAGCTCACGCAGCACCCGCTCGGCTTCACGCACCTCGTCGATCGATTCCACCTGGAAGGACAGGTGGTGCAGGCCGGGCTGCCCGGTGGCGAACCGGCCTTCGCTCTGCTGCCACAGCGTCACCAGCAGCTTGCCGTCGCGGCCGAGGAAGGCGAACTCGCGCCCGGGTTCCTTGCCTTCGCCGAGCACCTCGAAGCCGAAGACCTCTTGGTAGAAGCCACGTGAGCGGCCGAGGTCGGTCACGTTCAGGCCGATGTGGCCGGTCTGCAGGGCGGTGATCGTCACGGGGAACCTCCGAAGTCGTCTAACCGTTGATATCAACTTAGACGGTTAGAACTAGAATGGTCAACCATTGATCTTTGGTTAGCCGGTTAGGAGGGAGGTGGGACGATGACCGATCCGCGCCCGCTGGTCGGCGAGCCGCTGGCGCTCGACCTGCTCAACACCTGGTGGGACACCACCGGAAAACTGGAAGACCTGCTCACCGACGTGGCCGGGCTGAAGGTCTGGCTCGACAGCGCCGGACTGCGCGTCCCGGCCGACGACGCCACGCTCGAAGCCACCCGCGGCGCACGAGCCGCACTGGCCGCGGCCCGCGCCGCCGAGCCGGACTGGGGCTCGCTGAACGACGTCCTCGACCGCGGGCGGCTGAAGTTGTCGGTGACCGGGGCGCAGCCGCGGGAAGCAGCCGAGGTGCCCGACACCGCGTGGCTGCCGGGCTGGCTCGCGGCCCGCAACTACCTGGACCTGCTGAAGCAGGAGCCCACCCGGATCCGGCGCTGCGCCAATCCGCAGTGCGTGCTCCACTTCTTCGACACCTCGAAGAACGGCAAGCGCGCTTGGTGCTCGATGGCGCTGTGCGGGAACCGCGCGAAAGCGGCGCGGCACTATTCCCGCCACCGCGGATAGGCGCTCGACGGTGACCCGGTGGGGGCATCGGTTATCGTGCGGTCCGGCTTCAGCAAGGCTTGAAACCGCCACGGCAACGCCGTTCGCTGTCCTAAAGTCGCTGCGTCAGCAACGATCCTGGAGCTTTGATGCGCAAGATCCTTTCCCGTGGCGCGGTCGCGACCGCGGTGGTGGGCGCCGGCCTGGTGCTGGCCCCGCCGATGGCGATGGCCGGGCCGGAGAGCGTGACCTGCTGGGCGAGCGACTGCGATCTCTTCGACGTCCCCGGTTTCCCGGGTGGCACCATCTCGGTGGACGCCGACGTGCACGGCGTCGGGATCGGCCGCTGGTACGTGTGGGGGCCGAACGGTTACGGCTGCAGCAACACCTTCCACGCCTCGGCGGGTCCCGCCTCGTGGGTCTGCCACAACGCACCCGCGGGCACCTACAGCGCGCGAGTCGAAGGCCCGCAGGGGCCGTCGAACATCGGCCTGCGCTGGTAGCACGAGGAGAACGCCGAGCCGGGCCCGGACGGCCGTTCGAGGGCTGGCGAGAGAATGCCTCGGCGGGCAGAAGGTTCCGGCTGCCGTGCTCGGAACGGCCTGAAGGGCTGTCTCCGGTGTGGAGACGGCGGCTGTACCCGTGAGCGGACTCGAGGCAGTTCGCCGGTCATCGCTTCGGCCCGGCCGAGGCCCTCGCTGGCCCACGCCTCGCCGAACCGGGTGCCTGCCGGTGCGGGCCACGGCCTTCGCGAACCCGGGCGAGCCGGTTCACCTGCTCTGCCGGAGGCCGTGCCGGTCCACCCAGGCGCAGATGGCGGCGCCGATCTCCCCGGGCCGGTCTTCCTGCGCGTGGTGCCCGGCTCGGCCACCGTGGACGACCTCGAGCGCGGCGATGTTGTCCCGGCACCACTCGGTGATCGCCGGGGTGGTGAGCAGGGTTGGTGAGCCCTCGAAGGTGATCAGCAGCTTGGGGATCGCCGCGCTGCTCGAAAGCCACGCGTCGTACGCCTCGATGCGGGCGATCAGTTCCGCCGGCTCCCCGCCGACCGGCATCTGGCGTGCCCACGCCAGGACCGGCCGGCGGCTCTCGCGCGTCGGGAACGGCGCGAGGTAGGGCTCGAGGTCGGCCACCGGGGTCAGCACGCCGCCGGTGAACGCCTGGCGGACGAACAGGTCCTGGTCGAGCACCAGCTCCTCGCCGGCCGGTGTGCGGAAGGTTTCGACGCGCTTGCGCGCCGGTGGCGAAAGCTCGTCCCACGCCATGGGTTTGACGATGCTTTCGAAGAACGCGAGGCCACGCACGCGTTCGGGGTGCCGGGCCGCCCAGTCGAAGGCGAGCGCGCCGCCCCAGTCGTGCCCGACCAGGACCACCCGGTCCAGTTCGAGCGCGTCGAACCAGGCGTCGAGGTAACGGGCGTGGTCGGCGAAGGCGTACGGGATGCCGGGCTTGCCGGACCGGCCCATGCCGATGAGGTCGGGCGCCAGCAACCGGCCGGGGCCGACGTGCCGGGTGACGTTCCGCCAGCCGTGCGAGGAACCGGGATTGCCGTGCAGGAACACAAAAGTCGTGCCGCTGCCGGAGTCGGTGTAGTGGACGGCCGAGTCGGCCACGTTGATTTCGGGCACGCCGAGCCCCTTCAGTCGAGTGGGGTGCCGAGCAGGGCCGTCAGGTCGTGGACGAACGCCGCCGTGCGCTCGCCGTCCCGGCCACCCAGCGGTGCCAGGAGCCGGTCCAGCAACACCTGGACCTCGGCGAGGGCGGGCACGGCCACCTCGTGGCCCCGGCCGGTGAGGGTGAGCCGCACGGTGCGGGTGTCCACCGGGTCCCTGGTGCGCTCGACCAGGCCGTCGGCCTCCAGGGCGCGCGCCAGCTTGGACACGTACAGCGCTTCGAGACCGGTGTGGTCGGCCAGTTCACGCTGGCTCGGCCGCTGCCCGGCGCGGGCCATGCCGTACAGCGAGGACAGCAGCACGTACTGGGCGTGCGTCAGGCCGAGCGGCCCCAGGGCGCGGTCGACGGCCACGCGCCACTTCATCGACAGTCGCCAGACCAGTGCGCCCGGCGTGGATTCCCTGCTCACAGCGGATACCGTACATGGATACTAAATACATGGCTAGCATCTTCGGCTGAACCTTCAAGGTACTTCGAACTCGAAGCGCTTGCTTCCAGTTCGAAGCAGTGCTAACTTGCTCTCAGTTGCTTCGAACTCGAAGCAAACGGTGAAGGGAAGAAGTCATGAAGGCGGTACGGTTCCACGAAACGGGTGGCCCCGAGGTTCTGCGCTACGAGGAGGTCGACCGGCCGGTCCCCGGCGCGGGTGAGGTGCGCGTCCGGGTCGCCGGGTCGGCGTTCAACCCGGCCGACGGCGGCATGCGCGGCGGCTTCCTGCCGATCCCGGTGACGCTGCCGCACATTCCGGGCTACGACGTCTCCGGCACGATCGACGCCCTCGGCGACGGGGTGGACGGCCTCACCGTGGGCGAGAGCGTCGTCGGGTTCATCCCCATGACCGCTGACGGCTCGGCAGCGCAGTACGTCGTCGCCCCGGCGAGCGCGCTGGTGAAGGCTCCGGTGCGCATCCCGCTCGCCGACGCCGCCGCGTTGCCCTCCGTCGGGCTCACCGCCTCACAGGCGCTGTTCGAGGCCGGTGAGCTCAAGGCCGGTCAGCGCGTGCTGATCAACGGGGCCGGCGGCCCCGTTGGCGGGTACGCCGTGCAACTGGCCAAGCGCGCGGGCGCCCACGTCATCGCCACCGCGAGCCCGCGCAGCAACGCGATCGTCAAGGCGGCCGGTGCGGACGAGCTCATCGACCACACCACCACCCCGGTCCTCGACGCGGTGACCGAGCCCGTCGACGTGCTGCTCAACCTGGCCCCGATCAGCCCGGACGGGTTCACCGCCCTGGCCACCCGGGTCCGTGATGGCGGGGTGGTCGTGTCCACGACACCGACCGTGCCCACGCCCGGCGACGAGGAGCGCAACGTGCGTGCGGCCACGATCTTCGTCCACCCCGACGCGGAGGTGCTCTCCCACCTGGTCGGCCTCGTCGACAGCGGTGACCTCCACGTCGAGATCGCCCGGCGCGTGCCGCTGAGCGAGCTGCCCGCGATCCACCGGCAGGCCGAGGCGGGGGAGAGCCACGGCAAGGTCGTCGTCGTCCCGCCCGCCCTCTGACGATCCCGCTTCAGGCCCGGACGGGATCGGTGAGCCCGCTCAGCAGGCGGAGCGCGGCGTGCGAGGACGAGCCGGGTTCGGCCGTGGCCAGGAACAGTTGCTGCCCGTCGTCCTCCGGCAGCTCCATCACCTCGTGCCGGAGCGTCAGCGCCCCGACCAGGGGGTGCCGGTAGCGCACGGTGGAGAACGCGCACTGGTGGACCGGGTGCGCCGCCCACAGCGCGGCGAACTCGGGGCTTCCCATGCTCAGCTCGCCGATCAGGGCGGCCAGCCGGGGATCCCCGGGGTGGCGGCCCGCGGTCAGGCGCAGGCACGCCACAGACGTGCGCGCCCGGCTCTCCCAGTCCGCGTACAGCTCACGCGTGTGGGGATCCAGGAAGAGCAACCGCTGCAGGTTCGGGCGGCCGGTGTCGAGGTGGCCTGCCAGCAGTGCGTGCGCGAGGGGGTTCCAGGCGAGGACGTCGGCGTACCTGCCGACGACGTACGCCGGCACGTCGCTGATCGAATCGACCATCGCACGCAGGGCGGGCCGGAGGTGTTCCGGTCGCGGCGGCTGCCGCGTCACCCGCGCGGGCCGGGCGAGGTCGTGCAGGTGTGCCGTCTCGGCCGGGTCGAGCCGCAGTGCCCGCGCTATGGCGCCGAGTATCGCGTCGGATGCGTTGCGGCTCTGGCCCTGCTCCAGGCGCGTGTAGTACGCCATGCTGACGCCGGCCAGCTGGGCGAGCTCCTCCCGCCGCAGTCCGGGAACGCGTCGCCGGGTGCCGGATGACGGCACGGCCACGTCCTCCGGCCGGAGTGCCGCTCGCCGTGAGCGGAGGAACGATCCCAGTTCGGCGCCCTGATCCACGTGACCACGATGCCACGACCGGGGCCCGCTGAGCCTGACCCCCGCGGTGGTAGGCACCGGTGGCCTACGTCCGGTGGGGAGCTGGTCACCGCGGGCGGACCGGTCCACCGTCGACCCCGTCCGAAGTTCCACGTCCGACGAAACGACGGAGACACATGAGTTCCGCGATGGCACCGCTTCCGCTGGCAGGCACCCGGGTACTGGTGGTGGGCACCGGGAAGCTGGGGGTGGCGACCGCCGCGCACGCGCGGGCCGCCGGCGCCGAGGTCGCCCTGTCCAGCCGGTCCGGGCAACGGCTGGCCGTGGCCACGCGATCCTTGCCGGGGGTCACCCCGGTGGTGGCCGACCCGGAGCGCCCCGAGCAGGCGGTGGAGCTGCTCGAGCGGCTCCAGCCGCTGGACCACGTCGCCGTGCTCGCGGGCGGTGCCACGACCAGCCGCGCCTACGGGATCGCGACCACCCCACCCGCCGAGGCGCAGCGGTCGTTCGCCCGCTTCTGGCTCAGCTACCACCTGCTGCACGCCGCACCGGGACGGATCCGCCCCGGCGGCTCGGTCACGCTGCTGTCGGGGTCGAGCAGCAGGCGCCCCTCCGGCGGCCGGGGCTTCTGGGGCAGCCTGCACGGGGCGATCGAGGCGCTCGGCCGCAACGCCGCGTTCGAGCTCGGGCCGCTGCGGGTCAACACGGTCAGCCCGGGCGGGATCGGGGTCAGCCCGATGAACCGCCAGCTCGTCCACCACCCCGGGCAGCCCGCCGACGTCGCGGCCGTGGTGGTCTCGCTGATGGCCGTCCCGGCCGTGACGGGCACCCTCGTCGACGTCGACGGCGGCGAGTTCCTCGGGGAGTTCGAGTGAGCGGCGGGACGGGTGCCGAGGTGGCCGCCCCGGCGCCGCGTGCCCGGCGTGCGCCGGCGCTGGCGGTGCTCGCCGGCGCACTCGGGCTCGACCTCAGCGGACTCGGTGCCCTGAACGCGGCGCTACCGTCGATCGGCGCCCGGTTCGGCCTCGCCGAGGCCACCTTGCAGCTGACGATGACCGCCTATGCCGTCACCTTCGCGGGTTTCCTCCTGCTCGCGGGCAGGATGGGTGACGCGCTCGGCCACCGGAGGGTCTTCGCCACGGGGATCGCGGTCTTCACCGTCGCCGCGCTCGCCGGCGCGCTGGCGCCGACCGCGGAGGTGCTGATCGCGGCCCGGGCGGTGCAGGGGGTCGGCGCGGCACTGTCCGGGCCGCCCGCGCTGGCTCTGCTGGCGGCGGTTTTCCCGGCCGGTCCGCCGCGCGATCGGGCGATGAGCGTCTACGCCTCGGTCGGCGCGGCGGGTTTCAGCGCCGGGGTCGTTGCCGGTGGCGTGCTGACCGGGTGGTTCGGCTGGCGATCGGTGCCGGCGCTCTCCGTGGCGGCCGGTGTGGTGGTGCTGGCCGGGGCCCGCGCGGCGCTCCCACCCGCGCGGCGCCGCCGCCGGCCGGCGGACCTGCCCGGCGCGGTGCTGGTGACCGCGGGCCTGCTCCTCGCGGTGTTCGGGGTGGGCAACGGCGGTTCGGCGGGCTGGGGCGCCACCGCCACCGTCTGGCCCCTCGCCGCCGCCGCAGTGCTGCTGGTGGCGTTCGTGTGGTGGGAACGCCGGGCCACCGAGCCGTTGCTGCCCTCGGTGGTCTTCCGGTCCACCCCGGTCCGGGCCAGCCTGCTCGCGGCGTTCCTGAACCACACCGCCGGTGTCGGCCTGCTCTTCTTCGCGCCGCTCTACCTGCAGGGCGTGCTCGGCTACCCGGCCGCCCTGTCGGGGCTCGCGGTGGTGCCGTCGTCGCTGGTCCTGTTCCTCACCGCCAACTTCCTGACCGGCAGGCTGCTCGCCAGGTGGGGACCACGGCCACTGGTCGTCGTCGGCCTGGTCCTGATCGGGGCCGCGATGGCGGCGTGGGTGTGCACCCCGGTCGACGGTGCGTACTGGGTGCACCTGCTGCCCGGCTTGCTGCTGACCGGGGCCGGCCAGGGCCTGGTGTTCCCGGCCGTGACCGTGGGCTCGCTGACGGGGGTGGCGGAGCACCGCCACGGCGTGGCCGGGGCGATCAACGTGGCCGCCCAGCAACTCGGGTCCAGCGTCGGGGTCGCGGCGCTGGTGGCGGTCTCGGCGGCGGTCGCCTCGCCCGGTGCGCGGGGCACGCTCGCCGGCTACCACGCGGCGTACGCGGTCGCCGCCGTCCTCTGCCTGGCGGGAGCGCTGGTGATCGCGTTCACCCGGTGGCCGCACCCTTCGGCGGACGGCGCGGCCTTGAAGGGCGGACAACGGTGAGCGAGCCGGAACTGGTCACCCTCGACGGGGTGCGGCTCGACGCCGTGGTCCACCACCCGGCTCCGGGGCCACGCCGGGGCACCGTGCTCTACGCCCACGGCATCACCGCCGACCTGGACGAGTTCGGCACGGCCGTCCGGGTCGCCGCCGAACTCGCGCGGTCGGGTCACGCGGTGCTGAGGTTCTCCTTCCGGGGCCACGGCAACAGCGGCGGCACGCAGCGCGGGGTGACCATCGCCGGTGAGATGCTGGACCTGGAAGCCGCGGTGGCGCACGCGGTGAACGAGCTGCCGCCGCCACTGTCCATCGTGGCTTCGAGCTTCGGCGCGGTCAGCACGCTGTTGTCCCTGCCGTGGCTGGACGACCGGCTGCACCGGCTGGTGCTGCTGCGCCCCGTGCTCGACCTGCACCGGACGTTCGTCGAACCGGAGACGCCGTGGGGTGAGCGGCACTTCTCACCGGAGCGGTGGAAACTGGCGCAGGAGCAGGGTTTTGCCCTCGTCAACGGCACGTTCGAGCTCGGCCGGGTGCTCTTCGAGGAACTGCGCCACCACGACCTGGCCCGCCCGTTCCAGCGCAGCACCGTGCCGGTGCTGATCGTGCAGGGCGACCAGGACACCGTGGTGCCCTGCGACGCCGCCCGCCAGGCCGCGGCCGGACGGCACCGCTGCCACCTGCACACCCTCATCGGCGCCGGCCACGGTTTCGACGGCCACGAGGACGAGGCCGCCGGCGTGGTGGCCGCCTGGCTGGGCGGTGACCCCGGCGACCCGGTGGGTGCCGGGGTCGTGCCCCGCTGAGCCGGGCGCCATCGTTCCCGTCCGGGTGGCCGGTGTTTCGATCGCCGGGCTCACCAATTCCGGTGGCTCGCCCTGCACGCGGTCCGGCGGTGCGGTAGACCTACTCCACGGCCAACCGAGTTGCCGCCGAATGCATTCGGAGTCGAGCAGGCAAAGCCAATCCCAGGGGAATTCCGTTGATGGACCAAACCGAGGTGTACCAGCGCTTCGCGGTGGCCGACGCCGACTTCTACGAGCCGCTGCACCGCTGGGACGACCGGGCCGACCGGTACCGCCCGGCGGATGCGGAACCGCCTCCGGGCTGGCGGCGGGCCGAACAGGACGTCTGGATCTCCTGGTTGCCCGATGGGCGCGGGCTCCCGGCTCAGGGCTGGAAAGTGCACGTGTCCGCGAATCCGGCCGATTCCGCCCACGTGCTCGACATTGTTCTCGAACACTGCGTGCGCCGCGAGATCGCGGTCAAATTCCTGCGCAGCAGCAAAGTGCTGTGGTTCCTGAACTCCAAGTACGCCGACCGCGGTGCCAGCGGCAAGTTCTGCACGCTCTACCCCGCCGACGAGGGCGAATGGGAACGCCTCCTGCGGGAACTCGACCCGCTGCTGGCGGGCTTCGGCGGACCCTACGTGCTCAGCGACCGCCGGTGGCGCTCGGGGCCGCTGTACACCCGTTACGGGGCGTTCGGCCCCCAGTCCTTCGTGGACGAACTGGGGGAGCGGGTGCCGGCGTTGCGGACCCCGGACGGGGACCTGGTCCCGGACCGCCGGGAGCCGGTCTTCCGGCCGCCGCCCTGGCTGCCGGTTCCCGGCTTCCTCCGGCAGGAACGCGACTCGGCGGAACTGCCCTACCGGGTGGAACGGGCGCTGCACTTCTCGAACGGTGGCGGGGTGTACCTGGCCGCGGACCGCTCCGGCCGCCGGGTGGTGCTGAAGGAGGCGCGGCCGTCGGCCGGACTGGACCAACGCGGCCAGGACGCCGTCGCCCGCCTGGCGCACGAGCACGACATGCTGCGGGAACTGGCCGGAGCGCCGGGCGTCCCGGCGGTGTTCGACCTGTTCACCTTCTGGGAACACCACTTCCTCGTCGAGGAGCACGTGGCGGGCACCCCGCTGGCCGAGGCGATTTCCGGCAGGCACCCGCTCACCGTCCCCGACGCGACACCGGCGGAACTGGCCGAGTACACCGATTGGGTGCTCGACGTCCGTGCGCGGGTCGGGCAGGTGCTCGACGGCCTGCACCGCCGGGGCATCGCGTTCAACGACCTGCACCCGCGCAACATCATCCTCCGGCCGGACGGGTCGGTCACCTTCGTCGACTTCGAACTCGCCGCACCCGCCGACCGGCCTCGTCACTCGGGCCTGGGCGTGCCCGGGTTCGCCCTGCCCGCCGGGAGCACCGGGATCGAGGCGGACCGGCACGCGCTGGCGTGCCTGACGCTGTGGATGTTCCTGCCGCTGAGCACCTCGGTGCTGGCCAGGGACCCCCGCAAGGTGACGTTCTTCGCGCGGTTCCTCACCGATCGGTTCGCGGTGCCCGCCCCGGTGGCCGCCGAGCTGGTCCGGGAGGTCGAAGCGGCTCACCCGGTGGGTTCCCGGCGTCCCGCTCCGCTGCGCGAGGACGTGCTGGAGGACGGGTACCGGGACTGGCCGTCCCTGCGGAAGAGGATCGCGGACGCGATCACCGCCGCCGCGGATCCCCGGCGGCCGGATCGGCTGTTCCCCGGCGACGTGCAGCAGGCCCGGTACGGGGGGTTCACCCTGGCCCACGGCGCCGCGGGGGTGCTCTACGCGTTGTGGAAGACCGGTGCCCAGGTCGTTCCCGAACACGTGCGGTGGCTGACCGAGGCCGCCCGCACCGCCGTGGCTCCCTTTCCCGGGCTCTGCAACGGACTCCACGGCACGGCCTGGGTGCTCGAATCGCTGGGGCACCGCGCCGACGCGCTGACGGTCCTGGACCGAGCCGTCCACTCGAAGGTGCCGGTTCGCACGAAGGGCCTGTTCGGCGGGCTGTCGGGCATCGGCTTGAGCCTGCTGCACTTCGCCGGGGCGACCGAGGACAGCGCCCTGCGCGCCGGGGCCGACGCGATCGCCGAACGCCTCGGCCGTCACCTCCGTGCCGGGAGCGCCGAGCCGGACCAGCCCGCGGCGGCCGGGCTCTTGCACGGGCTGTCCGGAGCCGCCCTGTTCCTCCTGCGCCACCACGCAGCCACCGGTGAGGCGGACACGCTGGAGCTGGCATCCCTGGCGTTGCACCGGGAACTGGACCACTGCGTGCCGGGGGAACGCGGAACGCTCGAAGTGCACCGGAACGGCAAGGCGCTGCCCTACCTGGGCACCGGAACCGCGGGCGTCGGGCTGGTGCTGCGGGAGTTCCTCCGCTTCGGCGACGACGAGCGGTTCCGGGACGCCGGAGCACGCATCCGGGACACCTGCCGCCGGGAATGCGGGATCTTCCCGGGGCTGTTCTCCGGGCACGCCGGCTTGCTCGCCTATCTAGCGGGGGACGACCTGCCCGACGACGGGGCCATCCGCTTCCACCTGAACCGGATGTCGTGGACGGCGGAACGGCGTGGCGGGGGTATCGCCTTCGCCGGGGACCAGCTCATGCGCCTGTCCGCCGACCTCGCCACCGGTTCGGCCGGGGTGCTGCTGGCCCTGCACACCGTTTTCCGGGATCCCGCCGGCTTCCTGCCCCTGTTCCCGGCACCCGCGGAGAAACCCGTGGCGGTCGGTGCCTGAAGACCGTGAAGCGGATCGATTCACCCGGGAGGAGGTGATTTTCCATGGATTCCGTGCTGGAACTCCAGGCGATGGACGCTGCCGAGCGCAGCCAGCAGTCGCCGCAGGACAGCATTCTGCTCAGCCTGCTCACCGTGTCCTGCTACGAGGACTGAGCGGGGCCGATCCCCGCCCGTGCCGCCGTCGTCCGGCGGCACGGGCAGGGGGGCGCTCAGCCGTTCACCGATCGCTCTGCGACTGCACCCTCTCCTTGGCTTCCTTGGCTTGACCGGTCACCTCTTCGGTGGCCGAACGGGCCTCGCCGGAGACGTTGGACGCCGCCTCGCTCGCCGCGGACCTGACCGACTCCGCGGCTTCCTTCGCCGGTTCGCTCAGCTTGTCCCTGGCCTCCTCGGCCACCTGCTGGGCCACCGGCTGGAGGTGCTCGCGGGCGAGGTCCACCGTCTGCCCGGCGACCTCGGCTTCGCGCTTCGACGCGGGCAGCAGGGAAGCGACCAGCCAACCGGCACCGAAGGCGATCAGCCCGGCGGCGAGCGGATTGCCCTGGGTCTCCCGCCGCACGGCGTCCGGTGCCTGGCTCACCGCGGACGCCGCGGCGGAGGCCACCTCACCCGTCTTGTCCCCGGCGGCTCCGAGCTTCTCGCCCACCGTCCTGGTCCCGCTCCCGGCTGTGCCCATCACCTTGTCCTTCGTCGCCGTCGCCGTCCTGCGCAGGCGTCCCAGCCGCCGCTCCACGATCCGGCCGGGGGTCACCTTCTCGGTGAGCGCGTTCACGTCCGCGCTCAGGTTCTGCTGGGTGTGCTCGATCTCGCGGCGGATCCGCTCCGGTTCGGTCATGCTCGCTCGCCCTTCAGTGCGCCGGGGACCTGCTGGAGCGTCTCCACGGTCCGCTCGGGTTGGGGTTTGACTCGGCGGAGTTCACGACGGCCGGTGGCCAGCAGCACCCCGCCGATCACCGCCCACAGGCCCGCCACGATCAGGGCCGCCCAGCCCTGGTCCATCACGTTCGCCAGCGCCCACCACAACGCCAGCGACAGGAAGAGGACCACCATGTAACCGGCGAACCCGGCACCGCTGAGCAGGCCGGCGCCCTTGCCGGCCTTGGTCACCTCGGTCTTGATCTCCGCCTTCGCCAGCGTCATCTCCTGGCGCACCAGCGTGGTCAGGTCGCGCATGACGTTGGACATCAGCTCGCCGACGGAGACGTCGGAGACATCGGGCTCCGGCGGCGGCGTCCCGGTCACCGCGGCACCTGGCCGGGGGACTGCGGGTCCGCCGGCTCGGCGGGCTGCGGGGTGGTGAACCCCCCGGGACCCGCCGGAGTGGGATGGGCGGGCGGCGGTGGCACGGTGCCCCCGGACGAAGGCGCCACGGGCGGCGGGGTCGCGGCCACCGGCGGGGTCGTGGCCGCCGGGGGAGGGGTGGCCGCGGGCGGCGCCGGTGGGGTGCTCCCGGCGTCGGCGGACTGCTCCTGCCGGTCGGCCACCACACCGCGGGTGAGCCTGCCGACCAGCGCTCCGGCGACCGCCGCACCGGCCAGGAACACGCCGGGCTTGCGACGGGCGAAATCACGCACCTCGCCGAGCAGGTCCCCCGGCTGCCGGGCCTCCAGCCAGCCCGCCACCGAGTGGGCCCGCTCGGAAACCTGGCGGGTGACTTCGGCGGCGGTCCCGGAAACCTCCGCCTTCTCCGCCATCCGGGCCAGTTGGTCGGCCAGGTCGTGCAATCCGCGGGCCGCTTTCTGCTGGCCCTCTCTCGCCTGCGTTTCCAGGTGTTCCCGGCTTTCCTTCAGCAGGTCCTGTCCTTCGCTCCTGGCTTGTGCCGCGACGTTCTTCGCTTCTTCCGCGGCCGTCCGGGCGACCGCGGTCCCGCGTTCGGCAGCGGTCGATCCCAGTTGCGCGGCTTCGTCTTTCGCGACCGCGGGTGTGCTCTGGTGCTGCGGTGGGGACTGGCCACCGGCTCCCTGTGTCATGGGACCTCCTCGGTCACGGTTCCGGTGCTGACACGGCGCGGCTACCCCGGCGATATGGGTGCAAACAACGTCGGTGGAAAAAGAAGGAACTGATCTCCAGCAGGTGGAAAGACGTTGTTCGTGATTCTTTTTCACCCGGACACCGCGTGCCCGCCACGCGGTTTCCGGGGAAGATCGATCCATGACACACCGCTGCCCGCCGACTGTCGGGGTGGAGGAGGAGTACCTCCTCGTCGACCCGGCGAGCCGGCAGCTGCAACCGGCGGCTCCCGCGGTGGTAGCCGGTGCCGCGAGCGAACTCGGGGAGCGCGTCGGCACGGAGCTGACCCGGTTCCAGCTGGAGGCCAGGACCGAGCCGCACACCGGCATCGACGACCTCGGCGAGCAGCTCCGGCACACCCGGGTGGTCATCGCGCGCACCGCGGCCGAGCACGGGTCGCGCGTGGTCTCGTCCGGCAGCCCGGTGCTGGGCGATCCGGTTCCGCCGCCGATCACCGACGGCCCCCGCTACGCGGCCAGCGCCTGCCACTTCCGGGCCCTGGACGACGAGCAGGTGGCCTGTGCCTGTCACGTCCACATCGGCTTGGCCGACCGGGCGGTGGCGCTGCGGGTCAGCAACCACCTGCGGCCCTGGCTGCCCACCCTGGTCGCGCTCTCGGCCAACTCGCCGTACTGGGCCGGCCGCGACACCGGCTACGCGAGCTGGCGCACCATGGCCTGGGCCCGGTGGCCCGCCGCCGGACCACCCCCGTACTTCCGCTCGCCCGGCCACTTCGACGACCTGGTCGGCCGGCTGCTGGAGGCGGGCGCGCTGATGGACCGAGCCGGCGTCTACTGGGACGTGCGCCCTTCCAGCCACCTGCCGACCGTGGAGATCCGGGTCACCGACGCGGCTACCACCGTGGGTGAAACCCAGCTGTTCGCCGCGTTGGTCCGCGCCCTGGTGGACACCGCCCTGGCCGACATCGCCGCCGGAGCCCCCGACCCCGACCCCGACCCGCACACCTTGCGTGCCGCCCACTGGCGCGCCGCCCGTGACGGTCTCGGTGGCCACGCCGTGCACCCGCGCACCGGGCGCCTCCTGCCCGCGGCGACGCGGGCCGACGAACTGCTGGCCCACGTCACGGCGGCCGTCCACCGCAACGGAGATCGCCGGCTCGTGGAAACCGAGTGGCAGCGGCTGCGGCGCGGTGGCACCGGAGCCGACCGCCAACGCGCCGCCCACCGCGGCCACGGCCGGCTCAGCGACGTCGTCGACCACCTCACCCTTGCCTATCGTGGGAAGCCAGGATCAGCTGCCGGTGCCGGCCGACCAGCCGCTGGATGAGGACCACGACGACGAGCTGGGCGAGGCCGGAGACCAGGAACGCGGCCGGCACACCGGTCCAGCCGGCCACCGCGCCGCCGAGCAACGCACCCAGCGGGATGCCGCCCCACAGCACCACGCGGTGGGCGCCGAGCACCCGGCCGAGCAGCTCGACCGGGATCATCGCCTGGCGCAGCGACATCGACAGCACGTTCCACATGGTGACGCCCACCGCGATCCCGAAGAACCAGAGGCCGGCGGCCCAGGCGTTGGTGACCGTGCCGAGCAGGACGCACATGACGGGCGCGATCGCCACGGCGACGCCGATCGCCCGCGGCCGGCCGATCGCCGCGGTCAGCGGCCTGACCGCGGCGGACCCGGCCAGGCCGCCGATCCCCATCGCGACGAAGAGGATCCCGTACCCCGCCGGGCTGAGGTGCAGGGTTTCCAGCGCGTACAGGACGTGGAGGGAGGTGGCCATGGACGACAAGCCGGCGATCAGTCCGCTGAGGATCGTCAGGCCGCGCAGCAGGGGGTGCCGCCACAGCCAGCGCACGCCCTCGGCGATGTCCGCGCGCAGGGTGGTGGGCGCGGAGCGTTCGGCGCGGAACCGGCCGGGCACGGCGGCGACGAGGACGGCGGCCAGCGCGAAACCCAGCGCGGAGCCGACGAACGGGGCGGCCCGGAGCCAGCCGAACAGCGCCGCGCCCACCGGCGGGCCGACGAAGCTCTGTCCGGCGGTCTCTTCGGCGGTCAGCCAGCTGTTGGCGGAATCGAGCCGCCGGCGGTCGACGACCTGAGGCAGGATGGCGCGGGCCGCCGAGTCGTAGACGACCTGGCAGGCGCCGAGCGCGAACGCGGCGGCATACAGCACCCAGATCTCCGCCACCCCGGCGGCGGTGAGCACCACGAGGACGCCGAGCAGCGCAGCTCGGATCAGGTTGACGGTCAGCATGGCCCGTCGCCGGTCCAGGCGGTCGACCAGGGCTCCGCCCGGCAGGCCGAACACCAGCCACGGCAGGAACGCGAACGCGGTGAGACCGGAAACGAGGATCGGGCTGCTGGTCAACGACGCGGCGAACAGCGGCAGGGAAACCCTGCTGACCCCGTCGGCGCAGGTCGCCGTGGCCGACGCGGCGAAGAACTTCCAGAACGAGCGGTCAAAAGCGGGCGCCGAAAAGCCGGACGTGAAACGTCGGAACAAGGTAATTCCACCTTCGGAAACGAAGCTTCGCTTCCGCTCAGGTGGTGATGGTCCTCCCGGAGATGCGGAAGCGCAGGACGATGTGAATGGTCACTGGTACCGCCTCCTGACATTTCCTCGTGCGGACAACGCAAGGATCATAGCAGGGGTGATCCGAGATCGAGCGCGGTCGGCCAGCCGGACCGGCTCAGAGCTGCCCTGCCGCGCTTCCCGGTGGTTCGGTGGCAGCTATGTCGGCGTTGCTCGTGCCGAAGCCTTCAGGCCACCGGGTTCGGGCGTCAGCGATGACCTCCGTGAGGTCGGCGTACTCCAGGTTCCGGGCTCGCACGTCCGCACCTTTGAGGTCGGCGCCTCGGAGGTTGGCCCCGTGAAGGAACGCCAAGCCCTCGCGCAGGACGGCCGGCCGGGCGAGCACCCGGGGAGGGCGGTTCCGGCGCCGCTTCGCCGTTCCGTGGAGCGGGAGCTGCATCAGTGCGCCTCGTGGGCGTTGAGCAGTTCTTCGAGCTTGGCGTTCTGCGCCCGCGCCAGGTCCAGGGCCCGCTGCTGGTAAGCCGCCCGTTCCGCTGGGTCGTCCGGCATCGGCGGGGCGATGTTCGGCTGCAACCGCGAGGTGTGCAGCCAGCCGCCGATGTCGGCGTTGCCCGCCCACCGCAGCTGCTCCGAATTCGCGGAAATGGTGAACCGGAGCCAGTCCACGTCGGTCTTCGGGTTCGGGGTGACGGGGCAGAGTTCGTTCTTCACGGTGTCATCGGACTGGCTCGCCTCCACGTGCGCGACGAGGGCGGCGCTGAACACCGGCTGGCACACCCGGACCGACTGCAGGGTGATCAGCCCGTCCTGGAAGATCGGGACGACGGGGAGCCGCTTGGCGGCGTCGGCGGTGCAGTCCACGTGCAGCACCCGGGGACCGGTCGGCACCGTGCCGCCGTCGAGCTCGATGTCCGCTTCGTTGATCCGCTTCACCCGGCCGAGCCGGACGACGTCCCGGATCCGGCGCAGTTGCTCGAGTTCCGCCTTCGAGACGGTCGCGCAACGGAACGAAGTCGGCCGCTCGTCCGGGGAGATCCGGAGCAGGGCTCCGATGGCTTCGAGCCGCTCGAAGAGGTCGGGCACGGATTCGGCACCCATGATGGCTTCGTGTTTGGCGGCGTACTCCTTCCCGATGTCCTCGGCCCGGCGGAGGGGGAGTGGCTGCACCGCGGCCCGGTCGACGAGCCAGGGATCGCGGGGCATGATCCAGGTCAGGCCGGCGGGCTCGACACCCTGCTCCAGAAGCCAGAGGCAGGTGTCGATACCGGTTTTGCCGGCCCCGACGACGACGTACCGGTCGTGGGGCTCGCGGATGGCGGGCAGTTCGTTCGGCGGCACGACGGGAACGCCGGGAGCGACCGGGAACTCCGGTGGTCGCATGGCGGGCACCGTCACGCTCTGGTAGGTGGTGTCCACGACCTTCCGCCGCGCGGTCACCTCGAACTCCTTGCCGGAGGTCGTCAGGTGGAACCGCCCGGCACCCCGGTACTCGGCCATGGGGTGGTACGCGACCCGCCCGGACGGCAGGAAGGTCTGCCGCATGACCTGGTCGTAGTAACCGCAGATCTCGGCCGCGCTCGCCAGTTCGCCGAACCCGGCGTTCCAGCCGGACCGGTCGACCCGGTCCTCACCGAGCGGGCGGGAGTTCACGCCGTACATGGCGGAGGGCTGGTGCAACCGCACGTAGGGGTAGGCGACGGTCCAGTGCCCGCCCGGCCGGTGGTAGCGGTCGACCACGGTCACCGTCGCCCGCGTTTCGGCCAGCAGTGTGTCCACGAAGGCCATCGCGGTCGCCCCCGCTCCGATCACGAGGTAATCGGTTTCGATTTGGGTCACCATCACGTATTTCCTGTCCGTTCTCGGGTTCCGGAACGCCTGAGCAGGTGCGTACAGCGTATTGATCAACTGGGCCCAGTGTATTGACACGGATGGTCCGGTCAACGATTTTGGTTTGTGTCAACGAAACAAGTGCACCAGCCTCGCCGAATTGAACTAGTACACTTCGGCGGGGGCCGAGGAATGGATCAGGAGTCGCGCATGCCGTCCGGAGTCCCGCTCTACCTGCGCATCGCCGGGGAGATCGGCGCCAGGATCCGGTCCGGCGACCTCCCGCCGGGGGAGCGGCTGCCGTCCACCCGCCAGATCGCGGACCGCTGGGGGGTCGCGATCGCGACCGCGACCAGGGTGCTCGCCACCCTGCGTGAAGAGGGGCTGGTCGAAGCGAAGGTCGGGTCGGGCACGGTGGTCGCCGCGTCTCCCGGCCGGGCGAAGGGACCCGCCGCCCGGCTGTCCCCGCGTCCGGTGGGCGCCAAGCAGGCGCTCAGCCGCGAGCACCTGCTGCGGACCGCCATCGCGATCGCCGACGTCGAAGGGGCCGACGCCGTGACCATGCGCCGGATCGCCGCCGAACTGGGGGTGGGCGCGATGTCGCTCTACCGCCACATCGCGAACAAGGAGGACCTGGTGACGCAGATGGCCGACCTGGTCTTCGGGGAAGCGGAACTGCCCGAGCCGGGGCCCGCGGGGTGGCGGGCCAAGCTCGAACTGGTCGCGCGACGGCAGTGGGCGCTGTGCTGGCAGCACCTCTGGCTGCCCCGGGCGATTTCGTTCACCCGGCCCTCGTTCTCGCCCAACCTGATGGGGCACACCGAGTGGGTCCTGCGCGCCCTCGACGGTCTCGGTCTCTCGCTGCGGACGCGGATGCAGGAAGCGGTGGCGCTGCACTCGCTGGTGCTCACCGTCGCACTGTCCACAGCGGACGAAGTGGAGGCCGAGCAGGAGACCGGGGTGACGCTCGCCAGGTGGTTGCAGGCGCAGCGGGCGCGGGCCGGGGAACTCTTCGCGAGCGGGCGGTTCCCGCTGCTGGCCGAGGCGCACGAGGAAACGGCACCCGACCTCGACGAGCTGTTCGAGTACAGCCTCGCCCGCCACCTCGACGGCTTCGCGATCCTGGTGGCTGAGCGGGAGGCGACCTAGGACGTGCTTCCACCGGCGGTGGGAGGACGATGCCGGCGAGGGTGACGCACGTGTCCGGATCTGTGGGCTGGTCGTCCTTGCGGACCCCCGGGCTTCCGCGTGAGACTTCCGTTGTGGACCAAGCGGAACGGGACGTCGTCGTCATCGTGTGTGAAGGAGTGGTGCTCCTCGACCTCACGGGGCCGGTGCAGGTGTTCACCGGGGCGGGCGGCTACCGGACACGTCTGGCCTCGCTCGACGGCGGGCCGGTGCGCACGGACACCGGGATCGTGCTCGGCGTCGACCGTGCACTGTCCGAAGTGGACCACTCGGTGGACACGGTGCTCGTTCCCGGTCCGCAACCCGGCTTGCTCGACGGCTTCCCACCGGCGCTGATCGCCGACGTCCGGCGGCTCGGCGAAAACGCCCGCCGGGTGGCCTCGGTCTGCACCGGCGCGTTCCTGCTGGCGGAGGCGGGGCTGCTGACGGGCAGGCGGGCGACCACGCACTGGGCGATGTGCACCGAGCTGGCCACGCGGTTCCCCGGCGTGGCGGTCCAGCCAGACGCCATCTACGTGCGCGATGACCACGTGCTGACCTCGGCCGGGGTGAGCGCGGGCATCGATCTGGCCCTCGCGCTCGTCGAGGAGGACCACGGTGCGGACGCGGCCCGGACGGTGGCCAGGAACCTGGTGGTGTTCCTGCGCCGGCCCGGCGGCCAGTCCCAGTTCAGCGTCTGGGGCGAGGTTCCCCCGCCCCGGGCTCCCGCCCTGCGCGCGGTGCTCGACGCGGTGGTCGCCGACCCGGCCGCCGACCACACCCTGGCCGGGATGGCCGCGCGCGAGGGTCAGCGAACGCCACCTGACCCGCCTGTTCCAGCGTGACCTCGGCATCACCGCCGGCCAGTACGTGACGCGGGTCCGGGTGCAGGCGGCCCGCACCCTGCTCGAATCCGGCGACGCCGGTGTGGAGACCGTGGCCCGCCGCTGCGGTTTCGGCTCCGACGAGACCCTGCGCCGGGTGTTCCTCCAGGTGCTCGGCACCACCCCCACCGCAGACCGGCAACGCTTCGCTCACTCGTAGGAGACTCCGTGTCGCATTCCGTTCCCCGTCGCACCGTGCTGGGCGGCGTCGTCACCGGCGCCGTCATGGCCGGGCTCCCGGCCGGCGCCTTCGCCGCGAGTCCGCCCGGGCTGTCCTTTCCCGCCACCGGGTTGGCCAGGCAGGCGCATGCGCTGGTCACCGGAACCCAGCGACCGTTCCTGCGCAACCACAGCCTGCGCAGCTTCCTGTTCGCCCGCGCGGCGGCCGAGCGGCAGGGCAGGCGAGCAGGTGAGGACTACGACACCGAACTGGTGTTCCTCATCTGCGTGCTGCACGACATGGGGCTGACAAACGCGGGGAACACCGACCAGCGGTTCGAGGTGGCCGGCGCCGATTTCGCCGCCCGGTTCCTCGAAGAGCGCGGCGTGACCGACAGCCGGGTGGACACCGTGTGGGACGCCATCGCGCTGCACACCACGCAGCACATACACCGGTCGCCGGTGTTCCAGCGCCGTCGCCCCGCCGAGATCGGCATCGCGCAGACCGGCATCGGCATCGATCTCACCGGCCCCGACGACCCCGGCCAGGTCCCGCCCGGATTCGCCGAGCGCGTCCACGCCCGCTACCCCCGCCTCGGCGGCTGCCGCGCCCTCACCGACGCCATGGTGGCGCAGACCGTCGCCAACCCCCTCAAGGCTCCCCCGATGACCCTCCCCGGCGAGATCCACCACCAGCGCCACCCCGAACTGCCCTACCTGACCTGGGACACGATCCTCGACGCGAACAGCTGGGGAGACTGAGGGGTTGACCCTGACGCAGGGTCAACCCCTCAGCCTGGTCGCCATGACCAGCCACTTCGCGGTCCACCACGACGGTGTGACGATCCGGGGCTCCCGCGGTGGCCGGGGACGGCCGCTGGTCCTGTGTCCCGGCCTCCTCACGACGCGGGCCCACCTGCACGAGCTGATCGGACTGCTGCGCCGCGACCACGACGTGGTGAGCTTCGACCTCCGGGGCCACGGCCTCTCCTCGCCCGCCGGCCGGTACACCTTCGAGGCGTTCCTCGGTGACTTCGACGCCGTGATGACGGAGTTGCAGTTCCGCGATCCGCCCCTGCTGGTGGGCCATTCGCTGGGTGCGGACCTGGTCGTGCACCACGCCGCCGAGCACCCGGGGGCCGTGGCCGGGCTCGTGCTCATCGACGGCGCGAACCCGGTGCCCGAACCGTTCCTCACCGAGGCCGACCTGCCGGAATTCCGTGCCATGGCGGAAGAATTGCGGCACGAGTCCGAGCGGGCCAAGGGCACCGCGCGTCAGGTGCTGCTGGCTCCCGGGGATTTCCTCGGCCTGAACCTGGAGATCGAGGTGGTCCGGTCCGCAATCCTCGGCCGGTACCGGGAAATCGACCGTCCGATCCGCATGATCACGTCCACTTCGATGGCGGGGGACAGCGGTGACGGGCGTGCGCGGTGGCGCAACCGGAACTGGCGGGCCGGCGTCGAGCGGCTGGTCCGCGCACGGCCGCACGTCTCCACCTCGTGGCTCGACGCCGGCCACCGGCTCGTGCTCACCCACGCGCCGGAGATCGCCCGGCTGATCCGCGGCACCCCCACGCCGGTCGGCCGGGCTTGACCCGCCGCGGGGACACTGGACCGGTGCTGACCATCGGCGAGCTGGCTTCGTACGCGGGGGTGACGGTGCGCGCGGTGCGGCACTACCACGCCAAGGGGCTGCTGCCGGAACCCGAGCGCGACCGCTCCGGTTACCGCAGGTACGACGCCGGTGCCGTGGTCGAGCTGATCAGGATCAGGACGCTCGCCGGGGCCGGGGTCCCGCTGTCGCGGGTGCGGGAACTGCTGGGGGCGGGCGAGGCGGAGTTCGCCGCGGCGGTCACCGGCATCGACGAGCGGCTGCGGGCGGAGATCCGGCAGCGGCAACGGCACCGCGAGCGGATCGCCCGCCTCACCGCCGGGGACGGGCTGGTGCTGCCCCCGGAGGTGGTCGGCATCCTCGACCGGCTGCGGGCGCTCGGCGTCGACGAGCGGATCGTCCAGGTCGAGCGGGACGGCTGGATCCTGCTGGCCGCGCGGTCCGCCGGGCCGGTCACCGAGCAGGCGGCGCGCAAGCGGGCGCAGCTCGCCGACCCACCGCTCATCGCCTTCTACCGCACCCTGAGCCAGGCCCTCGACCACGCCGGCGAAACGGACCTGACCGGACTGGCCGACGAGCTGGCCGCCTACCTCACGCGGCTGGCCGACGAGCAGGACGAGGACCACGTCGGCGGCACCGGGGTCGAGCCGCCGCTCGCCGAACTGATGGACACACTGGCCTTCGACACCGCCCCGCCCGCACGTCGGCTGATCGAGCTGCTGCGGGAACGGGGCTGGACCGGCTGGACGAAGCTCGAACGCGTTGGCGCCCGGCACGTCAGCCGAGTTCCTCCACCAGCGCGAGGATGACACCTCCGGGGCCGCGCAGGGGGCAGAGGCGGTGGCCGTCCGGACCACGGCCAGCTCGCACCGGACACCGTACGAGGTCGTGGCCCACGATGCCGATGTCGTCCAGGCGCTGGATCGCCATGGTTGCCTCCGGGGTCGCGCGGCCCCGGTGATCGCGGTTGCTCCTGGGACGGAACGGCCGCGGCGTTCTCGACACCGCGCTCGGCGTGGCCTGCCGCGCCGGCCTCGTTGACCCCCGCTGACGCGATCGCCGGTGCGAGTCAGCGTTCCTTCAGCGCCGGCCCGCAGGGTGTTCCTCATCCGGGGTGGCTACAGGCCATCGAGGACGAGAACCTGAAGGAGCTACCGTGGCCGAGCACTCCTATGTGGACGACTTCGTCCGCGTTCGCGATGAAGTCGTTCCGCTGCACGGCTGGGTGCACAGCGCCGAGCAGATGTGGTGCTACGTTCGCCCGCCGGGGAAGATCACCCAGGCGCAGGGGTGGAAGATCCACGTTTCGGCGACGCTGCGTTCCGCGCCCGAGGTGCTGGCCGCGGTTTCCCGCGTGCTGCTGGAGCGCCAGGTCTCCTACAAGTTCGCCGTCGGCGAGCAGCAGCTGCGGATGCTGCTGTCGGTTCGCTGTGACCGCGGCTCGGGCGGGAAGTTCGTCACCGTATACCCCACCGGGGACGCGGAGTTCGGCGAGCTGCTCGAGGAGCTGCACCGCGCGACCGAGGGCATGGAAGGCCCCGCGATCCTGTCGGACCGCCGGTACCGCGCGGACAGCCTGGTGCACTACCGCTACGGCGGGTTCTCCGGCAGCCAGCAGATCCTGGATTCGGACGGTTCGTACGTGCCCATGCTGGTTGCCCCCAGCGGCGGCTGGACCCCGGACAACCGCCTCGCCTGGTACGCGCCGCCCGCCTGGGCGCCCGCCCCGATGCCCGAGGCGGTGAACGAGCGCAAGGATTCCGAACGCGGCAAGTCGCAGGTCAAACTGGCTGACCGGTTCGTCGTCTACGAAGCCATCCGGCATTCGAACCGCGGTGGTGTCTACCGGGCCATCGACGAGGAGACCGGCGCCAAGGTGGTGGTCAAGGAAGCCCGCCCGTTCGTGGCCGGCGAGCTGGACGGCAGCGACGCGCGTGACTTCCTGCGCAACGAGTACGAGGTGCTGCGCCTGCTCGAACCCCTGCGGGTGGCGGTGCGCCCGGTGGCGTTGTTCGACTACCAGGGACACGTCTTCCTCGCCGAGGAACAGGTCGAAGGCAACACCCTGCGGGCCTGGGTGGAGCGCCGGATGCGTGAGCTTCCCGGCCGGGTGCTGCCGCTGGAGGTGGTGCTGCCGGTGGCCGCGCAGCTGGTCGACCTGGTCGCCGCGGTGCACGACAAGGGTTTTGTCTTCCGGGACTTCACCCCCAACAACGTGATGGTCACCCCGGACGAGCGGCTGGTCATCATCGACACCGAGTTCGTCGCGGAGCCGGGTCAGGAAGTGACCCGCGTGATGACGATGTCCTACGTCGCGCCGGAGGAACTGACGGGTCCGTCGCGCTACCCGGCACCACCGCCGACCGCGGACCTCTACAGCCTGGGTGCCTCCCTGTTCTACCTGGCCTGCGGCGCGCACGCGGTGCTCCCGCCCGACGAGCCCGGTGAGGACGGCGAGGCCCGGCCGCACAACGAGCGCATCGACGCCCTGGTGCGGATGGTGTCCTCGCACAGCCCGACGCTGGCCGCGCTCGCCCCGGTCATTCTCGGCCTGACCAGGCAGGACCCGGCCGAACGGCTGTCCCTGCCGGAGGTCAGGGAACGGCTGGCGATGATCGAGCCGGTCCCGCCGCGCCCCCCCGAACGCCTCGGCGACCGGGACGGGCAGCGCCTGCTGGAGGACGGGGTCGCCTACCTCGTCAGCCAGATGACCCCGGGGCACGGCAACCAGCTCTGGCCCGATCACCCGCTGGAGGGACGCCTGTTCGACCCGCTGAGCCTGCAGGCGGGTGCGGCCGGGCCGATCGAGCTGCTGCGGCGCCGGCTGGCGGCGACCGGCGACGACGAAGTGCGCGACGCACTGCGCACCGCGGTCCGCTGGCTCGGCAAGCGGCTCAAGAACGACGCGCGGGTGCTGCCCGGCCTGTACTTCGGGCGGGGCGGAACCTACTGGTCGTTGTTCGAAGCGGCCAAGGCCGTCGGCGAGGACGAACTGGCGGAGCAGGCGCTCGGACTGGCCAAGACCATGCCGGTGAAGTGGGGCAACCCCGACATCACCCACGGCGTCGCCGGCGGTGGGCTGGCCCAGCTGCACCTGTGGCAGCAGACCGGTGACGACGAGTTCGCCGGCCGGGTGCTGCTCTCGGTGGACTCGGTGCTGGCGGCGAAGGCACCGGACGGCGTCCTCTGGCCGATGCCGGACAGCGGCCAGGCCAAGACGGCGGGCCTGACCCACTACGGCTTCGCGCACGGCGTCGCGGGCGTGAGCACCTTCCTGCTGACCGTGGCCAGGGAACTCGACCGGCCGGACCTGCTCGACGTCGCGGTCGAAGCCGGGAACTTCCTGGTGTCCATCGCCCAGCCGCTCGGTGACGGGTTCAGCTGGCCGACCGCGCAGAAGGAAGCCGAGGGCTCCGCCCGGTTCGACGGGGTGTGCTGGTGGTGCAGTGGCGCCCCCGGGATCGGCACCTTCCTGCTCCGGTTGTGGCGCGCCACCGGTGAAGAGCGCTACCTCGATGCCGCGCACCGGGCGGCCGTGGCGACCAGGGTGGAGAAGTGGCTGCTCACCCCGAGCCACTGCCACGGACTGGCCGGCAACGGCGAGTTCCTGCTCGACCTCGCGGCCGCCACCGGCGAGCAGCGGTACCGGGACTGGGCCGCCGAGTACGCGATGGCGCTCTCGCGCTTCACCAGCGAGCGCGACGGCAAGCTGGTGCTGCTCGACGACAGCGTCAGCTCGGTCAGCTACAGCTACAACGTCGGGATGAGCGGGCCGCTGGGCTTCCTGCACCGCCTGCGTCACGGGGGCCCCGCCTGGTTCATGGTCGACGACTTCGAGTTGCCGGGAGAGCAGGCGTGACCAGCACGCTCGCCTCCGGGCTGTGGCCGCTGCTGACCTCGCTGCGCTCGCGGTTCGGCCTGCACTTCTCCGCCTCCGGCCGCTCGGCCGCCGGGCTGTACACCGACGGCCGGGGCACGCTGCTCGCCGAGTACTGGGACCTGGCCGACCGGCACTGCCGCCCGGTGCCCGGTTTCTCGCTGAGCACGGCGGAAGCGGACGAGCAGGGCATGCCTGCAACCGTGGTCCCGTTCGACGACGGCTCGATCCTCGTCGTGTCGCCGTCCGCGCTGACCCACCTCGACGGGACCGGCCACCGGACGGTCACCGGCCCGCTCCCGTTCCGCGCCGAGCTCGCCACCCCGGCACCGGACGGCAGCCACCGGGTGCTGTTCCTCGGCCGCACCGGCGACCGGGACGGCGAGTGCGTGGCGGCGGCCTGGGCGAACGGCTCGGTCACGGTGCTGGGTACCCTGCCGCCGCTGCTGCTGCGCGGTGGCGGCTGGTTCGACCGCGCGGGCACCCGGTTCGTGGTCAACCGCCGTTCCGGCGGCCCGGCGATCTGGCACCTCGGCGACGGCGGGCTGACCGGGTTCACCGAGGGGCAGCTGACCTGGCTGACCGCCCCCGGGACCGGGCAGGTCCTGCTCAGCGCGGAGGTCACCGGTACCCACCACCTGCAGTGGTACCGGCAAGGCACCACCACCACGCTGCACGCGCCGCGGCAGCTCACCGGCTCGGTCACCCCGCTGGCCATGCGCCCCCGCGGTGGCGCGGTGGCCCTGCACGTCAGCGATGGGCTCCAGGACGAAATCGCCGTGCTGGACCTCGGTACCGACACGGTGCGAAGGCTGGCCGGGCCACCCCGGCGAGCGCTGGGCGCCACCGCCTGGGGAGCCGACGGCATCCACACCCTGGCTGTGGGAGCCGCCCGCCCGGCCCGGTTGGTGGTGTTCGAGCCCGACGGCTGGGCGGAGATCACCGACGGGACCGAAGCGGGCAGCCACGACGGCTGGGCGAAAAGCGAGCTGCTCTCCTTCCCCGGCGCGGACGGTGCGATCGAAGCCGTGGTGTGCGGGCACGAGGACTGGCGGACCGCCCGCGAGGTGGTCATCGCCCTGCACGGCGGGCCGAAGGACCGGTGGTCGCTGAAGTTCTCCCAGTTGTTCCAGTTGTTCGCCGAAGCGGGGATCACCGTGATCGCGCCGAACCCCCGTGGCAGTACCGGGTACGGCGAGGACTTCCACCGCTTGATCGTCGGTGCCTGGGGCGGCCCCGACCTCGAAGACGTGCTCGTGCTGGGCGCGCACGTGCAACGGGAACGCGGTGGGCGGCCGTCGGTGCTGCACGGCTCCAGCTACGGCGCCTACCTCGCGCTGCTGTCGGCGACGGCCACGCCCGAACCCTGGTCCAGGGTGGTGGCGATCGCGCCGATGCTGTCGGCTTCACGCCTCTACCCCGAAGCCTCCCCGGAGATCCAGGCGATGATCGACCGCCTCGGCGGCAGGCGCGAAATCCGGGACCACCGGGGCTCCCGCGACCTGCTGGACCGCGTTCCCGCACTGCACGCGCCACTTCTGCTGGTGCACGGCGAACGGGACGACCGGATACCGGTCGCCCAGTCCCGCCTGCTCGCCGGCCGGCTGCGCGACCGGGAGGACTTCCGCTACCTCGAAGTCCCCGGCGCGGGGCACACCCCGCTGGACGGGTCCGCCGCGCTCCACCAGATCGTGGTCAGCTTCGCCGCCACCGGCGAACTGCCCACCCCCGAGTTCGACCCCGACCCCCACAGAAGGAGGTGAAAAACATGTCGATCAACGTGGATTTCCTGCAGGAGCTGGAGTCCCGGGAGGAAATCGGCTTGGAGGACTGCCCGGTCCTGGGTAGCTGCTGCGTGCCGTTCCCGACCGTGACCACCTGGACGATCCCGACCGTCGCGACCTGCTTCGGCTGCACGTTCTCCAGCTGAGGCCCGGAACACCGGAAGGGCACCAACATGTCGATCTCCGTCGAGCTGCTGCAGGAACTGAACGTTTCCGCGGAAGCTCTCCCCCCGGCCGCCGTGGTGACGTGCTGCACGTGGACGGTCCCGTCCACCTGCGTCGGCGCGACCTTCGGTATCTGACGGCGTCCGATTCGCAGAAAGGCAAGACGATGTCGATAGCGATCGAGCACCTGCAGGAATTCGAGTCCAGCGAAGCGATGGCGATGCTGGCCGACGACTGCTGCTGGAACTCGGCGACCGGTGGAAACTGCCCGATCTTCGGCACCACCGGGTTCACCACCTGTCACAGCTGCACCAACACCAACTAGGAGGTGGAAATGGCTTCTCGGATCGAGCTGCTGCAGGAACTGTCCGCTCAGGACAGTCCGGTCCAGGAGGGTTGCTGCGCCTGGGCGAGCATCATCACCTGCCCGGGGAACACGTTCGACTGATGAAGGCCGAGCGGTCGCTCCCGGACGCCGGACGGCCCGGGAGCGACCGCTCTTCGACTCTTCGACCGGAGGGGGAGCGGTGTCGTCGGTGAACCGGCTGCTGGGCCAGGTCCTGCGCGCGAACACCAGTTCGGGCGTGGCCTACTTCGCGGTGTCCGTCGCCGAAACCGCGACGGGTCTGCTCATCCCGGCGGCGCTGGCGTCGGCGGTCGACGCGGCACTGGGGACCGGGCCGTCCAGGACGCCGGTGGTGCTGCTGATCGCCCTGCTCGTGCTGGCCACCGCCACGGAGGCCGCGCGGGAACTGATCGGCGCGGCCACTTCGGCACGGGCCGGTGCCCGCCTGCGGTACCGGGTCCTCGGCCGGTTGCTGTGGCTCGACGGCCGGGAACGACGCCGGTTCCCCAGCGGAGACCTGCTGGCCCGCCTGCTCGAAGGCACCAGCGGCACCGCCCGGCTGGTCCCGGTCTCGGTCGGCGCGCTCACCTCGCTGCTGAGCTCGGCCGGTGGCACGGTCGCGCTGTTCCTGACCGACTACCGGGCCGGGCTCCTCGTGGTGCTCGGCGCGCCACCGATCTGGTGGCTGGCCACCGGATTCCTCCGCCGCACCGGCCGGCTGACCACCGACTACCAGCAGGTGCACGGCCGCCTGGCCACCCGGCTGGTCGACGCGCTGACCGGCAGCCGCACCATCCGCGCACTGGGCACCACCGACCGGGAAGTCCGCCGGGTGCTCGAACCACTGCCCGAACTGCGGGCGCACGGCCTGCGGTTCTGGCTGGCCCAGCGCGACATGGGCTGGCGGCTGGGGTTGGTCGCCCCGGTGATGCAGGTCGGAGCACTGGCGGTGGCCGGGTACGGCGTCAGCGCCGGGGACCTCAGTCCCGGCGGGCTGATCGCGGTGAGCGGCTACCTCGGCTACGCCATGGGCATCTTCCGCCAAGCCGGGTTGATGGGGCAGCTCGGCGCGGTCCGCGGGTCCGCGGAACGGCTGACCGAACTCTTCGACCTCCCGAGCCCCGCTCCGGGCACGGCGGTGTTCCCGCCCGGCGGCGGGGAACTGCGGCTCACCGGAATCCGGGTCAGCGAGCGCGACCGGCCGGTGCTCGACGGTGTCGACCTCACCATCCCCGCCGGGCAGTTCGTCGCCGTGGTCGGGCCGTCCGGTACCGGGAAGTCCGTCTTCGCCGAAGTCGCCGGTGGGTTGCGGCGGCCCGACCACGGCTCGGTCTCCCTCGACGGCGTTGAGCTGACGGCAGCGCATCCCGACGAATTGCCGGGGGCGGTCGCGTTCGCCTTCGAGCGGCCGGTGCTGCTCGGTGACACCGTCGATGACGCCCTCGCCCGCCGTGACCGGCCCGCCGCCCCGCCGGCGGTGCGCGATGCCCTGGCCGCCAGCGCCTCCAGCGACTTCGTCAACCGGCTGCCCGAACGCGCGGCCACACCGTTGACCGGCCTCCAGCTCTCCGGTGGCGAGGTGCAGCGGCTCGGCCTCGCCAGGGCCTTCTCGGCGAACGCCCGCCTCCTGGTCCTCGACGACGCGTTGTCCAGTGTGGACATGATCACCGAAGCCCGGATCTGGCGGGCGCTCGATGGCCGTGACGGCACCCTGATCGTGGTGGCGCACCGGTTGTCCACCGCGGCGCGGGCCGACCGGGTGCTGTGGTTGCAGGACGGCCGCGTCCGAGCCGACGGCGAGCACACCGAGCTGATGGAGCTGCCCGGCTACCGCGCCCTGTTCGAACTGACCCCGCAGCCGGAGGCCGTTCCGTGAAACCATCACCCGGCTGGGCCTCACTCCGCCCCGCCTTGCGCCGTGAACGGCGGGCACTGACGAGACTGGCCGCCTGGTCGGTCCTGGAAATGGTGCCGGTGCTGGCGTCCGGGCACCTGGTCGCCCTCGCCGTCGACCGCGGCTTCCTCGCCGGCCAGGCCGGCGTGGGGATGTGGTGGCTCGGCGCGTACTTCCTCACCCTCCTGGCCGGCGCCCTCGGTGCCCGGCAGGCGTTCGGACCGCTTTCGGTGGTGGTCGAATCGATCCGCGACGACCTGGTGCGCGCCACCGTCACCGGTGCCCTGCGCGAAGCGGCGCGTGCCGAGGTCGGCACGGCCGCGGTGACCAGCCTGACCCGCCAGACCGAGACGGTGCGCCAGATGGTCTCGGCGCTGCTCCTGGTCGTGCGGTCGGTGGTGTTCTCCGTGGGCGCGGTGGTCTTCGGACTGGCGACCCTGGTGCCGGTGCTGGCGTGGCTGACCACCGGCACGCTGGCTGTCGCCCTGCTGCTGCTGGCACTGCTGTCACCGGTGCTGAAGCGCCGCTACCTGCGCTCGACCCTCGCCGAGGAGGAGCTGGCCGCGGAGTCGGGCCAGGTGCTGGCGGCCCTGCGCGACGTGGCCGCCACCGGTGCGCGCGGGGTGGCCCGTGAGCGGGTGGCCGGCGCGATCGACGGGCAGGTGGCGGCGACGCTGTCGGCGGCGAGGGCGGGTGCCGGGCGCATCGGCGTCATCGCCTTCGGCGCCCGGCTGCCGCTGGTGCTCACCCTGCTGCTGGCCCCGTGGCTGGTCTCCTCCGGCGCGGTCACCCCCGGCCAGCTGCTCGGCGCGGCGACCTACCTGGTCACCGGGCTGGAACCGGCCCTCCGCGCGATCGTCGGCACCGTCGGCAACCTGGCCCTCCAGCTCGGTGTCGTGCTGGACCGGCTGGCACGGCAGGCCGACGTGCCACCGGTGGCCGACCGCGACGGCATCACCACCGACCGGTTCGAGGTCGCCCTCGACGGCGTCACCTTCGCCTACGGCCCGCATTCCGCCCCGGTGCTCGACGACTGCACGCTCCGGCTGCCCCACGGTTCGCACTGGGCCGTGGTGGGACCGAGCGGGATCGGCAAGTCCACCCTGGCCACCCTGATCGCCGGGCTGACCCCACCGGTGCGCGGCAGCATCCGCATCGGCGGCGTGCCGATCGACCGGCTGCCCACCCGGTGGTTGCGGGAGAAGGTGGTGCTCGTGCCCCAGGAAGCCTACGTGTTCTCCGGCACGCTGGGCGACAACCTCCGCTACCTCGCCCCGGAGGCCACAGTGGAGCGGCTCGACGCGGTCTGCGCCGAACTCGGGCTGGCCGAGTTGGTCGCCCGGCTCGGGGGGTACGCCGCCGAGCTGGACGCCGGCACCCTGTCCCAGGGAGAACGGCAGCTGATCACCCTGTGCCGGGTGTACCTCTCGCGCGCGGAGGTGGTGGTGCTCGACGAGGCGACCTGCCACCTCGACCCGGTCGCCGAGGCCACCGTGGAGCGGGCCTTCGCCGCCCGCCGGGGCACGCTGGTGGTGATCGCCCACCGGATCAGCTCGGCGGCCCGAGCCGAGCTGATCCTGGTGATGGACGGTGCCGGGATCGAGTGGGGCACCCACGACTCACTGGTGTCAAGTTCCCCGCTGTACGCCGACCTCAGTGGCCGGTGGCGCAGCGGCGCGGTGAGCTGACGAACGCAGCTCCTCGAGCACAAAAGCGCGGACGAGCCACGGCAGGCGGTGCTCACCGGTGCTGGTGCGCTCGAGCAGGCCGTGGGAAGCCAGCCGGTACAGCGCCGCGGTGGCTTCACCGGCGGGGATCGCGGCGGCCGCGGCCGTGAACGGCTCGTCGGGCAGCGAGCTGAGCCGGACCAGGATCCGCTGGTCGGCCGTGCTCAGCTTCCACCAGGACGGGGCGATGGCCTCCCGCGCCACCGGAATCCGATCCCGGCCGAGGCAGAGTTCGCCGAGCGCGTCCTCACGCAGTCGGGCCACGGTGTCGCTGACCGGGAGGTGGGGATCGGCCGCGATGTTCGTCGCCGCCACCCGCAACGCCAGCGGCAGGTGGTCGCACAGCCGAGCCACCTCCCGGATCGCCGAGCGCTCAGCGCGGACCCGCTCGTGGCCGACGAACTGGCCGATCAACGCGATGGCGGCCCGCTCGTCCAGCGCCCGGAGCTGCTGCTGACGGGCACCGTGGAAGGCGGTGAGCTCCGGCAGGGGCCCGCGGCTGGTGATGAGCACACCCGCCGGACTGCCGCCGGGCAGCAGCGCCTCCACCTGTTCCGCGCTGACAACGTTGTCAAACAGCAGCAGCATCCGCCTTCCGCTCAACAGCGCCCGGACGAGTGCGATCTGCTCCTTACCGTGGCGGGGTTGGTCCTCGGGGGCGACGCCGAGGGCGCGGAGCAACCGGGCGGCCACCTGTTCCGGTTCGGCGGGCGGCTGGTCAGCGTACCCGGCGACGTCGACGAAGAACACGCCATCGGGGTACCGGCCTCGGATCCGGTGGGCGAACTGCGCGGCTAGCGCGGTCTTCCCCACCCCGGGCAGTCCCCAAAGCACCGTGGTCGGCACAGATTCGGTGCGCAGGTGCGCGGCCAGCTCGATGCGGTCCCAGTCGCGGCCGAGCAGCTCCGGTGTGGCGGGTGGCAAGTGGGTCACGCGCGGTCCCGCTCCGGGCTCGGCCCGGATGAGGCGCTGGTGGGCGTCACGGAGTTCCGCGTTCGGTTCCGTGCCCAGTTCGTCGCGGAGGATTTCGGCGAGTTCGTGATACCTGGCGAGTGCTTCCGCTCTTCTCCGGCATCTTTCCAGGGTGCGGATCAGGAGCAGCCACAGTTCTTCGCGCAGCGGATAGGTGGTGGTCAGGCGGTGCAGGGTGCCGAGGTGCTCTTCGGCCCGGCCGAGCCGCAGTTCGGCGGACAACAGCCTTTCCCAGGCGACGAGCCGCCGTTCTTCCAGTGACGGCACCAGTTCGCGCTGCAGGGTGGGGGCGGGCACGTCGGCCAGGGCCGGTCCGCGCCAGAGCGAAAGCCCCGCCTTGAACAGCGAGGAAGCCAACTCGGCGTGCCCGGCCGCCAGCGCGGCCCGGCCCCGGGTGATCAGGTCGTCGAACCGGTCCACGTCCAGCCGGTAGCTCCCGGCGCGCACGGAATAGCCATGTGCGTTCGTTTCGATCAGTTCGGGAGCCTTCAGGACCCTGCGCAGTCGGGCGACGTAGGCCTGCAGTGTGTTCCGGCTGGTCGGTGGCGGGTGCTCGCCCCACACCAGATCGGTCAACTCCGCGGTGGTGACCACCCGGCCGGGCTGGGTGAGCAGCGCGGTGAGCACGGTGCGCTGCTTGGCCGCGGTGACCGGCAGCAGCACACCGGCCCGGTGTGCCTCGAAGTTTCCCAGAATACCGAAATCGAACATCGAAGCCCCCAGCTCCGTAGGCGACTTCGCCTACTTTACCGACGCGCCGGGGGACGACAGGGTATTCAGGAATGGATGAACCGAATCCGACCGGTCACTAAGCGTAGAGGTCCCAGATGCGGAAGGAGGTTCCGTTGTCGATGCAGCGGAACATCGGCCACTTGTGTTCGACCACGCCTGCCCAGCCCGCTTCCTGGCACTCCTCCAGCCAAACGTAGGAACCACGCAGCTCTGGGCCTTCTTCCGCCGCGGCGGGCTGTGCCGCCACGGCCAGCGCGGCACCGGCCCCGGCGAGCGATAGGAGTAGTCTGCGGCGCATTTTTCGGCTCCCTGTCTTTGACGATAGTTCAAGGATCGAGATTACCGCAGTCGCTTTCCCGTGACGGTGTTTTCAATGTCGACTGAAATCCGGTCGCGGCCGGGCGGCGCGCCGGAACGCTAGATCCGCGTGTAGACCTTGCGGTCGAACAACCGTTCCGCTTCGCCGGGTGGGGTGAAGTAGAGTTCGAACACGTTGCGGTCCGGTGTTTCGAAGCGGATTTCCGTGCGCATCGCGATGGTCCGCCCGGCGGAGGCGTCGCCGAGCACGCCCTGGTCGGTGAACGTCCCGGTCATGGAGATCCGGTGCTGGTCGCCGGGGCCGCGGTAGGCCATCACGCCGGCGTTGAGCCGGTCGAAGGTGCTGAACTCGAACACCCCGTCCATGTTGGCGTAGCCGAGCACGCCGAGCCGGTAGTAGGGCAGGTCCAGCATGGTGCCCTCGATCTCCTCCTGCAGGTAACGGCGGCCGGTCTGGTCCAGCCAGCGCCGGTGCGCCACCACGTTCTGGCCCACGTGCGGCTTTTCCGGGGTGCCGCCGGCGGCGAACAGCGACATCTCCACGTTCCAGTCACCGGCCAGCGCGTCGAGCCAGCGGTGCTGTTCGCCCGGCAGGCCGTTGCGGATCATCAGCGGCACGTCACCGGCCGGTGGGGGAGCGGGCGCGGGAAGCGGCTCGGCGTTGCCGGGAGCGCACGCGACGGTGCCCGCCAGTGCCAGGCCGAGCACCAGGTGCACCAGCGTGCCACGACGTTCCGAAGTGGACTGAAAGGTTCTCTTCATGCTGGCAGTCTGTCCACCGCCCGGCCGGGCGATCAACGGTCAACGGCTCAACGAGCGGTTACCCTCGCTAAACGACCGCGCCGCCGCCAGGAAGGCCGCGAGCACCGGCTTCTCCGCACCGTCGCGCCACACCGGCACGACCACCATGGGCGGCAGGTCGTGGATCGGCACCACCTCCAGGTCGGGCCGGGACAGGCGGTCCAGCACCGTCGCCACGGTCACGTGCAGCCCCCGCCCCCGGGAGACCAGGGTGAGGAAGTCGTCGACGATCAGTTCCCGGCGCCCGGTCATGGCCGGCACGTCCTCGGCCAGCCGGTGCAGTGGGCGCCCGGACGGGGTGACCGCCGGTGTCCAGGCGTCGAGCAGTTCCGGGCGCCAGTGCCCGCACGGGTTCAGCAGCACGTGCCCGGCGAGTTCTTCCACGCTGATCGCGGCGCGGCCGGCCAGCGGGTGCCCGGCGGGCACGACCACGCCCCGCGGGGCCCGGCGCAGCACCGGGCCGACCGTGCGACCGGGAGCCGCCAGTGCGTGCCCGTCGCCCCCGGGGCACCAGGCGAGCGAGAGGTCGGAATCCTCGGGCAGTTCGAAGCCGTGCGGTACCAGGTCGAAGTGGACCAGCGCGCCCAGCCGGACCAGGCAGCCGGGGTGCTCCCGCTCGAACCGCTCGGTGAGCTGCGTCATCCACGGCCCGATCGAGGGCAGGAAGCTGATCCGCAGTTCGGCCGGGGTGCCCAGGGCGGCGCGCCGGCATTCCCGCAGGGTGTCGTGCAGTTGGTCGTAACCGCGCTGGGCCCCTTCACGGAACCGCGCGCCGAGTGGCGTCAACCGCACGGTCCGGCTCGTGCGCTCGAACAACGCGCCGCCGACCTCGCGTTCGAGCGCGCGGATCGTCTGGCTCACCCGGCCGGGGGTCAGGTGCAGCCGTGCCGCGGTCCGGCCGAAGTGCAGCTCCTCGGCCAGGACGAGGAAGGTGCTCACTTCGCGCAGTTCCACGGGACCCCCTCGGTTCGCCCGCTCCCGATGCTACCGATCTGCGTTGGCCATGAATAGTTCTTGTTGTGCACAATCCATTCAGGTGTCAGTAGGGTGAGGGAATGGAAAACCGGGGCGGGGGAGCGACGCTGGGACGAGGGCTGCGGCAGGCGTGGGGGTACGACTCCGCGGCGAGCAGGCCGGGGCCGAAGGCGATGCTCACCCTGGCGGGCATCGCCGCCTCGGCGGTGGCGCTGGCCGACGCCGAAGGGGTGAAGGCGCTGTCGCTGGGGCGGATCGCCCAGCGGCTGGGCGTCACCCCCAACGCGCTGTACCGCTACGTGGACTCCCGTGACGACCTCGATGTCATCGTGCACGACCACGCCCTCGGAGCGCCCACCGGCATCGAAGCCGGAGCGGACTGGACAGCGGCCGCCGCGGCGTGGTGCCGCGCCCTGCGGCGCCGGTACGAACGTCACCCCTGGCTCAGCGACATGCGCCTGCGGGTGCCGCTCGCGCCGAACTCGCTGTCCTGGCTGGAGGACCTGCTGGACCGCCTGGCGCCGAGCGGGCTGGGTGAGCAGCAGCTGCTCCAGGCCGCCGGCCTGCTCGACGGGTTCGTGCGCACCCGAGCCGGTGCGATGCGTGAGCTGACCCGCTCCGACGGGGTGTTCCCCGAGCCCGCGGCCCTGGCCGAACTGCTCGGCTCCGACCGGTTCGCCACCCGGCTGCCGCGGGTGGCTTCGCTGTTCTCGGCGGGGCTGTACCGGCGGCCCCAGGCCGACGAGGACTTCGAGTTCGGGCTGCGGGGCATCCTGGCCGGCCTCGAACAGCTGGCCGGTCTCGACGGCTGACCCGTCCACTCGGGACCATCCCGGGCTTGGCCATCCCTGACGTCTGTGTACAGTATGAACTGTTCATGCCATGAACAGATGGGGGATTGGCCCGTGGAAACGACAACAATGCGCACCACCGCGCCGGTGGTGCTGGAACAGGTGCGCAAGACCTACGGAACCGGCCCCGGCGCGGTCACCGCACTGGCCGGGGTCAGCCTGGAACTGCCGAAGGGGTCCTTCACCGCGGTGATGGGCCCGTCCGGCTCGGGCAAGAGCACGCTGCTGCACTGCGCGGC
>NZ_JBWKKF010000036.1:0-49220 GCF_056431745.1 Amycolatopsis sp. NPDC045836 | reverse complement strand
TGCTCAGCGATGAGCTGGTGGGGCGCGTTCGGCAAGAAGCCGGGTCCGCCGATCCATGACGGCCTGGTCCAGCGCGACTTCACCACCACCGCGCCACAGATTCGCCTTGGCTGGTTCCCGTCCAGACGTTCACCGGGCCCTTGAAGGTTCCGGCGGAATGCCGGTTTCCACCGCTCCAGTATCTCAGGTCCGTGCAGTATCGACTTCTCCGCGACGTGGCGGGGCGAGGCGAGCACTACACGATCGTCGAGGACTCCTGACAGGTATTGTGCCGGGTGCCCAGCACGGTTGGTGCTAAAGGATGTCACGTAACTGGTCTTGTGGTTGGTGGTCGAGTGTCTTCCTGGTCAGCCGGTGAGGGCGAGGTTGTGGAGGTGGGCGATGGCGGAGACGGTGTCGCGCAGGGTGTGGGCGGCGCGGCGGTAGTCGCGCAGGATGGTTCAGTTCTTTATGCGGGCCAGGGCGTGTTCGGCACGGGCTCGGATCGACCGGTGGACGGTGTTGAGGTCCTCTTGCCAGTCTTCGAGCTCGCTGCCGTCGCAGGGTTTGCGGTAGGGCATGATCACGCCTTCGTTGCCTTGGTAGCCGCCGTCGGCCATCACCGGGCGTCCGGCCAGGGTGTCGGCGATGCCGGAGTTGCGGTAGACGGTGCAGTCGTTGCGGTTGCCCGGCTTCGGCTCGCCGGTGGCGATCACGAGGCGGGTGTCGGCGTCGATGGCCACCTGCAGATTGGTCGAATAGCGGTAGTTTTTCGAGCGGGCGGCCAGGCGGTGGTCGCGGGTCGGGACCAGCGTGCCGTCCACGATCGCCACCTGGTCGATCCGGCGGCGGCGCACCGGGGCCAGGTCAGCAGCGGGCCGACGGTGTCGATCACGCGGTGGGCCGCGGCAGGGGAGATGCCGAACAACGGCCCGAGCTGGCGCATGGTGAGGTTGGTGCGCCAGTAGGTGGCCACCAGCAGGACCCGGTCGGCCAAGTCCAGCCGCCACTGCCGTCCGGGGCGCCCGTCTGCGATCGCGTTGCCGCCGCGCTCGGCCACCACGCGCACCAACTTGCGGAACTGCCCTGGTTGCCAGCCGGTGAAGGGTGCGATCCACTCCGACCTGGACGCCGAGATTACCTGCACAGCCACATCATCCCAGCTAGTCGATCACCGAGTTACGTGACATCCCTTAGAGTCGGCCTTGCACACGATGGTGACTGACCCGATCGCCTGCCTGTCCGCCCCGGAGCAGGGTGCGCCAGCGCACGCACTGCGGGTACTGGCCGACAACACCGATCCGCGCGCCTGCTCGCCAGACGAGGACAGCGACTCGATCCGGACGCGCACGCGGGGCGACGGCCGATCTGCGGGAGCGAGCCGAGCACGAGCCGGTGGGCTGACACCGCTGCCGCGTCCACCTTGGGGCTGACCCGCGCCGGACGCCGAGGCCGCGCACGCCGACCCGGGAACCCGAGGTCCATGCCGGCCGAGTTCACCACTGATGCCGACGGCGTGGGTGGCTTCGGTCCGCTGTCGTGTCCGCGAACGGCGGATGAGCGCGGAGTAACCGAGATTTCACGATCGACTATGGAGGTGAGCGTGGTGCTGTCATGGCGTGTCCTGACCGGCGCGGTGCTGGCGGTAGCGGCCTTGCCCGCGAACGGTGCCGTGCACGAGCCCGCCTGCCGATGAACGCCGGACCACCGCGGTGGCGACCAAGCACGGCAGCGGGGAACAGCGCACCGACACCGATCCGCTGCGCGCGGTTCGCCAGGCTCGGCAGCGCACCGACCGCCAATAACGAGGTGCCTGCAGTCGCCGAGCAGTTGCGTACCGTTGTTCCGCCCGGCCCGTTCCAGACCAGCACGGCGCTCGACGCCGCGTTCACACAAGACCGGTGGCACGCCGACGCCTACCTGGACCCGGCGTCTGGCGTGCTGGTGCTGGTGGCGCAGGGCACGTAACCGGGCGGTCGCGTGTTGCGTGTGCGCACTCGCCATTCCTCAGCCTCCGTGGCGCGGACGGTCCTCTACCGGACGCGTCGTGGTTACGCGATGATGACCACTACGTCCAGCAAGGGGGACAGCATGGCGGCACGGGACGGCGCGGCGCGATCGCTGGCCGAGACCAGGGAACGCTTCCTGCGGTCGGGCGCGCAGCAGGTTGCGACGGCGGATCAGCGCCCGCGCGAAGGCCGGGCCGGTCCAGCCGTGCAACCCTTCCGGACGGCTGCTGAGCAGCCACGCCCGGAGATCGCGCCCGCCGACGAGCCGTACACCGCGTCGAACAGCGGCAGCAGCCCGAGTTCGCTGAGCGCCAGCGCCATGCCCGCCGAGACCGTGCCGCGCATGCCACCACCCTCGATGGCTCCCGGCAGGCTGCCCGCGGCCACCCGCTGCGCGAGCACCAACAGCAGCCGGTGTTCGTTGTTCCCGATCTCCACCCCGGACACCCCCTCCGCTGTCGACCTTGCTCTGCCCGGTATCGCGAAACGGGCCCTGCGGGCGGCGGTGGGCTGTTCCACTGTGCTCCATGACGAACGTGGTGATCGGCGTGCTCGGGCTCGTCGTGGCAGTGGGCTCGGCGACAGCGGCGCACCGGGTGCCACAGCGGTGGCTGCGCGCCCTGCTCAACCTCCTGGGGTTCGCCGGGTTCAGCGCCGCCGTGCAGTTCCTGCTGGCGGACCTCGTTCCAGCGGAGGTGATGGGCGGCGTCATCCTCGGCGTCATCGTGCTCGTGCTGGCGGTCGCCACGGTCCTCGGCATCCGCAAGTCCAGAAAGGACCGCTGAGGCGTCATTCCCAGCGCCACAGCGAAGGCGGGCGGCCGCCCTTAGGCAGGGCGGCGGCGTGCTCGGCGGTCCGCCGCAGGCCGGGCAGCTGTTCCAGGGTACGCCCGAGGTTGGCCGGGTAGGGGCGGTCGCCGGTGAGGCTCGGTGGCGTCCAGCGCCTGCGCGGTGGTGAACCCGGTGCCCATCAACCCGGCGGTGAAGCCGCGGTCGCACCACAGCCGGTCCGCCAGCAGCGGGCGGCAGTCCGCCACGATCCGGTTGTGGTCGAACGCCAGCGCGCGTACCTCGTCCAGGCGGCACCACACCACGTCCGCACCGCCGCCGGGCACGGGTTCCGCCGTCGCCCACAACGCGATGGACAGCGTCGGCCGTCGTTCGCCGCGTTCACACAAGACCGGTGGCACGCCGACGCCTGTTCCTCAGCCTCCGTGGCGCGGACGGTCCTCTATCGGACGCGTCGTGGTTACGCGATGATGACCACTACGTCCAGCAAGGGGGGGCAGCATGGCGGCACGGGACGGCGCGGCCGAGACCAGGAACGCTTCCTGTCCACCGCCATCCGGGTGCTGGCCGGGCTGACCGTGCGCAACCTCGCCGTGGCCGCCGGCTCCTCCACCATCGGGGTCTACAGCCGCTTCGGCGGCCGGGCTCTGCCAGGAGTTCCGTTTTCGTGCCTGATCCCTTCAGCGGTTCCATTCGGGTGCCCGTGCTGCCGCCTGCCCCGCCTCCCACAGCTCACCCGGCACGTCTTTGGTATCCCAGCGCGATCTCACCGATGCCCAAGGACCGAGCCGAGACCCGCTGTTGCCCGATTCGGCGTGCCTGGCCAGCCGGGGTGGTCGGTGAAAAGCACTGTCACAGCAGTTCCTCGACGCGCCGCGCAACCGGGTCCCCACCCCAGATTGCTGCGGCCTGGTCGACGCTCGCGCCGACCTCCGCTGGTGCGGCGGCACCGATCACCGAGTACGGCCCGGTTCCCTCGTCACTGCCGGTCGGGGGTGCGTGCGAGGTGGAGTTCGACCACAGCGGGAAGCTGGGGGGCGAGCAGCACCCGAGCAGTCAGGTCGCCCGGTTCGACCCGGCCACCGGGCAGTTCACCGGCGTCCCCGCACCTACCGAGGGGCTGACGCCGACTCGGGCGCCTACTGCAGACGCTGCGTCTCAACCCCGCTGAATGTCCGACCCATCGATCCAGGCATCCGCGCTTGAATAGCTGTTCCCGATAGGACCGTAAGCGCACCAGCCATAGCGGTCAGTCCAGCAAGACATGCGGCTATCTTTTTCATTATTGCCCCACCTCCGTCACCTGGTGCAGTGAATCACAGGAAGGTAATTTGATGTCGGCGCACCCTCGGAGGTCGCGGCTAGCGGTGGCCGACCACCGCCAGAATGTCCGAGAAACGGATGGCCGTCCCGCCTGCGGCAGAATGGCGGCAGGTCACCCACGACATCGACCTATCGCGAAACGGGTCGCGCCAAGGTCCTGCTGGAGAGAGCTGTTCTGCCCCAGATCAAGACCGCAAGAACGCCGGTGAGCACCCCTCGGTCGCCTCGCCCTACCGCGCCCTGGCCGACAACACCGCCTGATCCAGGCCAGCGCACTGCGTCGGCGTTCCCGAGCGCGGCAGTGGTGGTCTCTGAACCGACGGAGCCGTCGCGGTCGGCGCGATGAGTGCGAGGTGGCGGCAGAAGGCCGGTGACGAACACCGGCCCGACGCCGCGTAAAACCCGATGATGATTCACATAAAGACTGCATGTTCGCAGAATCTGGCAGTGCTTTCGCAGGCAACTCGCGTTTGAACCCGGCCTGTGTAGCCGATACTGCGGTGGATTCGGATAGGTAGGTACTGCCGGGCTCTGGCTGGGCGGGCAGTCAGAGGGGCAGTGGTAGTTGCGGCAACTCGATGAGGTGTTCAGGCGGGCAGGTCGTTTGAGATCAACAGCGGAGGCGATCCTGGGGACGCAGTCGACCGGCTGCGAGATCCATTCACCTTCGAAAGGAATTCGTGATGAACGACGAGCAGATGCCTTCAACGCCGTACGAGCCGCCCGCTCTGGTGGAGTTGGGTGAGTTCAGCGAGGACACCCTGGGCACCGGGCGGTACGTGCCCGACATGATCGGCCTGATGTTCTAAGCGCAGCCATGATGCTCGGGCGTGGGTGGCTGGTGTTGCCCGATGCTCCGCGGACTCGTTCGTGGGGGTCGTGGCCGGCCGAGGTGCGCGGCGACGGGATGGTGCCGCACGCCTCGGGAAGGCCCTGGTTGGTGGGGTCGTGGGCGGCTGGTGACCTCACGCTCGCCCGGGCGGGCTCGACCGCGGTGGCGGTGATCGGCACCTCGCCGGTCACCGTCGCGCGGTTGACCGAGTGGGCGGCCCGGCTCAGGACGGTGCAGGACTGGGACCGGGTGGTGCGGCTGGTACCCGGGTCGGCGCACGTGGTGGCGAGCGTGGACGGCGTGGTACGCGTCCAGGGCACCCTCAGCGGGTTGCGGCAGGTGTTCCACACCCGCTACGACGGGCTCGTCGTGGCCGCTGATCGCCCCGACCTGCTGGCCACCCTGGCCGGGCACGGGGTGGATGAGGACATGCTGGCCACCCGCGTGGTGTGCGGGGGCCAGCTGCCGCCGCCGCTGGCGCACCGGCCGTTGTGGCGGGGGGTGCACGCGGTGGCGCCGGAGAACTACCTGCGCATCGCGGCGGACGGGGCCGACGCCAGGCAGGTGCGCCGCTGGACCCCGCCCACCCCGCGATTGCCGCTGGCCGCCGGTGCGCAGCAGGTGGGCGCGGCACTGACCGAGGCCGTGTCCCTGCGCCGGCCCGAGACGGGCCGGTGGGGCAGCGACCTGTCCGGGGGCATGGATTCGACCTCGCTGTGCTTCCTCGCCGCCCGTGCCGATCCCGGGTTGACGACGTTCCGCTGTGGTGAAGCGGAGGCGAGCAACGACGACGCGGTCTTCGCCACGCGCGCGGCGGCGGCCCTGCCGCACGCCGACCACGTCATCGCGCCCCCGCACGACCTGCCGGCCCTGTTCAGTGATCCCCGCCGCGCCGGCGCGGCGGAGACGCCGTACCGGTTCTCACGAACCCTGGCCCGCACCGCCCACACCGCCGGGCTGCTGGCAGCGCACGGGATCACGGTGCACCTGGCCGGGCACGGCGGCGACGAGGTGTTCTACGAAGCCCCGGCCTACCTGCACGACCTGGTGGCCACCCATCCCCGGCACGCGTGGCGCCAACTCCGCGGGTTCCGGGCCTTCGCGCGCTGGCCGTGGCCTGCCACCGTGCGAGCTCTGGCCGACCGCGGTGACCTGGCCACGTGGTGGCGGGCACAGGCCGATCAGCTCACCGCGCCACCGCCGCCCCGCTACTCCCCCACCTGCCTGTCCTGGGGACCACCGCTGCGCGCGCCGGCGTGGGCCACCGCCGACGCGATCGACGCCGCCCGCCGGGTGCTGCGGGACACCGCCGAGCACAGCCGGCCGCTGGCCCCGCAACGCGGCCAGCACGCCACCCTCTCGGTGATCACCACCAGCGGGCCCGCCTACCGCCAGCTCGCCGGGGTGTTCGCCCACGCCGGGGTGAGCCTGGAAATGCCCTACTTCGACGACCGGGTCATCGACGCCGCGCTCGCGGTACACCCCCACGAGCGGCGCTCTCCGTGGCGCTACCGGCCGCTGCACGCCGAAGCCCTGCGCGGGGTCCTGCCCGCGGACATCGCCGAGCGGACCACCAAGGGCGAGTTCGGCCAGGACCTGCGCGACGGGCTCGCCGCGAGCCTGCCCGCGGTCCTGCACCTCGTCGCCGACTCCACCCTCGCCGCCACCGGGCTGATCGATGCCCGCAGGCTGCGCGCCGACCTGCTCGCCCCGCACGTCGACCACACCACCATCTTCGCACTCGAAGATCTCCTCGGGTGCGAAAGCTGGCTCAACACCACCACCACAAGCCCCGGGAAGAACCATGAACCTGCGCCTGCGCCCTGAGGTGTCCACCACCGGTACCGACCACGGCACCGTGCTGCTCGACGAACGCAGCGGCCGCTACTGGCAGCTCAACCCCACCGGCACGCACATCCTGGACGCGCTGCTCGCCGGCCGGACGATCGAGCAGATCGCCGCCGACGTCGCCACGCGGTACCACCTGTCCCCCGGGCAGGCCCACACCGACGTCACCGCCCTCGCCGGCCAACTCCGCGAGGCGAACCTGGTGGTGACCCCGTGACCGTTCCCGTCGCCCTCGAACGCCGCACCGGCCTGCCGCTGCACCGGCGTGTGCTACCCCTGCTCGCCGTCACCGCCGCCAGGCCACTGGCCCGGCTGCGCCCCCACCGCCTGCGCACCATCCTCGAAACCGCCCGCCGCGGCGCCCGGCCCGCCACCGCCGCACAAGCCGCCGCCGCCCGCGCCGCCGTCGTCTCGGTCAGCCTGCGCTGCGCGGGGAAGGGGTGCCTGCAGCGCTCCATCGCCACCGCCCTGCTCTGCCGCGCCCGCGGCACCTGGCCCACCTGGTGCACCGGCGTGCGCACCCACCCCTTCGCCGCCCACGCCTGGGTCCAGGTCGACGGCGAACCCATCGGCGAACCGCACCCCGCCGGCCACTACAAAACCCTCCTGACCATCGGGCCCAGCTGAGCCGGGGAAGTCAACGGCCGCTCGCAGATTCACGTAATTTGTCCGATGACCTCCAGGTCACTGGAGGTTTCTGCAGTACTGCCCGCCGGGAAGGCTGCAAGTTCGCCGATTCTGGAAAGTGGCGGGCGCCGGAACCTGACCGTGAAACCGCCCGAACTCGCCGCGCGTGCCCGACACCATCCCTCTGTTCGACGGCTGGCATTCCGGGCTGCACCCGTGGGAGTGGACAGGCTCCCCGAAGGGGCAGTGAGGGCTGGCCCGGGATTGCCGGGCGCTGCCGCAGCGGGTGCACGTCATCGACGCCAGCGCGATGGCCGAGCGGCTACGCGAGCTGCTCGGCACCGGCGTGGTCCCCGACTACCATGCGCAGTTCCAGGCGAACTTCAGCACCTGCTGCTTCTCGTCGCACAACAGCTTCTACGGGGCTGGTTCCTTTCTCCACATCCGTCACCACCCTGATTTGACCCGTTGGTGTGCTGGAAGTGGTGGGCGAAGCAGCGAGCGGTCAGCGGCCAGTACAACTCTGCCTACGGAAAGCAAAAGGCACCGCTGCCCCGCCCCGGGCTCAGCGGTGGACAGCCTGCGCAGAAACGAAGAGCCGAATCTGGCAGCCAGGCAACAACCACAACATATTGTACCTGATAGCACCAGAGGACACTATATGTGGGCCGTAGCGGTCTAGGCTAAGCGTGACCGTACCCGCGGAGAAGGGGGTGCAATGAGGGGCTCAACACACGCCACCCTTGAGGCATGTGCGCGTCCGCGCCCCGCTATGTACTCCCTGGGCACCAAGCAGGCGTTTCACCCCACAGACATTGATCACCACTTTCTGCGATCAAGCAGGTCGACCCGAAAGGCCGCCCTAGAGCGAAAGGGGTGGCGGCAATGCAGATGCGGTTGCCTTCGCCTGAGAAGAAGAACGGATCGGCCCTGCAGTCCAGATGGCATACACGGCGTGGCGCTGGTTACGGGACCTGTAGCACGGGTTGTGTAGCCCCCACTGGTGACGTCGTCGCCTGCCTTCAGCACCAACTGAGGGCGTCACGGCGGCGTCGCAAGGTGATGTCGTGCGGCCGACCTTAACCCCTTGCCGGGGGTTTTCGAGCTCCGGGGCTCGAATCACCCTCGCGAGTCCTCCCCCGCGCCTGGCGGGAGCTGACGGAGATCCATCGGCGTGCTCATTCCCTCCAGCCTGCTGCCCCGCGCCCGCCTGGTGGTCGGGAAAGCGCGCGGGTAGGCAGCGCTCGGGTCCGGGCCGGGCTTGCCGCGGGATCGCAGGCTGTGCCACGCGATCACGTGCATCTCGGATTCGCCCTGCGGCTCGCCGCGCACGAGCACCACCAGGGCGCGCGCTCCAGCGAGTTGAAACCCCGCAAGACCTCGGCTCCGGCCGCCCGCAACGCCTGGACGAACTCGCCCGCAGGCAGCGGGGCGAACGCCCCACTCGTGCTCAGCAGTGAGTCGTCCTCGCAGGTACCCGGGTGGCCATGGCGGTCTGATCGCCGTGTGCGGCCATCCCCCGTGCTTCCGGAGTGGTCACTTCGAATTCTGCTGCAGGTCGGCCACGAGCTGGACCCACGCCACGCGATAACGCTCGGCGCCGTCGACGCCGGCGGCTTGCCGCAAGGCGCGTTCCGCCTACGCGGGCGAGGCACCCAGCACCCGGTCGGCAGCGACCCGGAACTCCGGCTCGCTGCCCACCTCAGGCAGCAGCGGATTGCTGTTGTCGTCCTTCTCGCGATCTCTCGTCACACGGGCGGATTACCCGCGTGGTGGCACCGCACACCCTCGGGGCCGGGCACGAGCACTACTGGGCCGCCCGTCGGCGGACGGCTCGCTGCGGTATCCCGTGCCCGCCGACGCCGCAAGCTCCCCAACTGCCACGGTGACCGGGGCGTGTTGTCATGCCGCCGTGGGCGGTGAGGAGGGTCGCTGCCCACGGGTGAATCGGCCGTACGGTGCCGCCCACAGGTCATCGGGAATCCAGGCGGGTGGCGCGATCTCGGCGGCCGGGGTGGGCAGCTGCTGCGGGGTGCGCCGGCGGTGCCATCCGGCGAGCAGGGCGGCCGGTTCGAGTTCGCCGCACTGACCCGCGGTGTCACACCTGGCTCACCGTGGCGCCGACCTCGTCCGGGGGACGCACAGAAGGTGGTCGTTGTGGCACGGGCAGTGTTCCGACCTGCGCTCACCTCGGTTGCGATCCGCATTGGACACGACGGTGGCAGGAGGAGGGCCTGGGTGGTCACGCGCGGCAGCGAAGTACCGGCAGCGGTGCCGCCGAAGCTGGCCGAGGACGCCCGCACCCCGCCGTCCGGGGTGGACTGGGTGTTCGAGTGGAAGTGGGACGGCTGGCGCGTCTGCATGGCGGTTGCGGCGGACTTTCCCGAGCTGGCCGGCGTGCTGCGCGACGCGCTGGGCGGGCAGGCCGCGGTGCTCGACGGGGAGATCGTCGCGCTCAACGCACACGCCCGCTCCGAATTCGGCCGCCTGCAGCGCCGCCGCACCAGCACCGCATCGCCCGGCTCGCCCAGACGATCCCGGTGCAGTTCTTCGCCTTCGACCTGCTCCAGCTCGGCGACGAGGACCTGCTGGGCGCACCGTTCGAGCAGCCCCGCGCCCAGCTCGACGACCTGGCCCTCGTCCCCGGCGGCAAGATCATGATCCCGCCGTTCTACGCCGACGCCGACCCGGCCGACATGCTCAGGCCGCGAAGGAGACCGGGCTCGAAGGAGTCTTGGAGCCACGGGGTGCCGCTGACCGGTTGACCGCTCGTTTGCTGGGGCGTCGCGTTCGGCCTCGCTGTCTACGGCCGCCCGGTGTGCGCTGTCCGACCGATGACGCACGTCACCTTGCAGTCGGTACCTGGGTACAGGTTTAGCGTGGGTGCGTCGGTTCAGAGCGGTGTGTGTCCGGAGGTGCTGAGAATGTCGGCAACAGTTACAGAAGCCGAGTTCGACGAGGTGGTGGGGTCGGCGCAGCTGCCGGTGGTGCTCGAGTTCTACGCGACCTGGTGCGGGAATTGCCGACGGATCGCTGCGGAACTGGAGGCGCTGGCCGGTGAGTTCGAGCGGCGGGTGCGGTTTGTGAGGGTCAACGCGGACGAGGCTGCGAAGCTGGCGTCCCGGTTCGGCGTGACGTCGACGCCGACGTTGTTCGTGCTCGCCGGCGGGCAGCAGGTGGCGTCGGTGGTGGGCGCCCAGCCCGCGCCGGTGCTGCGCGGGCTGTTCGAGACTGCGGCTCAGCCGGGTACCGCGGTGCGCTCGAATCGGGAGGCTGCCGCGCCGGGGTGCGGATGTGGTCCGGCGTGCGAGACGACCTCGGCTGGGAGCGACCTCGGCTGGACGCCGGTGGAAGCGTGCACGCTGCCGACTGCGGAGCGCCCGATGCGGATGGCGCAGTTCGAGAGCCTGTTCAGCGGGTCGCTGATCGCTCAGCGGCGCGAGAGCGCGCGGTGGCTGCGGCTGCGGCTATCCGGTGGTGCTGATGTCGAGGCCGCGGCGCGGGAACTGACGGCGCGCGAGGCGGAGTGCTGCTCCTTCTTCGACTTCGGCGTGCAGCGCGAGGGCGCGGACGTGGTGCTGGATGTACGGGTGCCGCAGGACAAGGTCATGGTGCTCGACGGAATGGCCGCGCAGGCTGAAGCCGCGCGAGCAGCTCGGGCGTGAGTGCGAGCCGGCGGAGGAGCGGATCAGGGAGTGGGAGCGGATGAGGTCGGGTGAGCTGGCCGCGGCGGCCGGGGTGAATGTGCAGACTCTGCGGTACTACGAGCGCCGCGGCCTGCTGCCCGAGCCGGATCGTTCCCCGGGAGGGCATCGAAACTATGGCCAGGACGCGGTGGCGTTGCTGCGGATCGTCAAGGCCGCGCAGCGCCTCGGGTTCACCCTCGATGAGGTCGCCGAGCTCATCGACACGGGCCGCCGGCGGCATCCGACCCCGGATTTGCAGCAGCGGGCGCAGACCAAGCTGGTCGAGGTGGAGACCCGGATCGAGGACCTGGCCCGGATCCGGGACGGGTTGCGGCAGGTCCTCGACGCGCGCTGCACCAGCCTGATCCACTGCACCTGCCCGGAAGGATCTCTGCCCTACACCGCGCTCGCCGGCCTCGTGCCGGGCGATGGTGGTCGCGCTGCAGGCTGAGACGATCTCAGCGGGCCGCCGCGCCGGTGGCTGGCTTTCCCCGGAGGTGCTCGTGCTCGTTCTGCGTTCGACCCTGCTGTTCGTCCTGGCCGCCATCGCCGAGATCGGCGGGGCGTGGCTGGTGTGGCAGGGCGTGCGGGAACACCGCGGCTGGCTGTGGATCGGCGCCGGAGTGATCGCGCTCGGCCTGTACGGCTTCGTCGCGACCCTGCAGCCGGACGCCCAGTTCGGCCGCATCCTCGCCGCTTACGGTGGTGTGTTCGTTGCCGGCTCGCTGGCCTGGGGCATGGTGGCCGATGGCTACCGGCCCGACCGGTTCGACGTCATCGGCGCACTGATCTGCCTCGCCGGAGTCGCGGTCATCATGTACGCCCCGCGCGGCTGAGCGGCCGGGTTCTTCTCAGCAGCAGTGGTCGCCGCGCCAGGCTTCGCGGCCTTCCTTGACGGCGACGGCGGCGATGACGAGGGCGACGATCGGATCGGCCCAGTACCAGCCGAACAGGCTGTTGAGGAGCAGCCCGACGAGCAGGACACCGGAGAGATAGGTGCAGAGCAGGGTCTGCTTGGAGTCGGCGACGGCGCTGGCGGAGCCGAGTTCGCGTCCGGCGCGGCGCTGGGCGTAGGACAGGAACGGCATGACCAGTAGCGAGACCGAGGCGAGCACGATGCCGGCGGTGGAGTGCTCGGCGGGATCGGCACCGAACAAGGCACGCACGGATTCGACGGTCACGTAAGCAGCGAGCGCGAAGAACGACACGGCGATGACCTTGAGCGCGGTGCGTTCGCGGGCTTCGGGGTCTGTGCCGGAGAACTGCCAGGCGACCGCGGTGGCGGAGGCGACCTCGATGACCGAGTCCAGGCCGAAGCCGATCAGCGCGGTGGAGGAGGCGATCGTCCCGGCGGAGATCGCGACGATGGCTTCGATGACGTTGTAGGTGATGGTCGCCGCGACGAACCACCGCACCCGTCGCGAAAGGACCGCGCGCCGTTGCGAGGTCACCGGTGGCGCGGCCGTGGCGCCGGACGGTGCGCAGCAGCCCTCCGCGCAGCCACCACCGGCTGGTGCGGTGGTCGTCGTGAGCGGGGGTTCGCGGCTGCCGGTGTTCTCGCTCATCGGATCGTCCTGGTGCTGATCGTGGGGGTGACGGTGGGTTCGTCGCCGAGGCAGGGCTCGTCGGTGTCGACCGCGAGCACGACCTGCACGAGTTCGCGCAGGGCGCGGGCGAGGTGGGCGTCGGCGAGTGCGTAGCGGACCTGGCGTCCTTCGTAGGTGGCCACGACCAAGCCGCAGCCACGCAGGCAGGCCAGGTGGTTGGACACGTTGGACCGGCTCAGGCGCAGTTGGCCGGCCAGTTGGCCGGGGTAGCTCACGCCGTCGAGCAGGGCGACCAGGATTTTGCAACGGGTGGGGTCCGCGAGGGCCCGGCCGAGCCGGGCGAGGGCGGCACCGCGCGTTTCACACGTCAGCACAGCCAGAACAGTACATCGCACGCTGATATAACAGCAAGCAGTGAAATATCTGGTGGGCTGACGGACGGGGGTGGAAGCGATGGCTGTGGCCGCTGTGGTGGCGTATGGGGTGTATCTAGTGCTGGCTTTCGGAGTGCGCAGCTGGCAGCAGTACCGGCGCACCGGTGATGTCGGGTTCCGGGGTGTGCGCGGGCGACCGGGTTCGCTGCAGTGGTGGGGCGGGGCGCTGTTCGTGCTCGCGCTCGTGCTCGGCTTGGTCGCGCCGGTACTGCAGCTGACTGGCGTGGTGGCGCCGTGGCCGGCGCTGGACGTGGTGGTGGTGCACGTCGCGGGGCTGGTGCTGGCGGTGGCCGGGGTTGCCGGGACGCTGGCCGCGCAGCAGAGCATGGGCGCGTCCTGGCGCATCGGTGTCGACCAGGCCGAGACGACCGGGCTGGTCACCACGGGCATGTTCGGCTGGGCCCGTAATCCGGTGTTCACCGCGATGATCGCCGCCGCGTCCGGTATCACCGCGCTGGCCCCGAACCTCGTCGCGATCACCGGGTTCGCCGCGCTGCTCGCGGCCATCGAAATCCAGGTTCGCGCGGTGGAAGAGCCCTACCTGCTGGCCACGCACGGTGCGGCCTACCGCGACTACGCCGCCCGCACTGGCCGGTTCCTGCCCGGAATGGGACGCCTGGGGTGAACCCCGCGGCCGGGCACGGGGTGCAGGTGGCGACGACGTCAGGGGTGCAGGCCCCGCCCGGTGAGGTCGAGCCGTACCCGGTGCACCTTCGGGCGCAGGCGGCTGGTGAACGTGGCGACGGAGGCTCGACCACCAGGTCGAGCTGCACCGGCCGCACCCGGTCTGGCCGCGGCCGAACACGCCGGCGGAGACCCGCTGAGCGGGTTCGCCGGTCAGCCTCACCTGTTCGCCGACCTGCGTCGCCATCGCGGGTGGGATGGGCTGGCACAGCCCGATCGTGCGCAGCTGGCCGGTGTCGTCGGGCCGGGGCCAGCACCAGCTCGGCAGGCCGGTCCGCGGCCCCGGTCACACCCACCACGACTGCGTCGAGGACGGTCATCCGGCGCACCTTCGCCCACGACCCGGTCCGTCCGGTCCGGTAGGGCGAGGTGAGCAGCTTCGCGACTGCCCCCTCGATCCCGACCTGGCTGACCTGCGGGTTCATCCACGTCATCGCGTCGGTGGGGTCCGTGGTGCTCGGCACCAGCTGCAGCGGCGGCTCGACGCCGGCGAAGAGCTGTTCCAGCCGGTTCGGGCGGTCGCGATACGGCTTCGCGCGGTGGTCGCGGCGCGGAGGCCAGCGCACCGAAGTCCAGGCGGCCCTGCTTGAGGGCCACGATCTCACCGTCGAGCACGACGTCGCCCAGCCGCGCACCGCATTCGACGATCTCCGGGCACCGGGGGGCGAGGTCGGGCTCCCGGCGGAACTGCACCACGCCCTGCGCGGTGAAGAGCACGGCGCGCCGCCGTCGAATTTCGGCTCATAGGCCCACTCGCGATCCGGCCGGCAGGTGGGCAGGTCCCGCATCGGCCGGGCCAGCGGCAGCTCCGCGGCGAGCTCACTGTTCGAGCCACCCTCGGCGCACCGCAACACGATCCGAGATCTCAACGCCAGCGTCTGCGCCTCATCGTCGGACAAGGTCAACTCGGGCAGCTGTTCGGTTCGACATGCCGAACCCTGCAACTGCACTCGAATCAACGACTCAGGACACCAGGGTGTGTGCGGCGGGGTTGCGACCGCTGCCGAGGCAGTCGTAGACCTTCTCCACCAGAGTGGACACTCGGAGATCGTTGCCTTCCAGCAGTTCGGACGCCCGGTTGGGCACGTACCCGAAGGAAAGGCCGTTGGCGGGGTCGGCGAACGCGAACGATCCGCTCGCCCCGCCGTGGCCGTAAGCTCCGTGCGGGAGGGCGCCGGGGACGAGCGGGCCGCCGGGCACCATGAACCCGAGTCCCCAGTCGGTGTGGATGTTCAATACTCGATCGGTTCCGCTCGAGGCCACCGTGCCCGCTTGCCTGGCGAGTTCGTCGCCGAACAGCCGGATGCCGTCGACCTCGCCGATCGTGGCGCCGAACAGCTTGGCCAGGCCCGCCGCGCTGGCGCAGCCGTCCGTTGACGGCGCTTCCACCAGGGAGAACTTGGGGTCGCCCGCTGATTCCCAGCCAATCTGGAAGCTCCCGTACATGGCCCGGAAGGTCAGCGACGTGGGGTCGTTGAGTCCTTCGTAGAGCCCGGCCATCTCCGGCACCTCGCTGCCGAGCGCCACCTCTTCGACGTTGGTCGGCAACACCAGCCTGGCCAGCCTCGGCAGCTCGCTTTCGGGAAGGCCGATGTAGCAGTCGAGGCCGAGTGGCTTCGCGATCTCCTCGGCGAAGTACCGGCCGGCGGTCGCCCCCGTGACCTGCCGGATGACCGCGCTGAGCAGGTGGCCGAAGGTCACCCCGTGATAGCCGTGCGCGGTGCCCGGTTCCCATTGCGGGGTGGCGGACGCGATCGCGTCGAACACCGGGGTGCCCGCGACGAGGCTCTGGTAGGTCACCGGGGCGTGCTCGAGCGACACCACCCCGGAACGGTGGGTGAGCACCATCCGCAGGGTGATGTCCTCCTTGCCCTGACCGCTGAACTCGGGCCAGTAGCTGGCGACGGGCCGGTCGAGGTCGAGGTCACCGTGCTCGACCAGTTTCAGGGCGGAGATCGTGGCCATTGACTTGGTCGTCGACGCGATGGTCGCGACGGTGTCCTGCCGCCACGGCGCGCCGTTGCCCGGGTCGGCAAGACCGCCCCAGAGATCGACGACCAGGTGGCCGTTGTGTCGCACCGCGACCGCGGCGCCGACTTCACCACGCGACGTGAAGTTGTGCTCGAAGAGTTCGCGTACCGGCTCGAACCTCGGCTCGACCGAGCCGTTGACGTCCACCATGACCCCACCTTTCACCTACCTATCGGTCGGTAGGGAAGGTACCCGACCTATCGGTCGGTAGGCAACCGAGGTACCGTAGGGCTCGACAAGGAGGGGAACTCTCGATGAGCACGCAGGAGACAGAGTCGACGCGGGAGCGGATTCTGCTCACGGCGCGGGAGATGTTCAGCGCGCGGACCTACCGGGCCACGTCCATGCGGGAGATAGCCGAACGGGTCGGCATCACCAAACCCTCGCTCTACCACCACTTCCGCAGCAAGACCGAGATCCTGGACAGCCTGGTCAGTGCGCCGATCGACGAACTCGCCGCCGCCGTCGAGGCCGCGGCCGACGGCTCCGACCTCGGCGAGATCCGGACCAGAGTGCTGCGCGGATGTGTGGAAGTCATGGTCACCCACCGCGAGGTGATGGCGTTGCTGCTGCGGGACGCGTCGGTGTACACCGACCAGACAACGCAGGTCGTTTCCCGGACGCTGGACATCGTGGCGCGGGCGACCGAACTGCTCGCCGGTCCCGGCGCCGACTGGCGCGACCGGCTCAGAGCAACGCAGGCTTTCGCCGCCGCTACCGACCCGATCGCCCACTTTCCCGACCCGCCGGAGGCCGAACTCCGGGCTGAACTGCTCGCCGGCGCGAGCGCGATTCTCGGCCTGGACCTTCAGCAGGCGAGAGCCTAGTGTCCTGAGTCGTTGATTCGAGTGCGGCTGCCGAATCCGAAGCTGCCCGAGTTGACCTTGTCCGACGATGAGGCGCAGACGCTGCGGGAGTGGGTGCGGCGGCGGAAGACGGCTCAGGCGCTGGCGTTGAGATCTCGGATCGTGTTTCGGTGCGCCGAGGGTGGCTCGAACAGTGAACTCGCCGCGGAGCTGGGGATCGGTCGCGCGATGGTCGCGAAGTGTCGTTCCCGGTTCGTGATTGATCGGCTCGGCGGGCTGCTCGACGAGCCGCGTCCTGGGCGCCCGCGCACGATCACCGATGAGCAGGTCGAGGCGGTGATCACCAAGACATTGGAGTCGGCGCCCCGCGAACGCCACGCACTGGTCGACCCGGTCGATGGCCGCGGAGTCGGGGGTTGCCCCAGACCGCGGTGACGCGGATCTGGAACGCGTTCGGTCTGCAGCCGCATCGGCGTCAGGCGTGGAAGCAGTCCCAGGATCCGCTGTGCGTGGACGAGAAGTCGCAGATCCAGGCGCTCCACCGCACCGCGCCGGTCCTTCCGATGCTGCCCGGCACGCCGCAGCGCGCACGACTACACCCGGCACGGCACCTCCAGTCGGTATGCGGCGCTGGACATCACCACTGGCAAGGTCATCGGCCGGTGGCACGCACGGCACCGCGCGATCGAGTTCAAGAAGTTCCTGATCGCCATCGACAAGGAAGTGCCCGCGGACTTGGCGGTGCACCTGGTGATGGACAACGTCTCGACTCACAAGACCCCGGCGATCAAGCGCTGGCTGGCCGCGCGCCCGCGGTTCACCGTGCACTTCACCCCGATTTCGAGTTCCTGGCTCAACCTCGTCGAACGCTGGTTCTGCGAGCTGACGACCAAGAAACCCAGGCGCGGCAGCCACACCAGCGTTCGTGTGCTCAACCGCGACATCCGCGCCTGGATCGAGACCTGGAACGACGAACACGGCCCTATGTCCGGACCAAGACCGCCGACCAGATCCTCGACTCCATCGCACGCTGCTGCACACGAATTGACAACTCAGGACACTAGGTCTGATCGAGCATCCTCGGCTGCGGCGCTGGATGATCGCAGGTGGCCATGTCGAACCGGGCGAGTCGCAGGTTGACGCCGCACTTCGCGAGGTCGAAGAGGAAACTGGCCGACGGGTTCGATTGGCGCGGCCCCCGGTCCAGCAGTCCCACCCGCGCTTGCGCGCACCGTGCTGACGATGCCGTGGTGGATCACCGAGCAGCCGGTGCCGCCGGATGCGCGCTGCGGGAATCGCCACGTACATGTCGATCACCAGTACGTCGCCCTCATCACCGATCCTGATGAGGTGATCCGGGAAGCGGAACACCCGTTTCGCTGGGCTGAGCGGGAGCAACTCGACGGCCTCACGATGTTTGCCGACACGCGGCTGCCCGGGGTCGGCTTGCTCGCGGTCGTGCCGTTGTTGAGCGCTGGCGACCTCGGTGCTGTCGGCCGACCCGAGCACCAGCCGGGCTGCAGAACCGGGCCACCAACCCAACCAGCGCGCACCTTCCCGGGCACGCCCACCGATCCCCTGGAGCCACCGAGGAATCCGACGACGCCGGGCGAGTGGGCGGCTCGCTGAACAGCTCACCACGACGGGGCCGAAACCAGGTTCACCGCGCGGCCACCCGGGGGCCGGAGCCGAGCAGGACGGGCACCGTCGAAGGGCCCATTCCCCGAACACTCAAAGTCACGCCCCCACCCCACCAGCCGAGCACGCCAAGGAGCCGAACTCGAGCGGGCCGGAGCGGACGCCGGCCCCCAGCACCAGCCACCACCAGGCCACGAGGCACACCGGTCGCAGGTCGTTGGCGGTGGTCCCGGTGCCGGTCCCAGCCGCAACCGGCGCCCGGCACCGGCCAATTCGTCGAACCCGGCCAGCAGCGCCGCCGCGCTCCCGCCGCGCAGGCGCACCTGGGCGAGATCGACGACCCCTCGTCCAGCCCTGCCGCGCCCTGCTCACGCAGCTGCGCGTCGAACTCCGCCCGATCACCCCGGGTAACACCCCGCGGAAGACCAGAACCCGCAGTTCGGCCCCGGTACCCCCGCTATTGGTGCGCGAACGCGCTGGTCAACGGGGCTGCTCGCGGTACTCCCTCATGACCGCCTCCAGACCCTCACCACAGTAGGGCCTCACCCGTGAAACACCCACCGTCGGCCGACGGACACGAGCGGCGCTAAGCGTCTTTTCGCCGCCGCCAGGGCCACAGCTTCACTCCCGCGAGTCCGGTGTTTCAGCGGGTCGCGTGCTTTCCAGGTAGACGTTCGGCCTCACCGGCGAACAACAGGCGGTCCTGGCGCAGCAGGGACACCACGCGGCGCGCGTCGGCGCGGCGACCGGCGTCGCCGGGCAACACCGCGACCGTGACCGCGACGAACAACGGCGCCGTGCCGATCAAGCTGACGAGAACCAGAACCAGCAAACATGCTCGCCTTCCGGGAGTGCGGAGCTGATCAGCGCGGTAACCGAATAGTTCCAGCCTGCGCTTCACGTTCAGCTTTGGTCGCAGCGTCGTGAGAACGTCTCGCCGACCGGTGACCGCGCGACCTCCAACGCCGCCGACCAGGTCAGGCTGACGGTGGGGCGATGCGCTGCAGGCAGGCGGAGAACACCCAGCCGGGGTAGGGGAACCGGACCGAAATCCAGGTGTCGACCGGGACGGTCTGCGCGCTGCACGTGGTGCCGGACTCGCCGTGCTGTGGGACGCAGGCGCCGATCACGACCTGCTCCACCTGGTTGATCGTGTGAAACTCTGTGCCCGTCTTGAAAGTCGGCCTGGGGCGTACCCGGATCGGTGCCGCTACCGGTGAGTAGGCGCACTCGCCCGTGGCTTGCCCGGTGGGGGTGGGTGTGGCCACGGTAGCCGGCTCTTCCGAGGACAACAGCGCCATCATGCCGGTGCCACCGGCCAGGAGGGTGGCTGCCACGGCTGCCGTTCGCCACAGCGGCCACCGCCGGCGCCCCGGCGGTCCGGTGTCGGTGCGGGCCGCAGGCGCGGCGGGCGCGGTGTGGGGGTCGGGGCCGGAGTTGTGGTCGTGGACGCGATCCCAGGCATTCGCCCATGCCGATAGTTCCGCATGGGGGATTCCGAGCGCTCGCAGGATCGATTCGTAGGCTCCTGGCGGGGGCAGTGTGCGCCCGGCGAGGTAGTTGGCGAGCGTGCTGCGCGGGATGGGACAGTCCTCGCTTCGGCTGAGCCGGCGAGCCAGGTCCTGGACCGACAATCGTTCTTTGCCGAGATGACGGCCCTGCGCTCGACGGAGGCAATCGAAGGCTTCTTTCAGGTCCGCCATCGAATGGATCCCGGACGGTTCCGTCTCGTTGCTCACCCGAAGTCTCCCCTACCTCGTAGTGCACCATTTCGGCGAGTGGCTGATTCCAGGATGAACGCAGCTGTGGCTCGTTTCCGGCGAAGGCGACTTCATCACTCGTACGGGCGACCCTTGGTCAGCAGGGCGGCCGATGCCCAGGCGGGGCGTCCAGCAGCGTCCAGTCATGGCCAAAGGTGTCCAAGCCGGCCTGGCGAGCAGGCGAAACCGGTGTGCTGTGGACGCGACAGTCATTGCCACCCCCACGCACTCAGACCGGCGAAACGGATCACCATGGAAACGGAGAAGGCACTTCCTCCTGCCCGACGACCGGTCCCTGCCCTGGACCAGCGCGGGGAAGAACTCGAAATACTCCAGCAACGTTCCGATGACAGCCACTGGCGTCGCCCGGGAACGGTTCTGGCATTCCACCCGGCCTGCCAGGGCTGTTCGGTTTCACCCAGTGGAACACCTCATGTCTCGTTCTCCTCGGTAGTGGCGGCCGGGCTGAACCCGGCCGCCCCGGTGGAACCACACCAAGGCTTCGAGATAGTCCTGGCTCCATGGATGACGTCTTTCGTGGACCGCGATCTACTCGGATCACCCATCGACGTCCGCCTTGACGGAGTCCCGCGGTTCACCGCACTTCTGGAAGCGATGTGCGGAACCAGTAGCCATTCGGCGCGCCAGCGACTCGTCTCCGAGCTCCTGGTTCCCGGTCACCACCCCGCACCATCTGCGCCAGCCATCGTGGTCTCGGCGTGGCGCGTGATGATGCGCGAACACGGCAAGCGGTCCATCGCTGATCTCACCGCCGAGGTCGGCTGCAGTCATCGGCAACTGTCACGCTTGTTCACCCAGCACATTGGCCTTTCACCCAAACGGGCAGCACGTGCGCTCCGCCTGCGACGTGCCCTGTGCCTGCTGATGCGCGGAATGGGCACGGCATCGGCTGCGGCACAGTGCGGTTTCAGTGACCAGGCGCATTTGAGCCGTGAGTGCCGTCAACTCGCGGACCGATCACTGCGGCAGTTGAGGCCAGGCGGCGACGGTGGCCGATTTCATCAAGACCCGGCTACCGATTGACGGTGATTATCTCATCACCGGCCCGCCCGGGCCGGATACCGAAGTGAAGATCCCGAGAATCGAGGAGTACGCGATGGACGAGAGCTACGAGGCGCCCAGCATGGTGGAAGCCGGCGAATTCGCCGAGGTCACCCAGCTCACCAGCACCGGTTACTGGGCGGACGGCATCTGGGGCTACTTCTGGTTCTGACCCCCGGTCAGCAGGCGGGGCGTGGCCGTGTTCGCGCGGCCACGCCCCCACCCGGCGAGTACTCGACGAACGGAGCGAAGATGCGATTCCTGGTCCTGCCCGATCACCCCGGCGCCTCCACGGTGATCGGCGGCATCGACCTGGACGATCCAGGGAGCCAGATCGTGGCGCACCCTTCGGGTAGGCCGTGGATCGTGGGCCGCTGGCACGAGCGTGATCTGCTCGTCACCACCGCCGGGGAGGTGTCGGTCGCATTGCTCGGCGCCGCCCTGATCACGCCGGACGAGCTGGAGCGGCGGCTGCGGTCGATCACTTCGCCGCGTGAGCTGGACTCTCTCGCCGGTTCGATGGCCGGCGGCCACCATTTCGTCGCGTCGGTGGCCGGCACGGTGCGGGTTCAGGGTTCGCTGTCCACAGCTTTTCAGGTTCACTATGCCACTTGGCATGGCGTGACCGTGGCGTCGAACCGGGCAGAGCCGCTGGTGGACCTGATCGGCGCCGGGATCGACGAGGAACGCGTCGCTCTGGAGTTGCTGGTGCCGTTCGGACCGCCCTGGCCACTCAACGACCGGCCGCCCTGGCGCGGAGTGCACGTCCCCCAGCTCGGCGAGTGCCTCGAGATCGGGCCCGACGGCGCCGGGCGCACCCGGCGGTGGTGGTCACCACCGCACCCGCACCAGCGGCTCGGAGACGGCGCCACCATCCGCGAGGCTCTGGTGGACGCCGTCACCGCGCGCACCCGCGGAGAGGACACGGTGAGCACCGACCTGTCCGGTGGCCTTGATTCAACTACCCTGACCTTCCTGGCCGCCCGGACCGGGACGCGGCTCGTGACCTCGCACTTCCAGGCCGACGGCCGGACAACCGACGACCTGACCTGGGCGCGGCTCAGCAGTCGCCACCTCGCCGACGCCCGGCACCTGGTCACCTCGCCGCAGGACGCACCCGACTGGTACGCACAACCCGACCACGCCCCCATCGATCGGGAAGGACCCCACGTACTGGCCCGCGCCTCGGCGGCGACGGACCACTTGGCCGCGCTGGTGGCAGCCGAAGGGTCTCGCCGGCACCTGCAGGGCGTGGGCGGCGACGAGATGTTCCAGCCGGGAACCATGTGCCTGTCCGGGATCGCCCGCCGGAGACCGCTGCTGGCCCTACGCCACGCTCGGGCGCTGAGGGCACGCCGCCGCTGGTCGATGCGTGCCACCGCGGCGGTGTTCGGCTACCGTCAGTCCTATGCCGATTGGCTGACCGGCTGCGCGACCGGGATAGCGGATGCCGCGCCAGTGCTCGGCGCGCCGGCGTGGGAGGTGTCACCGACGCTGCCGCCGTGGATCACCGCCGAGTGCGGCGCCACCATCCGCCGGTCCCTGCGCGCGTCCGCCGGCTCCCGTCCCGAACCGCTGTCCCCGCTGCCCGTGCAACACGAAATGATCCGGATCAACTGCGTCAACGGGCGCATGCTGCGACGGCACTCCCACCTCGCCTCCGCGCACGGGGTCACCTTCCACGCCCCGTTCACCGACGACCGGGTCCTGGAAGCAGCGCTGAGCATCCACCTGGAAGACCGCATGAACCCCCACCGGTTCAAGCCCGCCCTGGTGACCGCGATGACCGGACTGGTGCCCGGCGACATCCTCGCCCGCACGACCAAGAACGAGGCCAGCGCGGCGATGTACGCCGGAATGCGCAACCGCCGCGAAGAACTGGTGGACCTGATGGCCGATTCGCGACTGGCCCGCATGGGACTGATCGATCCAGCCGCAATCCGTGGGGCCCTGCGTGGCACCCACGCCACCGCCCTGACCCTGATGCCGCTCGACGCGACCCTGGCCTGCGAACTATGGCTGCGAAACACCGGCGAACCCGCGTCGGCGAATCCGGGAGGAACCCCATGGGCTTGACCCTGTCCGCGCACGTGACCATGACACCGACCGACCGCGGCATGGTGCTCCTAGACGAAAGAACAGGCCGCTACTGGACGATGAACCACACCGGCGCCACGGTCCTGCGCGCACTGCTGACCGGCTCCGACACCGCGAGCATCGTGGCAGACCTTCGCACTACCTACCCCGCGGCGAGCGACCACGTCGCCGCGGACGTGACAGCGCTGCTGCGTGCACTCGACGACGCGGGGCTGGTCGCGCGATGAGCGGCGTCGAGATGACGCTGGAACCTCGCGTTCGGGTCCCCCTCGTCCAGCGGCCCGCGGCCCTGGCCGCAGCCCTCGCTGGCCGGCTGCTGGCCACCACCTCACCCGCCCGCCTGCGGTGGCTGCTTCAGCTCGCCGCCCGAGGAGCTACCCCGGCCACCGCCGAGCAAGCCCTCCGGGCCCGCCGGGCCGTGGTCGCGGTCAGCATCGCCTGCGCGGGCCCTCGTTGCCTGCAACGCTCGATCGCCACCGCGCTGCTCTGCCGGTTGCGGGGCACCTGGCCACAGTGGTGCACCGGCGTCGTCACCGAACCCTTCGCCGCACACGCCTGGGTCGCGGTGGACGGGCAGCCGATCGGCGAGGACCCGGACATGGTGAAGCACTTCCACGTCGTCATGTCAGTCGACAGCTAGGCAGTCCGGTGGCACGGTGCCATCGCCGACAAGGCGGGCCTCAACCACGTCGTCGACATCGCGGCCTAGCGACCCGGTCAGCAATGTCAGTGCTGTGCGGGTGTGCGTCTCCTGCCGCAGCTTCGCATGAATGTGGACGCTAGGTTGCTGCCGCTGTGGTGCGGGGGTGTTGGCGGGTGGCGTGGTCGCCGGGGGCTCCTGAGCGGCAGGTAAAGGGATGTCGTGGGCGGGCTACCCGCAGAACAGGTACGACCACCGGATGATCCCGCAGCGGCGCTTCCGCCGCTTCTTCGGCCTGCAGCGGAACCAGCAGCTGGTGGTGTGCCTGTCGAACCTGTGGACCACCGCCACCAGCGCCCGTCCCCGCGGCTATGCCATCTCACTGCACGAACTACCTGGGGCGCCACCGCTACGACTTCCGCAACACGGTGAGCCCGTCGCCCGCCGAAGACGCGAAGATCTTCCCCGCGCTGAGCGGCAACCTCATCGTGTTCGGTGCCGCGCCCCGCAACCGCATCCGTCGGTTGTACCTGCGAGAGAGAAGCTGGTTGGCCTGCGCATCAGCAACGAGCACCCGGACCACGGCGAGGACCGGCCCCAGCGGAAACCTGGTACGCCGAGGTGCTCAGCGGCGCCGATCTCGGCAAGAAAGGTCACCTCGGACTACCTGAACCTCGCCGTGGTCGAGAAGGTGCGCGACACGACCGTGGTGTTCTGCCTCGGCCACCGAGCGGACACCACCTGGGCGGCCACCGAGTACCTCGTGCGCAACTGATGGGCCCTGCACCAAGAATTCAGGGACGGGCCGTTCGCCCTCTGCCTGGGCTTCCCGGACCTGGGCTATGAGTACGACTACCACCCACCGCGCCGCCTGCTGGCCCTTCGCGGTTAGGGGCACCGGGTCATTCGGCCGCACCGGTCTGATCCGCCCCCAGATCCTTGTCCTTTGCTGTCGTCAAATGATCCTTTGACGACAGGCGTGCGGAGTGCGCCGTCGGCGGTGCGGATCGTGGGGAACCGGCGCCCGATCCGATGCGGTCCGTTCCGAATTGACGACAGAGTTCGACGACAGGTAGAGGTTCGACACCGCGATCTCCTTTCGTGGCCACCACCGGAATCGGCATCACGGCGATCCCGGAGCTGGGCATGCGCGAACTCCCCGGCGGTCTGACCACGACCCCGGTGGTGGACCACCCGACCGCACGGCGGACCGTCGACCTGCTGAAGACCTTGATCGGCTGAGCGCGTCGGCGAGTTGCGCGCGGATGGTGTCCAGCGCCGCGAGCTTCTCTTCGACCACGGTGAGCCGGTGCGCGATGATCCGGGCGCTGTCCTCGCAGACAGGACCGGTGAGTTCCCGATCGAGGCACGGCAAGAGGGCGCGGACGTCTTCAGCGGTGAGGCCGCTCGCGAGCAGCAGCCGGATCTTGCCCACGCGGGCGACCGCGGTCTCGTCGTAGTCCCGGTAGCCGTTCGGCGCGCGGCCGGACCGCAGCAGGCCCTGCTGCTCGTAGTACCGCAGCGCCCGGGTGGTCGTCCCGGCCCGGCCGGCCAGCTCACCGATCAGCATCAGCCCGCAGCACCCAGCCCTCCGTCGACGCGGACGATCGTACCGGTCAGGTAGCCGGCTTCAGGGCGCGCGACGTTCACGATCCACCAGGCGATCTCGTCGGGCTGGGCGATCCGGCCGAGCGGGATCCGGCGCCGGAGGTCCGCGGCCGCCGCGTCGATCTGCTCGGCGGACCAGCCCGCGTGGCTGAGCACCGGCGTCGCGGTGATGCCGGGGGCCACCGAGACCACGCGGATGCCGCGCCCGGCGAGTTCCACCGCCCAGGTGTGGGTGAGGAAGTCGAGCGCGACCTTCGTGGCGCCGTAGACGGAGTTGCCCGGCCAGCCCTGGTGGGGCGAGTTGGAGGTGATGTTGACGATGGTGCTGCCGGAATCCAGGTGGGGCACCGCCTCCTGGGTGAGGAACAGCGGCCCGAGCAGGTTCGTCGCCAGCTGTTCCTGCGCCACTTCGCGGTCGATCGTGCCGAGGGGTGCGGGCCGGGTGATCGCGGCGTTGTTGACCAGGACGTCGAGGCGGCCGAACGCGTCGAGCACGGCGTCGACGATCCCCTCCGGATCCTCGGCGACATCGGCGACATGGCTGCGGATGTTCGGGTGGTCGGCAGTTTCCGCCAGCCGCTCGGGGGTCCGGCCGACCACAAGCACATCGGCCCCTTCGGCGGCGAACCGGCGGGCGGTGGCGCGGCCGATCCCGGTGCCCGCGCCGGTGACGAGGACGGCTTTCCTGGTTTCCATGGCGCGGACGCTAAACCCTGACGCCGGGGTCAAGGTCAAGCGCGAGCTGTCAGCTCTCTTTATGGTGGTTTCGCGATCACCGCCTACCGGGGCGATCTTCCTGTGTTCTGCCAGAGTTGCGCGCTCGCGGTGCGCACTTGATCCCGGCTGACTTTCCCGCCGACCAACGCGACGACCTGGTCGAAGCCGAGTGGACGGTCCTCGGCGGTGTGGACGCCGAGCACCGCGGGCTTGACGCGATCGATCGATTACTGAACGCGTGGTAGCGGGGTGAGTTCTTCGCCGGCGGTGATGAGGTCGGCGAGGGTGGGGGCGGCGGTGCCGGCGAGGCGGCGGCCTTGTTCGAGGTAGAGCTCGGTGGTGGCGATGCTCGGCGTAGTCACCGAGGGGGCGTTCCGGGTGCACACGACGCCCCGGTCACGCAGCTGCTGCAAGATCGCGGCATACCTGCCCGGCAAATCAGCCACAGACACCCCGCTCAAGTCGCCTCCCAGCATCTCCTCCCGCCTTTACCGAGCCTGCCACCCACCGCCGACACCACCGCACCCTCCCACTGGCCCACGCCGCCGTGCTGGTGACCCACGGCGGACCCAGCTCGCCGCGCGACCTGACCGCCTCGAGGGCGCCCTGCGCGTCGTCGCCCGCGCCCAAGACATGCTCGACACCGCGGTGCTCATCGCCCGCGCCGACGGGCGCCGACCGGGCGAGATCGCCGAGATCGCCACGGCCTGCGGCCAGCACCTCGACGTCGTCGGCGTCGAAGCACGCGGGGGCCGTGCGAGCGCGACTGGGAGCAGCTGCTCACCGCAGCCCGCCAGCCCGGCCCCGGCGGGCTGCCCGAGGAACTGGCCGACCCCGAGTCCTGCGCGCAGCGCCTGGACACCTGGCTGGCCGCGGCCCGCTCCCGTCTCGACGGACGGATCGTCCGCTCTGAGACGGTGTCCGGGCAGCTGCACCGCACGGACGTCTTCGCCGAGCCCAGTTCCCGGCGCCGGTGGTGTCCATACCTGCGAGGGGCGCCACAGGAGAGAAGGAGTCACCATGCGAGGAACCGAAGCCGGGGAGCTGGCGGCACGGGCGCGGACCGGGGACGGGCAGGCGTTCCGCGAACTCGTCGAGCCCTACCGGCGGGAGCTGCACGTGCACTGCTACCGCATCCTCGGTTCGGTGCAGGACGCGGAGGACCTGCTGCAGGAGACGTTGCTGGCGGCGTGGCGCGGGATCGGCGGCTTCGAGGGACGTGCGTCGCCGCGGACCTGGCTGTACCGGATCGCCACCAACCGCTGCCTCAACGCGCTGCGGGCCGGGGCCCGCCGCCCGCGCACGGACCACCGGCCGGAGGTGCCGTTGCCCGAGCCGTCGCACCGCCGCCCGGAACCGAGCTGGCTGGAGCCCTACCCCGAGTTGATGCTCGACGAGATCGCCGATCACGTGCCGGGGCCGGAGGCGCGCTACGAGATGCGGGAGTCGGTGTCGCTGGCCTTCCTCGCCGCGCTGCAGGAGCTGCCGCCGAAGCAGCGGGCCGTCCTGGTGCTGCGGGACGTGCTGGGCTTCCGGGCCGCCGAAGTGGCCGGCATGCTCGACACCACCGAAAGCGCGGTGACCAGCGCGCTGAAGCGGGCGCGGAACACGCTGGCCCGCGCACTGCCGCCAGCCGGCCGTGACAGCGCTCCCCTACCGGAATCACCGCAGGAACGCCGGATCGTGGACGATTTCGTCCGCGCCTTCGAAAGCGGGGACGTCGACGCGATCGTGTCCCTGCTGACCGACGACGCGTGGCTGACCATGCCGCCGCTGCCGCTGGAGTACCAGGGCCCTGCCGCCATCGGGCACTTCCTGCGGACCGTCGCGCTGCGCGAGGACCCCCGCTTCCTGCTGGTCCCCACGCGGGCGAACGGCCAGCCCGCTTTCGGCTGCTACCAGAGCGACCCGCGCACCCCGATCCTGCACGCGCACGGCGTCGTGGTGCTGACACTGGCGGGCGACCGGATCGCCGCGGTGACCCGGTTCCTCGACAACTCGCTGCTGACCGTGTTCGGCTTGCCGCGCTCGCTGCGGGAGGGCCGTCGATGACCGCCAAGCAGGCGTGGGTGCTGGCGCTGGCGTCGCTGGCCTCGTTCATGATGGCGCTGGACAGCCTGGTGGTGACCACCGCGCTGAGCACGATCCGGGCGGATCTGACGGCTTCGGTCGAAGCGCTCGAATGGACGGTCAACGCCTACAACCTGGCCTTCGCCGTGCTGCTGCTGACCGGCGCGGCGCTCGGTGACCGCCTCGGCCGCCGCCGGGTGTTCACGACCGGGCTGGCGTTGTTCAGCGCCGCTTCGGCGACCTGCGCGCTGTCCCCGGACATCGGCACCCTGATCGCCGCCCGGGCGTTGCAGGGCGTCGGCGCGGCGATGGTGCTGCCGCTGTCGCTCACCCTGATCAGCGCGGCCTTCCCGCCCCCGCAGCGGGGCCGGGCGATGGGGCTGTACCTGGGCAGCACCGGCCTGGCCACGTTCAGCGGCCCGTTCGTCGGCGGGGTCATCGCACAGGGGCTGGCGTGGCAGTGGATCTTCTGGCTGAACCTGCCGACCGGCCTGGTCGCCATCGCGCTGACCGCCCGGCGCGTGGCCGAGAGCGTCGGCCCGAACCACCGGTTCGACCTGCCCGGGGGGCACTGGTGACCGCGGGCGCCTTCGGCGTGGTCTGGGCACTGGTGCGCGGCAACGCGGCGGGCTGGACCAGCGCGGAGGTGCTCGGCGCACTGCTGGGCGGCCTCGCGCTGGTGGTCGTGTTCGTGCGCTGGGAGCAGCGCACGGCGACACCGATGCTGCCGATGCGGTTCTTCCGGGCCAGGGCGTTCGCCACGGCCAACCCGGCGAACTTCTGCGTGTTCGCCTCGCTGTACGGAACGCTGTTCTTCCTCGCGCAGTACTTCCAGACCGTGCACGGCACCGACGCACTGGGCGCCGGGCTGCGGCTGATGCCGTGGACCGCGACGCTGATGGTGTGCGCACCGATCGCCGGCGCGCTGGCCGACCGGTACGGCGAGCGGCGGTTCGTGGTGGGCGGGCTGCTGCTCCAGACCGCCGGGTCGGCCTGGATCGCGGTCGCCGCCGGACCCGCCACCGGCTACGGCGAACTGCTGCCCGCGCTGGTCGTCGGCGGTATCGGGCTGACCATGGCCATGCCGGCGGCGCAGAAGTCGGTGGTCGCGGCGGTGCGCCCGGCCGAGATCGGCCAGGCGTCCGGCGTGTTCATGATGCTGCGGATCCTCGGCGGGGTGTTCGGCGTGGCGGCCGCGGTGGCCGTCTTCGCGGCCGCTGGGAGCTACGCCTCACCGGAGGAGTTCACCACCGGCTTCACCGCCGCGATGGGTTCGGTCGCGGGCTTCGCCTTCGCCGGCCTGCTGATCGCGTCCGGCATACCCGGCAGGCAGCGGGCCACCCCGACCGTGCCACCGCGACCAGCCAGTTCCCCTGTCCGCTTGACCCCTGTGGAGGATCACCGATGATCGACCTTGCCGGGCGGCTGCGCGAGCTGCACACCGGGGACCTGCTCGTGCTGCCGAACGTGTGGGACGCGGCGAGCGCCACAACCGTGGCCGACGTGGGTTTCGCCGCGATCGCCACGGCCAGCGCCGCCGTCTCGGCGACGCTCGGCTACCCCGACGGGGAAGGAGCGCCGTGGCCGGAGATGTTCGCCGCGGCCGGGCGCATCGCCCGCGCGGTGTCCGTGCCGGTCACCGTCGACGCCGAAGCCGGGTACGGCATGGGGCCGCGCGAACTGGTGGACCGCCTGCTCGAGACCGGCGCGGTCGGCGCCAACCTGGAGGACACCGACCACCGGTCCGGTGGCCTGGCCGAGGCCGGAGCGCACGCCGAGTGGCTCGCGGGCGTGCGCGCCGCCGCCGGGCAAGCCGGTGTGCCGATCGTGCTCAACGCCCGCATCGACGCCTTCCTGCCCGGCCGCGGCGTCGCCGAAGAGGACCGGCTGGCGGAAACGATCCGGCGGGGACGGCTCTACCGGGAAGCAGGGGCCGACTGCCTGTACCCGATCGGCGTGCGCCGGAAGGCCGACCTCGCCGCGCTGGTCGCCGGACTGCCCGGGCCGGTCAACGGCAACACCGGTGACGAGCTGGACCTGGCCGCGCTGCGGGAACTGGGCGTGGCCCGGGTCTCCTACGGTCCGCGGTTCCACTCCACGGCGATGGCGGGCCTGAAGGCCGCTGTCGAAGAGCTCAAACGCGCCTGAGGGGAAGGCACAATCGCCGCCATGGGGGTTCCACTGCGGTTTTCCGCGGCCGCGCCTGGTGGACGGCGGTTGTCCCACTACCGGGAGTTCCCGTCGCACGGCTCGACGCGCTCGGCCGGGCGGCAGTCGATCAGGTAGCTGCCTGGCGAACAGCACTGAGGTCCTGTCCGTGACCGCGGGCGTGCGACGGCCGGTGGGGCGAGGTCGGTGCCGGACCTCTGCGAGTGGTCGTGGTCGGTGGTGGGCCGGGTGACGGTGTGGCTCTGGTGGGCCACGTCGGATAGGCGGGTCGATATCGGCTGGCCGGAGAAGAGCACGAGTTCCAGCCGGCCGAGTTGGGGCGAGTTCGGCGAAGGCGTGGTCGGCGGAGCTGACCAGGAACTCCCGGCAGCCGTGCTCGGCATGGACACGCCGGGCGTGCGCGAGCAGCACCTGCTCGGCGGCGTCCGGTCCGGGTGGAACGCGCAGGGGCGCCACGCCCAGCTCGGCGAAGAACGAGGCGGCGAGATCCTCGTCGGCTTCGGCCAAGGCGAAACCCACTACCGCGTGGTGGACCTCGCCGGCCGTGGCCAGGAGGGCGCTGACGCGGGCTCGCAGTACTCGCGGGCGGACTTTGATGGAGCCGAGGACGTTTTCGGCATCTGGGTGATTTCACTTCTGGATGAAACCACTTGGGAAGGGTCTGCTGACAGTGCTTTGACAGCAGGAATTGGAACCATTCCGGCTGATCCGCATCGCCTGGAACAGGAGTTCGCATGGACCGCAAATCCAAGGCTGCGGCCGCCGTCGCCGCGCTCGTTCTCGCCGGCCTGAGCTCCGGGACGATGGCCGCTTCCGCTGCGCCCGCACCGGGTGGTGGAGTCGTCACGATCCAGTCCGACTGCCAGTGGCTCGTCATCAAACGGGATCCGCAGGCCTCCGCATCCGCCACCTGCAAAGTCCTGGACGGCGTCCACAACAGGTTCCGCGTGGTCATCGAATGCGCGGACGGCAGTTATTGGTATGGCAACCCGTCACTTCCCAACGGGTTGTCCAGCCAGCGCTGCCCCGCGAATACCTGGATGACCAGCAACGGCCCGTGGATCGAGTTCGTGGGCTAGTGATCGGGGGCGCGCCGAGGCGCGCGAGGGCCACGCGGTGCGGGGACGGGGACGCGGCGGATATGGCGTGGCCGGCAGTGACCAGGATTCGCCGAGGGGTGTTTCGGCGGGGAGCCACACGTCGATGCGGGTGGTGCTGTCGCCCATCGGGTGGACCCGGTGGCCGTGCCCGGCCGGGGAAGGTTGCCGACGTACGCGGCACCGGAGTCGCCGCCGATGCTGGCGGGACCCGGGGCGGAACTTCGTTCGTCGTAGTGCAGTGGGACTTCGACGGCGGGGGCGCTGAGGACGTCGGCTTCGGCGCGGGCCATCCGGTTCCCGATCGATGGTCCCCGCGCGGCACGACTCCGTCGGGCGTGCCGGTCAGAGGTGTGCGGGTGCCGCCGAGGGCGTAGCGCTTCGGGGGCTCACTCGCGGAAAGCCCTGCTCGCGTCCTCGTGACAGTGCCGCGACAGAGACGGTTTCTAACTTTCGAGACCCATCCGCAAGTCAAGGGAGAACGATGAAGAAGTCCCTGTTCGCGCTGGCCGTGCTGCCCACCGCCGGTGCACTGGCCGCGCTGGGTGCGGGCACCGCCTCCGCCACCACCACGACCAACACCAGTGCGGCGTCCTCGATCCAGGCGATGGCGAACTGCGATCCCATCTGGATGCTCTCCGACCGGGCCGGGGGCAACTGCCACGACATCGCGTTCCGCGTGGGTGTCCGGTGCAAGTCAACCCGCGGTGACTGGCAGGTCTTCTTCAGCGACTGGCACCAGCCGCGCAACCCCGCAACGGCCTTCTGCCCGGGCGGCTGGGAAACCGTGAGCGCCGACTACGACCTCCCCGAATAGGCTCGAGCACGGCCTTCCCGGTGATCACCGCCGGGAAGGCCGCTCCCACCCCGCCAGCTCGACCGCGCCGCCCGCTCCCGCGACTGACCATCTCGGCCATCCCCGACTCCGGCTACAGCACGGTGCTCAAGGCCAGCGACGCCGACGTGGTCGACTCCTTGCGGCAACACCCCGCCGAGCGCTCGATACCCACACCCCGGCGAGGGCCCATGCGGGCTGTTCCGGGGTGACGGCAGTGAGGCCGGGCGCCGGTGGGAAACGGCGGCGCCCGGCTCACGACGGTGCTGGGTCACAGCTTCAGGCGGTGCCCGTCGTACTTTCCGCCCCAGCACTTGAGCAGCTGGTACACGGCCATGCCGCCGCCGTCGATACACTCTTCAGCGGTGACGTCAGGGTCTGCCGAAGCGACTCCTGCTCCGCCGAGCAGACCGCCCAGGGCGATCGCTGCCGCAGCGGTGACGGTCATGGTGCGACGCATAGCAGCTCCTTGTGGTCGCGAACCTCCGCCGAGGCCACCGGTGGTGGTTCGATCTCTGGAATCATTGATGCCGCACGGTCTATCAAGGGCGCCTGGTTGAGGAGTTGCACCGAAGTCGGCGCACGATGTCTGGTCCGGCCGGAATCATCCGAACGGGGACCATCCCAGGTGCACCGCTTTGTCAGCACAAGCCCCACCTGGCAGGGCTCGATCACTGGTGGGTTCGCCGGTACAGCTGCAGCAGCTGGCCAAGCCCGAGGGCTGGACCGGTCCGTCAGCCGAACTAACCCAAGCGCGAGCCAAGGAGATCGGCCATGAACTCGAGGAGTACGCCGCAGGCCTGAGGGGCCTGCGCCGCGTGACCGGGGAGACCGCGGACTCGATCGAAGGCATCCACCAGGCCGACACCGCGCCGAGGCGGGCTTTCTGCGCGGGTTTCGAGACGTCGGCCTTGGTCTGGGTGGAGATCCAGGCCCGCAGCCGGTCGCGGGTCATGCCGGTGAGCGGGTTGATCCCGGCCGCGGCGCACCACGGGAAGAACGCGGTCGACGGCAGGACACGCACGTTGTGGTGCCCGGTCGGTTTCCCGCGCCACAGCGACTGCGCCGCGCGGGATGCCGAGGCTGTTGGCGTGGGTGGTCTTGGTGGTGGCCGGGGTGTAGGCGGTGTGCAGCCACAGCGGCCGGTGACCTGGACTGGCTCCTGTCCGGCGAGGGCCCGCCAGAGCCGATGGACAGCTGGTACACGCGCTGCCCTGAGTGCGCTCTGGTCAGCACTCCGGTCACCGCACAGCATCACGAGTGCTGCGAAAGGAACCGCGCGATCAGTGTCAACCCCCGTAATGCAGGGATCCCTCGTCTCCTGCTGCCGGTCGATCATCGATGCATGAACACCAGCCCCTTTCGCGGCTGCTGCCGAGTAGTCGCAGCATTGCTGGCCCCGCATCGATCACCGCCCTCGCATTCCCGGCAACAGCAGCACCCGCGGCCGCCCCTCGGCGGTAGGCACCCGGTGAGCCGAGAGCGGCATTTCGGACGATCCCGCGCCGGAGCGAACGGCGTACCATTGTCGCTCCGGGACTCTCCTGTGGCTCCACGCTGGAAGCATCACATCGACAACGGCTGGCGTTGGGCCTGCTCGCTCCACGATCGGATGATTGAGGTGCCGGTGCGTAGCGAAATCAGTGACCTGGCCGATCTCTGCAGTGGGAGCGGCGCACAGCGCATGAGGAGGATGATATGAAGCGGTGTTTCGTTCCCAGTGAGTACATGCTCAGCACGGAGGTTCGAGCCTGGCTGGGTGATTTCGCGGAGATCCTGATCCGTTTTCATTACTGCACGGCGGTGCGGGGCGGTGCGTGCACGCCGTTCGATCCGCGCGCGGGCGGCCCGCAGGAGGACTTCTTTGACCAGGCCCTCGGCCCTCACCGGTGCAACAACCTGGGCGAGTATTTGGGGAAACACAACTCGTGGATCGATCCGCTGACCATCGGTCAGGAGTGCTTGTCGGCAGGTCAGGAATTCGCGGTGCCCGACATCATCACTCACCGCTCCGCCCCCGACACCGGGGAGTTCTACGAGATCAAGCCGAACTCGGCCGACGGAAGATACAAAGGCCGACGCAAGGTTCAGGTGTTCAACGAGACCATCACCCGGCATCATCTGCCCTACGCCGCCGGTACGCGATATCAGGGCGACCACAGAATGCTGTTGATGGACGGGCACCAGTGGGCAGGGCACTTCCGGCTATACTTGCACTGGTGGCTGGCCGAACCGGGATTGCTACTCTACGAACTCTGCCTGGAAATGGACGACTTGCCGGAAGAGGCCCCAGATACTCTGCTCAAGGCGATCATCATCGGGCTCATCGTGGCGATTCTGGCATTCCTGTGGCGCAGAATTGGCAGCGGCGTCGAGGCAGCAATGCGCTTTGTAGATCCGACACCGTTGATTTCGATGATGGGCCCGCCCGACGGGATTCCCGCCATCAGCGACGCGCGCGGGTTCTGGTACGTATACTCGCTGGCCACGTATCGCGCCATGCGCCACGGCCGGAGGTTGCCGACCTTCGTGGCGGTCGTGGTGGGCACCGACCCGCCGGAGTTCTGGGAGCCGGGAGATTCCCGGCCGTGGCAGTGGGACCAGCCCACGATGGAGTCGATCAGCGACCTCGCACCCGACGGGCGTTTCTTCCCGAACGGCGACGCGATCCGGGCACTCGAACTGGACGAGGTGCTGGCCTGGGCCGAGCCCGCGGACGCCAACGCGGATACGCGCGCAGCAGCCGCGGTGCTGGCCGAGACCGGCCTGTCCGATGCCGAGACCGGTGAGCCCATCGACGGCGAACGCACGTTGGCCGACGCCATCGGCACCTACCTAGCGGCCGCCGCCGACTGGTTCGAAGAATCCCACCGCGAGCCCGACCCGGACGCATAATCCGCCCGACACGGACACTTCTCCAGCGGTGCCGGTCGGTGAAGACCGCTACTGTGCTACTGCCTCTGGTTGTTGACGGCCTGGGATGGGGGCCGGGTCTTCTGTAAAAGCCGCTCATACGGGGTCTGGCCGGTCGTGCCAGTGGAAGGCGGACTGGAACTCCGCACCGTTGTCGGTCTGGATCTTCTCGACCTGGAACGGAAGCCGGGACAGCACGTAGTCGAGGAACTGGATCGCGGTCTTCTGGTCCGACCGCGGATAGATTGCGAGATGCGCAGCCGGGTGCAGTCGTCGATCGCGGTGTACTGGTAGAACTTCCGCCTGCGCTGGCCGGTGCCGGTGGTGATCGGTTCGACGAATTTGACGTCGATCTGCAGCTGGTGACCCGGACGCTGCTTCTCGTAGCGCTTCCACCGCTGGTGGTGGCGTTTGTAGCGCTGCGGGCATCGATCTTCAGTGGGCCGAAGTGGTAGTGCTGCCGCAGGTGGATGATCTTCTCGACTACCTCGGAGGGGTGATGGCCGGGCAAGGCAAGGGGGCGCTGGCGCGGTCCTCCAGCCCGTCGATGCCCTCGTCCGCCCACCGGCGTTTCCACCGGTAGAAGATGTTGCGGCTGATCCCGAAGTAGCGACACGTCGCCGCCACGTTGCCGCTGACTTCCTCGGCGTGACGCAGGACGGCCAGGCGCCGGTTTACACGCCTGACCAGGCCCTTCTCACTCCACTCGCTCAGCCACAGGCCTCCTCAGATTAGGAGCCCAGGACTGTCAACAACCTGCGTCAGTTCTAGATCTGGGACACGTGGCGCACTGGTGGTGGCATCTGGCTGTCGCGCCACCACACCGGAGGTGGTCAGGTGTGGAGGTTCAGGATCACGGCCTGGGCCGGGGCCAACTCGCGGGGAGCCGTCTGTGGTTCGGGGCTGTCGGTGTCGAACTCGCATCGCCAGGTTTCGGGGCTTGGGTGGAACGGGTGCGGGCGTTCGGTGAGGTTGGCGGCGACGAGGAGTGTGCCTGTGCGGTAGGCGGTGATGTCGCCGATGTCGAGCCACGCCAGCGTGTTGTCACGCAGGTGGGCTGTGCGGGTTCGGGCGGCGAGCAGTCTGCGGTGAGAGGACCACGGGGACGCCGGGTTCTGCTGTTGCACGGCGACGGTGTCGGCCGGGGTGCGGTCACCGAAGGGGAGCCACGCGTTCGGCGCGGTGGTGAAGCCCAGCCCTGGTTCCGGCGACCAGGGCATGGGGGTGCGGGTGCCGTCGCGTGACTGCCGGCCGCCGTCGGCCGCGGCGAGCGGATCCTGTGACTGTCCAACCGGCACGTTTCCGTTCGGGAGGCCGAGTTCCTCACCGTTGTACAGAAACGGGATGCCGGGCAGCCCCATGAGCAGCGTGGCCACGGCGAGCGCGCGCCTGCTGCTGCCGTACCGGGTGACCGCGCGCCTGCGGTCGTGGCTGCTCTGCACCCAGCTGAGGTTCGGCGCGGCGGCGGCCGCGGCACGCAGCGTGGTGGCCACCCGCTCGGGCGCCCACTCGGACTCGACGAGACCGAACCAGAACGTCGAGTGCAGGCCGTCCTCCCGCACGTATGCGGCGAGCTGGTCGGGGTCGAGGATGTAGACCTCGCCGATGAGCACCGCGCCGTAGCGGTCGGCGATCGCCCGCCACCGCCGGTGTATCGCCATGGCTGACGGTTGGGCGATGTCGTGGCGGTGGTCCTGCGTCAGCCACTCGGCGGTCACCCCGCCATACGTGGGGACGTCCTGCGGCGCCAGCCACGGGTTGTCGGGCAGGTCGGGATGCTTGGTCAGGTAGTGTGCGGTGTCCACGCGGAAGCCGTCGAGCCCCCGGTCGAACCAGAAGCGGAGGATGTCGTCGACCTCCTTGGCGACCTCCGGGTGCTGCCAGTTGAGATCGGGCTGGTCCGGGGTGAACAGATGCAGGTAGTACTGGCCGGTGTGCGGGTCGAACGTCCATGCGGGACCGCCGAAGTGGGACAGCCAGTTGTTCGGCGGGCCACCGTCGGGCGCCGGGTTGCGCCAGATGTAGCGGTCCCGCAACGGATCCGTGCGGGAGCGGCGGGACTGGGCGAACCACGGGTGTGCCGAACTGGTGTGGTTGACGACGAGATCGGCCACGACGCGCATACCTCGTTCGTGCGCGGCGGACAGTAGAGTGTCCACATCGGACATCGTGCCGTATCTCGGGTCGACGCCGCGGTAGTCGGCGACGTCGTAGCCGTGGTCTCGCATCGGCGACGGATGGAAGGGACTGACCCAGAGCAGCGTGACACCGAGGTCGTCGAGGTAGTCGAGCCGGCTGGTGAGGCCGGGAAGGTCGCCCCAGCCGTCGCCGTCACTGTCCTGGAAGGACGGTAGGTAGACCTGGTAGCCGACGGCGTCATGCCACCACTGGTGATCTCGCATTCGTCGAGCCAACCGCTTCACGCCGGCGGTTTCCAGAGCCAATTACGATGAATTGGCCGCGAGCGCGGCGCCGAGCACGCCCGCGTCGTCGCCGAGCTCGGCGGTGCGCGTGCTGCCCCGGTGCCAGCGCAACCCGTTCGCGGCGGCGAGGTAGGCGTCGCGGATGGGCCCCAGGCGAGCGATGAGACCGCCGCCGAGCACGAGCACATCGGGTGCGAGCACGGCACAGAGACTGTCGAGCCCCCGCGCGAACTGCCCGGCGTGCCGTTGGACCGCGGCGACGGCGTCCGGTTCACCGGATGCTGCCGCGTCGGCGAGAAACGCCGCCCCACCACCCTCCTGCCCCGCCAGCGCGGTGCCTGTCCGGTTCAGTGCGACGCCACCCGCTAACTGCTCCCAGCAGCCATGGTTGCCGCACTGGCACAGCGGACCGTCCGCGTCGAGTCGCAGGTGCCCGATCTCGCCAGCGTGGCCGGTGCCCACCTGTAGCCGGCCGTCACCGACGAGCGCTCCGCCGAGGCCGGTGCCCACCGTCACCATCAGCACGGTGGACGCGCCGACGCCCGCGCCGAGGCGGGCCTCCGCGAGTGCTGCCGCTCTGGCGTCGTTCAGGACTGTCACCCGGTGGCCGGGCAGTTCGGCGGCGAAGTCCACGTCGGCCAGTCCGAGGTTCGCCGACCAGGTCAGCACTCCCTCGGTCACCGTGCCCGCGACCGCAAGGCCGACGGTGTCCACGTCGACGTCCGCGTAGTGCGCGAGCACCCGCGCCGGTGCGCGGCGGCGGGACGGCGGGTCCGGTGGCAGCGCGTGCCGGACCACTCGGGTGAGGCTGCCCGCCGGGTCGACCAGTCCGGCCCGGATGTGTGTCGCGCCGAGGTCGATGCCGATCGTGGTCACAGCAGCACCGGCGGGGTGTTCGCCGTGGCGTGCCGGTAGGTCTGCCAGGCCGTGGCGAGTCGCCGGACGCCTTCGTCGAACACCTCCGGTGGTCGCGCGTACACCAGGCGGATGTGGTCGTCGGCGGCGCCGCGCGGCGACAGCACGGCGCCGGGCACCACGGCGACCCCGCACCGGATGGCCACCTCGCTGAACGCCGTCGCAGTGCCCGCCGGAAGCCGCAGCCAGAGGTTCAGCCCGCCCTCGGGTGATGTCCATGCCAGCTCTGGCAGGACGTCGGACAACACGGCGGTCGCGTGCGCGAGCCGGTGGCGCAGTGCCTCGACGCGCTCGGCGCGCACCTCGTCCTCGACCGCCAGCAACCGGGTCGCCAACAGCTGGTCCAGCACGGGAGTGCCGAGGTCGGCCCGTGCCTTGGCGCGCGCCAACGCGGCGACGAGCGGTGCGGGGCCGCGTATCCACCCGAGCCGCAGGCCGCCCCAGTGGAGCTTGCTCAACGAGCCGACCGTGACCAGGTTCGTCGACTTCGCGCACGCGGCGAGCGGCGGCGGAGCGGGTTCGAAGGTGAGTCCGGAGTGGCTGACGTCGTCGACCACGAGAACGTCCCGTTCGACCAGCGCGCGGGCGAGCCGGGTGCGCTCGCCGGCGCCGAGCACCTGGCCCACGGGGCCGAGTGTGGGCATCAGGTACACGAGGCCGGGGCGGAGCCGGTCCACGACCCGCAGCAGGTCCTCGCCGCCGGTCGTGACCGGCCGGGCGCCGCGGACGGTCACGGGCAACCCGTGCAGCACGTCGAGGACGCCAGGACTCGTCGGGTCCTCCACGACCGCCGTGTCCCGGTCGGTCAGCGCGTGGCCTGCCAGCAGCGACAGCGCCTGCTGGTCCCCCGTGGTGACCAGCACCTGGTCGGCCGCGGTCGGCAGTCCCTGCGCGGTCAGACAGGCAGCGAGGGCGGTGCGCAGCGCCGGCAGCCCGGCCGGCTGGTAGCCCGGGGTGTCGAGTGCGGCCGTCGTCTCCTGGTCGTCCTGCCCGAGTGCGGCGACGAGGTCCCGCATCCGGTGGTGTGCCGGCAACGCGGCGGTGGCCAGGTCGACCAGCGTCGTCGGGTCCCGGAGCGCGGCGGCGGCCAGTGCCTCGCGCGGTCGTTCCGCTCCAGCGATCCTGTTCGCTCCGGCCACCCAGGAGCCGCTTCCCTGCCGCCTCTCCACGAGCCCGCGCTCACGGAGGCGGTCGTAGGCGTGCACGACGGTGTTGCGGCCGATCGCCAACCGGGTGGCCAGTGCTCGTTCCGGTGGCAGCGCGGTGCCCGGCGGGATGTCGCCTCGGTCGACCGCCGCGCCGATGGCGGCGGCCAGCCGGGCGTACAGCGGACCGGGCCGGGCGGACCAATCGCCCAACGCGTCGTGAATGTGCATCATCGATTCCATCCAATAGGACCGCGATTGGCTCTATTCGGGAAGTGTTTATGGCTCGATATTGGCACTACAGCACGGCTCGGTGTCAATCCATTGGTGAGAGGAGGGGGTATGCGACTCGGATTGGTCGGACTCGGGACGATGGGTCGCCCCATGGGGCGACGGCTGGTCGACGCCGGACACGACGTGGTCGGCGCTGACGTGTCCTCAGTCGCGGTCGGGCGGGCGCTCGAGGCGGGGATCGACGCCACCAACTCGCTGTCCGAGCTGGTGGCGAAGCTCGCTCCGCCCCGCGCGGTGTGGGTGATGGTGCCGCCGCCGGTCGTGGGCTCGGTGCTCGACAAACTCGCGGACCTGCTGATCGAGGACGACCTGGTCATCGATGGCGGCAACAGCGACTGGCGGCTGGCGCCCGAGCGGGCCGCCCGGCTCGCCGAGTCGGGCGTGCGGTTCCTGGACGTGGGCGTCAGTGGCGGGCAGTGGGGCTGGCGCCACGGGTACGGGCTCACCGTGGGTGGTGCTGCCGCCGACGCCGAGCGTGTCCGGCCCGTGCTGGAGGCGCTCGCCGCACCCGGGGCCGTGGCCACCGTCGGACCGACCGGTGCCGGGCACTTCGTCAAGGCCGTGCACAACGCCGTCGAGTACGGCCTGATGCAGGCCTACGCGGAAGGCTTTGCCATGTTGTCCGCCCGCGAGGGGCTTGACCCGCTGACCGCGCTGCGCGTCTGGCAGGCCGGGTGCTCGGCCCGGTCGTTCCTCCTGGCACAGACCGTCGACGCGCTGGCAGCCAATCCCACGCTGACCGGGGTGGCCGCCGCCGTTGCCGACTCCGGCATGGGCCGGTGGACCGCGGAGGAGGCCGTCCGGCAGGGCATCGCCACTCCCGTGCTCACGGCGGCGCTGCAGGCCAGGTTCGCCAGCCGCGACGACGACCGGCCGGCCAACCGCCTCCTGGTAGCGGCACGTGCCCAGATCGGGGGGCATCCGCATGGCTGACGTGTTGGCGAGGGCCGATGCGGTGCTCGACGAGGTCCGCCGTGCCGTGACGGCCGTCGATCCGGACGCGGTGGCGACGCTGTTGGCGGCCGTCGAGGCGGCGCCGACCGTCTACTTCGACGCCAGGGGACGCTCCGGGTTGGTGGCGCGGGCGCTCGCCATGCGGTGGATGCACCTCGGGCTGCGCGTCCACGTGGCCGGCGAGACGGTGACGCCCGCGATCGGCCAGGACGACCTGCTGGTCTGCCTGTCCGAGAGCGGGCGCACCGGCGGACCGGTGGCCAACGCCGGTGTCGCGCGGGCGCGGGGCGCGCGGGTGGGTGTGCTGACCGGTGATCCGGACTCCCCGCTCACCGCGGCGGCCGACGTCGTCGTGGTGGTGCCGCGCGTCGGGAGCGCCCAGCACGCCGGGTCGCTGTTCGAGCAGGCTTGCCTGGTGCTCGGGGATGCCATGTGTGGGACGTTCCAGCAGGCCGCCGACATCCCGCACGCGGCGCTCGACCGGCGACACGCGAACCTGCTGTGACCGGCGTCCTTCTCGCCGCCGCGGCCGGTGACGCCGGCACCGCCGCCCGGCTGGCCACCGCCGGTGTGGACGTGATCGTGGCTTACCACTCCAGCGTGCTGCGCTCGCGTGGGCTGCCGTCGGTGGCCGGTCTGCTGCCGTGGGCGAGCGCGAACGAGTTGACGCTGGGAATCGTCGCCGAGGTGGTGGCGGCGAGCAGCGGACAGCCGGTCCTCGCGACCGTGTGCGCCAACGACGGGCTGCGGCGCCCCGATCGCGTGCTCGCCGAGCTGGCTGAGCACGGTGTGGCCGGGGTGCTCAACGCGCCGACCACCGCGCTGCTGACCGGGCCGGTGCGCGCCGCGGTGGAGCGGGCGGGACTCGGCTTCGACCGCGAGATCGAGCTGATGTCGCTGGCCCGCGAGCACGGGCTGCGGCCGTGGGGCTACGCGTGCACACCGGCTCAGGCGAGCGCGCTGGCCGGACACGGCGCCGAGGCGGTTGTCATCCATCTCGGGATCACCCGTGCCGGGCCGATGACCACCCGGCACGTCGACACGCTCGCGGCCGTCGCGGCGGCGGCCCGCGCGGCCAGCCAGGACGTCCTGCTCCTCGCCCACGGCGGCCCGCTCACCGAACCTGCGGCCTTACGCGACTGTCGGCAAGATGGTGTCCACTTCGGATTCCTCGGCGCATCGGTCTTCGAACACGCACCGAACCTCGACAACACCGTCACCGCATGGCGACAAACCCTCACCCCAGACAGGGAACGATGACCGACCGCGTAATCCCACACGACCAGGTCGAGGACTGGACCGGCCAGCCGCTGGTCCTGTTCGTCGGCATCAGCACCGGCGGGTCGCTCGCGCACGCGGTGTTCGACGGCTGGGCGGCCGCGCTCGACCAGCCCTGGACGCTGCGCGGTGTCGACCTGCCACCGGACACGCCACCGGAGACCTACCGGCGCTTGCTGGCCGCGATGCGGAACAACCCCTGGGTGCGCGGCGCGGTGGTCACCGCACACAAACTGCGGCTGTACCGGGCGTGCGCCGGGAACCTGACGTCGCGCGACCGGCTCGCCGACCTGACCCGTGAGATCAACACCCTGGTCACCAGCAGAGGCGCCGCCGGATACGCCAACGACGCCCGCTCTCTCACCGCGATCCTCGGCTCCTTCGCCGGCCGCCGGATCGTGTGCCTCGGCGCGGGCGGCGCGGCCACGGCGTTGCTGCTCGCGCTGCACCTCGACGTCGACTCCGGTGCTCCCCGCCAGGACCCGCCGCACATGGTGTTCGCCGACATCGACGCCACCGCACTCGCCGACCTGCGGGCCGTCGCGGACCGGATCGGCGCCCGGCCCGAACTGGTGCGCCTGTCCGGTCCGGCCGATGACCTCGTGGCCGGCGCGTCGCTCGTCGTCAACGCGACCGGGCTCGGCAAGGACCGGCCCGGCAGTCCGGTCACCGACCGCGCGCCGCTCGGCCCGGGCACGGTCGCGTGGGACCTCAACTACCGCGGCGACCTGGCCTTCCTCCGCCAGGCCACCGCCCGCGGCTCGTCCATTGTGGACGGCTGGGACTACTTCGTCGCCGGGTGGACCGGCGCGCTGACCACGATCGCGGGAGTGCCGTTCAGCCCGCATGTCCTGTCCGCGCTCGCGACCGCGGCGGCACCACATCGACCGACCGGGGTGTACTCATGATTCCGTTCCGTATCAACGTTCCCGACGCCGAGCTGACCGAGCTGACCGACCGGTTGCGACGCACCCGGTGGCCCGACGTCGAGCCGGTCGGCGACTGGTCCCAGGGCGTGCCACTCGCGTACCTGCGTGAGCTGTGCGAGTACTGGGCCACCGAGTACGACTGGCGTGCCACCGAGCGCAGGCTGAACGCGTTCCCCCAGTACCGCACGGAGATCGACGGGGTCGGCATCCACTTCCTGCACGTCCGGTCCCCGCACGAGAACGCGCTGCCGCTCGTGCTCACCCACGGGTGGCCCGGCTCGATACTCGAGTTCGAGAAGGCTGTCGTCCCGCTGACCGAGCCAGACGATCCGGCCGACGCCTTTCACGTGGTCGTCCCGTCGCTGCCCGGCTACGGGTTCAGCGACCGCCCAACCGAACCTGGTTGGACCGTGCAACGCATCGCCGCCGCGTGGCGGGAGCTGATGGCCCGACTCGGCTATGAGCGGTACGGCGCGCAGGGCAGCGACTGGGGCACCAGCGTCACCACGAGCATGGGCCAGCAGGACACCGGCCAGCTCGCGGGCATCCACGTGATGCCACCGATCGCGGCGCCGGACCCGGCCACCTTCGACGCCCTCACCCCCGCCGAGGAAGCCGCGCTCGCCGACCTGCGGCACGCCGAGGCGCACGAGTCCGGGTACGCCGAACAGATGACCACCAAGCCGCAGACGGTCGGCTACGCACTGACCGACTCCCCCGCCGGGCTGTGCGCGTGGATCGTCGAGAAGTTCGCCTCCTGGACCGACAGCGACGGCCGCCCCGAGACCGTCCTGACCCGCGACCAGATGCTCGACAACATCACCCTCTACTGGCTCACCCGCACCGCGACGTCCTCCGCACGGCTCTACTGGGAAAGCTTCCGCGAGGTCGGCGAGTGGTTCAGCAAGGCGACCACCGACACCGTGCCCGTGCCCACCGGCTGCTCGATCTTCCCCAAGGAGATGCCCCGCCCATCCCGCCGCTGGGCGGCCAACCGCTACACCGACATCCGCCACTGGGGCGAACCCGACCGAGGCGGCCACTTCGCAGCCTTCGAGCAACCGCACCTGTTCGTCAACGAACTGCGCACCTTCTTCCGCCTGGTGCGTTGCCCCGTGGGGGCCGCCTCAGCCCGGCACCGGGCAGAACCGTGCGGCAAGGCGCGCTCAGGTTCGATCGTGAACCCAATGGCAAGGGGCTGACCTTGCCGGAGCTGGCCAGCGCGGCGCGAAGCCTCGCGATCTCCTTGTGCTGTGCGGCCAGCTGGGAAAGCGTTCGGGTGCGAAGCACCGCGAGGTCGGCGTTGTCCTGCTCTGTGTCGGTCAGGCGTTCCTTGAGGTGGTGAACCTGCTGCTTCAGGCGCTCGATCTGGGCGTCGCGCGGGGCAGGGAATACGCCGGTCTCGCGAAGCTGGTCACGTCGCCGTTCGAACTCCTCCTTGAGGTGCAGGTAGGTGGTGTAGAGGGCGGCGCGGGTGACGCCATTGGCGTTGGAGAGGGTGTTGACGTCGCACTTGCCGCCGGTGGAAGATCGCCGCGGAGCAGCCGGTCGATCGCCGCGCGGATCGCGGCTTCGTTCTGCGCGCGGGTTTTCTCGGTCAACCGGCCCACCGTCAACTCGCCTCCTCACTGCTGCCGCCCTGTGTACTGGCGGTATCGATTTTCGGCCAGGACTCGTTCCGCGCGGGCGAGCTGCGCCTGCAGACGGGTGCGTTCGGTCGTCTGCCGCCGGGTGAGGTTGCCGAGGAAGACCTGGGTAGTGGCGATCGACGCCTCGCACACGGGCCGATGACAGGGGTGATGGGTGGCCTGCGGGCAGCGCGCGGAGTCGCACATGCCTGCCAATGGCTTGCCGGCAGTCGGTGTGCCGGCCAGTTTCAGGCACAGTGCCTGTCCTTGACACTGGGCGGGGCTGGAGCGGCTGCGGGCAGGGAGACGAGCGAGAACGTGGCGCCATCAGGACGGTGCGTACCGGGCCGTCGAGGTCGCGCCGCGCCTCCGCGGTGTCACGCCTGCGGACGGTGACGTCGATGCTCTCCCCCGCCGGAGGTGCGCTGCGACCGTCTGGCGGCCCAGGGTGCCGCCGAGAGCGCTTAGTCGAGGAGCGCAGGAGCAGCGCGTCGGCGTGCCCGGCCCGGATCTTCGCCACAGCAGATCGCCGGATCGGGCGCGCTGCAATTGTCCGCGTGATCCGCCGCAGCCGGTTCCGGGTTCGTCACCCACCCCATGACCCACCCGGACGCGGAAACGGTCTTCGAGGCCCACACCTGGGCGGGCCCGCTCGTCACGGCGCGGGGAGAGCGGTTCGTGCGGGAACTGGGGGAGGAGTTCCTGCGCCTGGTCCCGGCCGGCGACTGGACCCCAGCAGGGGGATGCCTGATCAGCTCACGAACTGGAACCACGGTCCGTTGCTGGTCATCCAGCTGTTCGCCGGGCACCGCGCGCTGGACAGCCCGTTGCGAATCGACGCATTGCCTTCTATTCTACCGCCCTCCGCGCATTCGATGACCACGCGGAACCTCGTGGCACCGGCGTCCAGGACTTTGCAGGTGGCGGACGCGGAGGCCTGCGGATCCCGTTTGATGACGAACCACTGGCAGTCGGCCTGGATCGTGACGCCGCCACCTCCCGGTGCGGGTGCGGCGGAAGCGGCCATCGTCCCGGAGCCCAGACCGGCGAGAGCGAGCGCGGCGACGGCGGCGGCAGCTTTGACCCTGCGTTCCATGCGAACTCCTGTTCCCTGCGAGGTGGATCAGCCGGAATGGTGTCGGCTTCGCTATCAAAACGGTGCCGGCACACCTCTCCCAAGGGGTTTCATCGAGAAATGAACCCCTGTTCGTTTCCCCGACCGGCGAGGGTCAATGGGTTTCCCGGGCGCGGATGGCGTCCACGGTGGTGGCGGTGTGCTCGTCTAGGACGGTGGAGTGGTCGCCGGGAACGCGGAGGCAGTCGTGCGGCAGGGGCCGATCCTGTTCCGGCGCGGCTTCGGTGGCGCGCAGGAGCAGCGTGCGGTCGATGGCGAAGGCCGCGCAGTTGATCGCGATCGCCGGGTGCGGAGGAAGCCTGTCGATGGGCCACCACCGTGCGTACTGGCGGCGTTGCCACGGTGCGTTCGCCGAGGCGGGCACCAGTACGTGCGGCGTGCCGTGGACCATGGCGGCTGTCGCGGCGATGATGCTGTCCCAGGGCAGGAACGAGGAGAAGGTCCAGCCACGGTGCGAGATGCCGCTGGCGCAGAGCGCGATCCCGCCGCGGCGTACCCGGCCGAGGGCCACCAGCACCAGCATGCTGCCCCAGTACACCGTCGCCACCGCACAGAGTGCGGCTGGTACCTGCTTGGCGGGCCCGGCTGAACCAGCGGCCACACCAGCGAACGTAGTTGGGCCATAACTCCTCGCGATGGCGGCGTAGTCCGGACGCGGGACGCGCGCTTGATGCCAGGCAGTGACCAAGGGCTCGGGCCGGGTGCCGGTGCTGGCTCGTCCCGATCGAGCTGTCTCCGCGCACAGCTCGGACATGTGCTCGAGCAAGCCGGACTCCGGTGGGTACGCCACCGCCCCTGCCCGCGTGATCATGGCCAGGGGCTGGCTGGTGCGGTGGGTGGGCGGGGCCAGCCGGCTCAGCCGCAGGGCGGCGGGCACCACGGCATTGAAGTGGGCCTGCGACAGGTTGGGCGCGTGGTCCGACTGCGGATCTCCGCAGTGGGGCTGGCGTGCGGGAGCCTGGGACACGGTCAGTGCCGCAGCGCGGGCGGCGAGCACGTCGAGGGCGTGGGGGTGTGACCTGGTGACCCGGTCCAGCCCACCACGGTGCGACAGCGCGGCGGTGACGGCGTCGCGGGAGAGCACGAGGGTGGCGCCCAGCGCGTCGGCGGGGGCGAATCGCGGCGGCGGCATGCACAGCGGCCGCAGCACGTGCAGTGACAGCGGATTTTGCCACCACGGGCGCGCTTGCGGACAGCACACCACTCCCGGTGCCTGCTGCGCTTCCAGGCGTTTGACCGCGGCCGCGAACCCGGCTGTTCTCGGCTGTGTCGAGCTGTCGGCGGGTTCGTCCGGGCCGAGCAGCACCACCGTGGCGGGCGTAGGCCAGCCTGGCGACCGCGCTGCCCCAGCACGCGCCGGGAGCGGCAATCAGCCGGTGAGCCAGCGTGGCGCTGCCGGACAGGTGCGCGGCCGGAGCGCCGGGCGCGGGTGTGGCGGTGTCGATCAGCACGGTGTGCACCGGGCGCGCGAGCGAGCCCAGCGCGTGCTCGGCATCGCCCAGCCGAGTGGCGATGCGGGTCGCCGCGGCCGGCGTGGGCTACATGGGCAGCACCAGGGACCTGGCCGCCTGCCATTCGGCCGGACTGTGGCACATCACCCACGGCAGCGGCACCTACTACTACTGCCAGGAATACTACGACCCGGTGTCCGGGCGATGGTACGCCCTTTACGTCGGTGCGTAGGAATTCCTCGTCTGAGAACAGGGCGTGCACAAAAACGGGAGGAAAAATGCACGTGTTCCGGAAGCACCTCATCACCGCCGCACTGACCGGCGGTATCGCGTTCACCGGCGCGCTGGGCGCCACCGGCGCCTCGGCCGCCGCCGAACCCGCGACCGCCGTGGAGGCGGCTCCGCAGCCGGGTCACATCGCGGTCGGCCGTCAGAACATCGTGTTCAGCGAGTACGGCGGCCCCTCGTCGATCGGCTCGACCGCCGAGGAGGTGATCTACGCGCATTGCCAGGCCGACAGGATCTGGGGGGCAGACCTACGCCTGGGTGCCCTCGCTGAACAGCTGGGGCTGGCTCCGCAACGGTGACATCACCGGGCTCACCGGTCCGGTGGCTGGACCTCTGCTGACCGGCGGAAGGGAGCGGGCCGTGCGCAAGATCCTGGCCGCACTCGTGCCGGCCGCGAGCTGGCTCGGTCTCGGCGGGGTGCCCGCCCAGGCGGCCACCCCGGCGGGAACCCGCTCATCACCATGGCCGGTCGCACCCTGATCCACGCCGACGGCCAGTGGCACCGGGTGTGGGCCAACAACCCCTGGGGCGGTGTCTGGCAACCGGTGGCCCGCGGTTGCCTCTGGATCACCCTCGACGACCCCGGTGGCCCGCCGCTGCACCACCACTGCGCGAACGTGCAGTGAGCCCATGACGCACCCGGTACCCCCTTTTTTTCGGAGGTACCGGGTGCGTCCGGGTAATCGCGCTCGAGCGGCCAGCCTGGCCGCGCGGAGATAGCTTGACCACCAGCTCCATGAATGCGGCGACCGCTGTATCCACCGCCCCAGGCAGATGACCGGCATTCGAGCGGTTCGAACATCTGCGCTCCGCCAATTGAATGCACTGACTGCAAGACATGAAGAAACCCCTTCCTCGGCTCAGCCGGAGAAAAGGGTTTCTTCAGTTGTCCTGGCAGCGTTTAGAAGCCGCCGTAGAACCACCAGCTGCCGCCGTTGCGGAGTGACCAGTAGCAAGGATCGCTGTAGTTGAACAGGATCCTGGCGCTCTCGCACTCCCCTTCGGTCACGAACGGGCCGTAGTAGTCGCCGGCTTCTTTCGCGCTCGCGGCGCCGCCCAGCGAAAGGGTCATCGTCGCGGCGACTCCCGTTGCGACCACCAGGTTTTTCAGAACACGCTTCAAGTTCACATACTCCTGAACGCTTGGATGATATTTCGTCGAGGCGCTGATCAGATTCACCGCAGAGGTCGCCCTCGGTGCGAAGTCACCCCAGATGATCAACGCCGGGAGAACGTAGCACACCCGAGATGTGCCAGGCAACTCACCGGCAGCTCCCTGTTGGAATTGAAGTTCACCAGTCGGTCATTTGCCGAGCCGACGTGCCACCGGCTCCTATTGTCGGCAGCTCGTCCGGGTTCGATGCCGTGGCGCAACCGGCCGGCGATCATCGTGGTCGGCGGGCCGACTTCGCCGAGGGTCATCGGTGCGCCTTAGGCCGCGAAGGGATGGACGTCACATGTTCGGGTGCTCCCGCGGCGGAACATCTGCACCGCCCAAGCGTTGTACTGACTGTCGGTACGGTGGTGTCCCCGGGCCTCACCCCTTGCCTTCACGGAATACCGGTCACGCCGGAGCCGTG
>NZ_JBWKKF010000035.1:0-57162 GCF_056431745.1 Amycolatopsis sp. NPDC045836 | reverse complement strand
TGGCGCATCCGGAAGGCCAGCACGTCGCCCATGGTGAACTTCCCGGTGTTCCGGAGCAGTTCCGCCACCAGCAGCAAAGCCACCAACCAGGCGACCAGGAAGCCGATCGAGTAGAGGAAACCGTCGTACCCGTAGACCGCGATCGCCCCCGCGATACCGAGGAACGAGGCCGCCGACAGGTAGTCACCGGCGATCGCGACGCCGTTCTGCGGCCCGGAGAACGCGCGTCCGGCGGCGTAGTAGTCCGACGCGGTCTTGGTGTTCCGCGACGCCCGGAACACGATCACCAGCGTGACCACCACGAAGGCACCGAAGATGCTGATGTTCAGGATCGGGTTGGATCCCTGGACACCCTGTGCGAGGTTCACTTGCCCTCCCCTGCGGCGCTTTCCACGTCTTCACGGATCTTGTCCGCGACCGGGTCCAGGTGGCGGTTCGCGTGCCGCACGTACAGGCCGGTGATCACGAAGGTGGAGACGAACTGGAGCAGGCCGAGCACCAGGCCCACGTTGATGTTGCCGACCAGCTTGGTGGACATGAAGCCGTGGGCGTAGTCCGCGAGCACCACGTAGAGCAGGTACCACGTCAGGAACAGGCCCGTCATCGGGAACACGAAGGTCCGCAACCGCCGTCGCAGCTGCTGGAACTCCGGACCGGCCTGGATCGCCTTCCAGTCCGCGGTTTCGCCTGGTGGCCCCACGGCGGGTTCAGAGATACTCACGTCGACCTCCACGTCGAGGGTTGTGTGCCGCGACACACTAGGGAGGCGTTCGAGCGACGCGTAAGGATCAGCGGACGAATCGACGGGCCGTGCGACGAACGGTTGACGAACGACCGCTCGTCCGCGATGAGTGGCCTGGATCACGGCCCAGCAACAGCCGCTGGTTCAGGTAGGGGCTGCGGCCTTCCCCGAGGTGCAGGCGCAACATCGCGTCGCGGGACCACGCCGGAGGACGGCCGCGCAGGGACACCAGCACCATGGTGGCGAAGGCGAGCGGCACCGACCACGGGGCCGGTTGCGCCACCAGAATAGCCTGCCAGCCGGTCAGCGCCGGGCCGGACAACGTGGTGGCGATGGCACCCGCCGACGCGGTCAGGCCGACCAGCACCCCGCTGATCGCCCCGGTGGTGGTCAGCCGCGGCCACCAGATGCCCAGCACCAGCAGGGGGCAGAAGGTGGACGCGGCCACGGTGAAGCCCCAGGTCACCAGCACCCCGGCGTCGAGCCGGGCGGCGGGCAGCGCCAGCAGCACCACCGCGGCGGCCGCGGCGAGCACGGTGAACCGCATCTGCCGCAGCCCGCCCGCCAGCAGGTCGTGGGAGATCGCCCCGGACACCGCGAGCAGCAAACCCAGTGACGTGGCGAGGAAGGCGGCGAACGCACCGGCGGTGAGCAGCACGGTGAACAGGGCACCCGCCGGTCCGGGGTCGACCACCGCGGGCAACGCGACCACCGCGGTGTCGGTGGCCTCCGACAGGTACAGGTGCGGCACCAGCACCGTGCCCAGCGCGCCGTACACGCCCGGGAACAGGTAGAAGGCGCTGAGCAGCAGCACGGTCAGCGCGGCGGTCTTCCTGGCCGCGCGGCCGTCGATGCTGGTGTGGAAGCGCATCAGCACGTGCGGCAGGCCCATCGTGCCGAGCATGGTGGCCAGCAGCACCGCCCAGGTGCTCAGCACCGGGTACCCGGCGTGCTGCAGGTCCAAAGTGGGCAGGTCCCAGCCCGCTCCGCCCGGTGCTTCGTTGCCCACCGACGGCGCCGGGGTGCCCGCCGGGAAGACGATGGTCCGGCCCGCCTCGATCTCCTTGGTACCGGCCGGGATCAGCTCGGGGGTGCCGTCGGGGGCCCGCACCGCGGTCGGCACCTGGAACTGCAGCGTGGCACCCACGCGGAATTCGATGGTGGTGTCGCGGGTGAAGTGGGTGAACTTCGCCGGGTCCACCGCCTGCGCCCGCACCTCGGGCCCGGCCTGCAGCACCAGCCAGGCCGCGGGCACCAGGAACAGCACCAGCTTCAGGAAGAACTGGAAGGCCTGCACGTAGGTGGCCGCGCGCATACCGCCCAGCGAGAGCGTGGTCGCCGCGGCCACCCCGGCGATCACCACGCCCACCCAGTACGGCGTGCCGCCGACCGCGCCGAGCACCAGGCCCGCGGTCCGGAACTGCGGCACCAGGTAGAGCCCGCCGATCACCAGCACCACCACCGCGGCGATCCGGCGCAGCACCGGGGAAGCCAGCCGCGCCTCGGCGAAGTCGGGCACGGTCAGCGCTCCCGAACGGCGCATCGGCGCGGCGACCAGCACCAGCATCGCCACGTACCCGGCGGTGAAGCCGACCGGGTACCAGAGCGAGCCGATGCCGTCCTTGACCACCAGCCCGGCGACGCCGAGGAACGAGGCCGCCGACAGGTACTCCCCGGAGACCGCGGCGGAGTTCAGCAGCGGTGACACCCGGCGGGAGGCGACCAGGAAGTCCGAAGTGGTCCGCATCGCGGCGACCGCCCGCAGGCCGACGAGCAAGGTCACCAACACCACCGGCGCCACAGCGAGCGCGGCGATCACCCGCGGCCCCCGTGTGCTCGACCCGCCGCGGTCGCCGGCGCCACCTCGGGCGCGCCACCCTGCGCAGACCCCACGGGCACCACCCGCCGCACCGGCGAGCCTCCACCGGGCACAGCCATCATCCGCGGCCCCCGGTGAGTCCGGCCCGCAGCCGCCGACGCGTCGACCACAGTCCTCCGCGGGCTCGGCCCGCCGACCGCAGCAGCACCGCGCTCAACACGGCCACCCGCCTCCCCGGGCACCTCGCCCACCGCAGCCGCGAACCGGCACCGCGGCTTCACCAAGAGCACAGCGGTCATCCGCGGTCCTCCGCGTGTTCCGAGCGGCGCAGTTGCCAGCGGGCGAGCAGGACCAGCACCGGGTACGGCAGCGCCGCCACCGCCAGCCACGAAACCGGGATGCCCAGCCACCGCACCTCACCGAGGACCGGCAGCAGCGAGAGCGCCAGCGGCAGGCCGAACAGGAAGGCGAACAGCAGCGCCAGCGCGGTCACCGCCAGCCGCCGCTGGGCGCGGTAGACCCGCACCGCGCGGTCGGCGTCGGCGGCCTCCAGCTTCGCCACCGGTGAGCGGGTGCGGGCACGACGGCGCGAGTGCGCCAGTCGTGTCTGCGGGCTGGTGACCGCGACCCGCTTGGTGCGCACCGGCTAGGCTCCCCGCTCCGGCCGGTCCAGTTCCCCGCGGTGGGCGGCGCTGAGCAGCTGTTCACGCAGTTCACGGGCGTGCCTGCGGCTGACCGGCACGTCGCCCAGCTCGGTGTGCGCGAGCAGGCCGCCGGCGGAATCGCTGCGCAGTTCCCGGACCGCGCCGAGCGCCACCAGGAAGCTCCGGTGCGCGCGGACGAAACCCGCGCCGCCCCAGTACTCCTCCATGCGTGAGATCGGGATGCGCACCAGGTGCACCCCCGACGGCGTGTGCAGGCGGACGTAGTCGCCGTGCGCCTCGACGAACTGGACCTCGCTGCGGCGCACGTACCGGGTGCGCCCGCCGACCTCGACCGGCAGCGCGGCCATCGCGTCGGTCTGGCGGGTGGCCGGTTCGGCCGCGCCGCCCCCGCGCGCCATCTTCACCACGCGCGCCAGGGTGGCCGAGAGCCGTTCCGCGCGCACGGGCTTGAGCAGGTAGTCGATCGCGCCGATGCCGAACGCGGCGACCGCGTGGCCCTCGTGCGCGGTGACGAACACGATCACCGGCGGTTCGCTCAGCTTGGCCAGCAACCCGGCCATCTCCAGCCCGTCCAGGCCGGGCATGGAGATGTCCAGGAACACCGCGTCGAACGGCTCGCTCTGGATCATCCGCAACGCGGTCAGCGCGTCCGGGGCGCCGCTGACCGCGGCCACCTCCGGTGCCTCCTCCAGCAGGCGGCACAGCTCGGCCAGGGCCGGCGGCACGTCGTCGACCGCGAGCACCCGCAAGCCGCCGGTCCTCACGGCAGCACCCCCGGCTGGAACCGGGGCACCCGCAGCACCACGCGGGTCCCGGCGCCCTTCGCGGTCTCCACCACCAGCCCGTACCAGGGGCCGTAGACGCTGCGCAGCCGCTTGTCCACGTTGGCGAGGCCGAGGCTGTCCGGCTCGCCCTGCCCGGCGAGGATGGCTTCGGCCTTCTCCGGGTCCATGCCGACCCCGTCGTCCTCCACGCTGATCACGCAGTCCGTTCCCTCGGCGACACCGGAGACGTGCACCACGCCCCTGCCCGGCGACGGTTCGATGCCGTGGCGCACCGCGTTCTCCACCACCGGCTGCAGCACCAGGTACGGCACCGCCACCGCGAGCACCTCCGGGGAGACCCGCACCTGCACGGTCAGCCGCTCCCCGAGCACCGCCCGCTGCAGCGCCAGGTAGGTCTCGATGGCGTGGAACTCGTCGGCGAGCGTGGTGTACTCGCCGTGCCTGGCCAGGCTGTACCGGATGTAGTCGGCGAAGTCCAGCATGAGCTCGCGTGAGCGGTCCGGATCGGACCGGACCAGCGAGGCGATCACGGTCAGTGCGTTGTAGACGAAGTGCGGGGAGATCTCGGCCCGCAGCGCCCGCAGTTCGGCGCGGGCGGCGTTCTCGGCGGAGGCCTCCAGCCTGCCGCGGTCCAGCGCGTCGGCCACCCAGCCGGCCACCTCGCGCACCGCCGCCCGGTCCGGCCTGCCGCAGACCACCAGCACCCCGGCCAGGTCGTCGCGGGCGTGCAGCGGGAGCGCCTGCGCCGGTGGGCGGCCGCTGGCGGCCTCGGCGTGCAGCACGTTGTGGACCAGTGCGTCCGCGTCCACCCCGGCGGGCGGGTGCCCGGCCCAGACCAGCGCACCGGAGAGGTCGGCCAGGCCGACGGCGTCGGCTTCGAGCAGCCGCCGGATGCCGCGGGCGGCGTTGCGCGCCCCGCGCCCGCCGAGCCCGCCCTTGAGCTCCGCGGCGATCTGCCTGGCGGCGTGCAGCACCTCGGTCGGTTCCGCCCTGGGCAGCGCGCGCAACACCGGCATGCGTGCTCCCCTCCTCCTCGAAGTGGAGTAGATCGTAGCCGCTCAGCGGGCAGTGAGCGCGTGACAGCGCGCTGCCAGAGCAAGGCCGTACAACTTTCAACGAACGTTCGAAACAAACGCACAGGGGTGGGGGCACCCGATGTTGAAGATTCATTTCAGTCCGGACGACCTGACCAGGGTCAAGCTGCTCGACAGCCCGGACCCGCTGTGGGAGACCGTGCTCAGCCTGCACCAGCTCCAGGACCGCAACCCGGACCTGCTGTTCACCGGCTGGCGCCGTCGCGCGCGCGAGCGGATCGGCCGCTCGCACCGCTACCTGGCCACGCTCGCTCCCCCGATCGGCTACACCGCCGACTTCCTCACCCCGGGAGCCGGCTTCTGCGATCTCGAAGCAGGGATCGACGAGCTGCTGCGGACCCCGAAGAAGCTGCTGGCCGAAGGCACCACGCTGCTCGCCGAGACCCGGCAACTGCCGCCGTGGAACGTCGACCTCGCCGAAGGCAGGCCCGCCGCCCGCAAGCAGCTCGGCGACGCCGTCCGGGAGTACTTCGCCGGCACGCTGGCACCGCACTGGGCGTCGATCCGGTCCACCGTGCGCAGCGACACCGCCGAGCGCAGCCGCACCCTGCTGCGCGGCGGGGTGGAGCGGCTGCTGTCCACCCTGCACCCGGCCATCCGCTGGCGTTCCCCGGTGCTGGAGGTGGACTACCCGGTGGACCAGGAACTGCACCTGCAGGGCCGCGGCCTGGTGCTGGCGCCGTCGTTCTTCTGCTGGCGGCTGCCGGTCACGCTGAAGAACCCCGAGCTGCCGCCCACGCTGGTGTACCCGGTGGCCCGGCAGCTGGGCTGGGACTCCCCGCCGAGCACCCGCTCGCTGGACAACCTGCTCGGCCGCACGCGCGCCACCGTGCTCGCCGCGATCTGCACCTCACCCGGGGTGAGCACCACCGAACTGGCCAAGCAGCTGGCCATCTCGGCGGCGGGCGCCAGCCAGCACGCCACCGTGCTGCGGCAGGCGTCGCTGGTGGAAACGCGGCGCGAAGGCGGCACGGCCCGGCATTCGGTGACCACGCTGGGCAGCGCGTTGCTGGAGTCGTCACTGGCGGTGTCCGAACTGGCCGGTTGCCGTAGTTAGGCCTCCAGGAAGACGATCCGCTCGGGGTCGGTGGTGAGGCGCAGTTGCTGGCGCCTCACCTCGACCAGGGTGGCCAGTTCGGTGGACCGGCCCTCGGGGGTGGTGAACAGCCGGTCGTTGCGCGTGTCCAGGTAACGCGCGAAGTTGGCCAGCGAGACCCCGCCGCCCTCGTCGAGGGCCAGGTAGTCGACCAGGCGCCGGAACAACTTGGGCAGCAGCACCACCTCCTCCTGCAACTGCTTGCGCGAGGTCAGCCGGAAGCCCGCCGTGGAGGCGTCGTGCGCCCAGATCCCGGCGTTCTCCTCGCGGGCGGCCACGGCGGCGTCGGCGAGCGCCTGCCGGAGGTCGAGGTAGAGCAGGGAGTAGAAAGTCGGATACGCGTGCCCGGCTTCCAGCAGTTCGTGATTCGCGGAATCGGCGACGCCCTTCGTGTCCAGGTGCACCTGGCTGCCGTCCTTCGCGCGCCCGCGCGAGCCGCGGAATGCGAATGCGACCGGGCGCCCGTACTTGTCGGCGAACCGGGTCAGGATGTGCCCCGGCACGCTTTCCGGTTTGGCCGAGGTGACCGTTCCCTCGTCGTCCCTTTCCACGGTTTTGAAACCGAGGTGTCTCAGCAGCGCGTCGGCCGCGGTTCTGGCCAGGGCGGGGTGCTGGTGCCACCCCCTCCCCCCGGAGCTTGGCTCTGGTAATGGGTTTCCAGCGCGTCGATGCCTTCGAGGCGCAGTTGTGCCCCGCCACGCGCGTTGAGCCGGACCCGCAGTCCGGCTTTGGTGAACGCGTCCACATCGGTTGGGTAGAACCGCACCGAATCACCGTCGGGCGACGCGCCGACGATTTGGAAACTGCCTTTGATCAAGGTGAGAGTCATGCGGCCATGCTAAGTAGCCGAGGTTGCGATTACACCGCTGTCAGCCGTTCAGCCCAATGAATGGAAGAATGTCGGGCGCCCTTCCAGCACGGTGGCGAGCACCGGAACCGCACGCAGGTCGGCGGTGCGCAAGTCCGCCGCCACCACGACCAGATCGGCCACGTCCCCCACCGCGACGGTGCCGCGCCCGCCGGAGGCCGCGGTCAACGCGGCTTCCAGTGGCAACGCCTGCTCCGGGTGCCAGCCGGGACGGTCGTCGTCGGTGCGGGTGACCGCCGACGCGATGGCGTCCCACGGATCCAGCGGCGCGACCGGTGCGTCCGAACCGAACTCGAGCTTCGCCCCGGCGGAAAGCAGGGCGCGGTAAGGGAAAGCGTCGGCGGTGCGGGAGGCCCAGTGGTGGTCGGCGACGTCGCGGTCGTCCGGCTGGTGCGCGGGTTGCACGCTCGCCACCACGCCGAGCCCGGCGAACCGCGGGAGGTCCTCGGCGCGGACCAGCTGGGCGTGCTCGATCCGGCCGCCGATGCCGAGTTCTTCGAAGGCGTTCAACGCCAGCGTGTTCGCGTGGTCACCGATCGCGTGCACCGCGGCCGAGATGCCGTGCTCGGCGGCCCGCCGCAGCAGGGCGACGAGTTCGTCGTAGGGCAGTTCGAGCAGGCCGTGGTCACCGCCTTCGTAGGCGTGGTGGCAGTAGGCCGTGCGCGTGTTGAGCGAACCGTCGACGAACACCTTGACCGGGCCCACGCTGAGCAGGCCGTCGGTGTCCCCGGTGCGCCTGCCGAGCGCGATGGCGGTGTCGAGCAGGTACCGGGCGATCACGCAGGACACCCGCACCGGCAACGGCCCGGCTTCGCGGCGGCGCTGCCAGGCACCCATCGTGTCGGTGTACTCGAAGTCGGCGATCTTCGTCACACCCAGCGCGGCGGCGGCCTCGGCGGCTTCGAGCACCCAGCGGTCCACCACCTCCGGCGGCGCCGAGGGCAGTTCGGCGGTGGCGCTCATGCAGTCCTGCTCCAGCAGCACCCCGGTCGGGTGCTCGCGGCCGATCAGCGCGAGCGCGGCCGGGCTCAGCCACACCGTGTGCAGGTCGGCGCTGAACAGGGCGATCGGCTGGCCGGGCAGCGCGCGTTCGAGCAGGTCCTTGTGCGGGGTGTCGGGCCAGAGCCCGTCGCGGAACCCGTGGCCGAGCACCAGTTCGCCCGGCCGGTGCCCGTGCCGGACGAGCGCGTCCACCACTTCGGCCGCCGACTTCGCCTCCTCCAGCGGAAGGCGACGACGTGAGCTGGCCCACTGTTCGCAGTGGACGTGCGAGTCGACCAACCCCGGCAGCAACGTGCCGCCGTCCCCGTCGATCACCTCGGCCCGCCCCGGGCCGCCGTCACCGATCTCGACCACCCGCCCACCGGCGATCCGCACGCCGACCAGCGGCCCGTCCAACCCCAGCCGCACGTCGCGCAGGAACAGCTCACCCACCGAACCACGTCCTTCCCGGTTTCCCCTCGACCCGATCATGCCCGGACGGGGGCACCCCCGGGTTTCAGCCGGTCCAGCGCCGCCTGGCTCCGCTCGTCCGCGGCGCGGTAGAGGACCAGCAACTGGTCCGGGTCCTGCAACGGCCGGAGGGTTTCGAACTGCACGGTGAGCACGCCGACCTCGGGGTGCCGCATGACCTTGCGCCCGCGGCCGCTGACCTTGACGTCCCGCTCGGCCCACAACCGCGCGAAGTCCTCGTTGCCGTCGGTGAATTCGGCGATGAGACCGGCCAGCGTCCCGTCGTCCGGGTGCGCGGCCCACGCGGCACGCAGGTGGGCGATCCCTTCCCGCACCACGCGTTCGCGGTCGGGGTAGAACTCGCGCACCCGGGGGTGCATCAGGCACAACCACATCGAATTGCGCTGCGACGGCAGCAGGGTGCCGAGGTCCACCAGCAGCGCGGCCATCTCGGCGTTCCAGGCCAGGATGTCGTAGCGGTGGTTCAGGAGCATGGCGGGCAGCGGGGACAGGTCGTCGACCAGCCGGGCCAGCGGCGGCGCCGGTACGGTGGCGAGCTTGTCGGCGTTGCGGGGGCGTTGCCGGGCCAGGTCGAACAGGTAGGCGCGTTCGTCCGGCGCCAGGTGCAGCGCCCCGGCCAGCGCCTCCACCACCTCCGCCGACGGCCGCAGCCCGCGTGCCTGTTCCAGCCGCACGAGGTAGTCGACGCTGATCCCGGCCAGCTCGGCGACCTCTTCGCGACGCAGTCCCGGGGTGCGCCGGGCCTGGCGGCGCGGCGGCAGCCCCGCGTCACGCGGATCCAGGCGCTCACGCCGGGTCCGCAGGAACGCGGCCAGCTCCCGGGTCCGGTCCACCGCTGCGGTTGTCATGGTCACTGCAACCGCCGGGGTGGGACCGCTGTTCCCAGGAAGTTCCCTCCCTTACCGCGCCCCCGCCGCGGTCGCAGACTCGCTGTCGACCACGGAGCACAAGCACAGGAGGACTTCCGATGTCGCTCACCCTCGACAGCTACCGGCTGCTGGGCCGGTCCGGGCTGCGGGTCTCCCCGCTGGCGCTGGGCACGGCGACCTTCGGCACCGAGTTCGGCTGGGGTGCCGGGAAGGACGAGGCACGCGAGCTGTTCGACACCTACGTCGAGCGCGGTGGCAACTTCATCGACACCGCGAACACCTACACCAACGGCAGCGCCGAGCGCCAGCTGGGCGGATTCACCCGTGACAACCGCGAAAGCCTGGTGCTGGCGACGAAGTACACGACGCTGCGCCGTCCCGGTGACCCCAATTCCGCCGGGAGCCACCGCAAGAGCATGTTCGCCTCGGTGGAAACCAGCCTGCGGCACCTGAACACGGACTACCTGGACCTGCTCTACCTGCACGTCTGGGATTTCACGACACCGGCCGAGGAGATCCTGCGCGGCTTGGACGACCTGGTCCGGCAGGGCAAGGTGCTGTACACGGCGATGTCCAACGTCCCGGCCTGGGAGGTCTCCCGCCTGCAGGCGATCGCCGACCTGCGTGGCTGGTCACCGCTGGTCGGGCTGCAGGTCGAGTACAACCTGGTCAACCGGGCCGCGGAACGCGACCTGATCCCGATGGCACGGGCGATGGGGCTGGGCGTGACCCCGTTCTCCCCGCTGGCGGGCGGTCTGCTCACCGGCAAGTACACCCGGGCGGACCTGGCGGCGGACGCCGGGGCGGGCACCCGCAAGAGCTTCAACGCCGGTCTGGGGCTGGTCACCGAACGGAACCTCGCCATCGCCGACGTGGTGCGGGAGGTCGCCGCGGAGGCGGGCTGCACCCCCGCCCAGGTCGGGCTGGCGTGGACCCTGCGGAACCCGGACGTGACCGCCCCGATCATCGGCGCCCGCACCGTGGCACAACTCGACGAGAACCTGGGTGCCTTGGAGGTCGAGCTCACCGCCGCCCAACTGGCGCGCTTGGCCGAGGCCAGCGCCATCGACCTCGGCTACCCGCACGACCTGCTGGCCAGCGACCACATCCGCACCGTCACCCGAGGCGACCTCAAGATCGACGCCCGCCGCTGAGGAACCCACCGCTCCCAAGCCCCCACCGCGGACGAAAGGTGAGCGCCCCCGAGCCCTCACCGGCACCGGGGAACGACAGGTGAGCAGACAGCCCACCCTCAAGCGCCGACCGGGAGCGGAGCAAAGCCGGAACCGGGAAGCAGGCACCCAACCCGCCAGCAGGGGCCGGAAGCCGGAACCGGGAAGCAGGCACCCGCCAACCGAGGCCAGCACCGGAAGCGGGCACCCAACCACCAACCGGGACCGGAGCCGAAACCGAGAAGCAGGCACCCGCCAACCGAGGCCAGCACCGGAAGCGGGCACCCAACCACCAACCGGGACCAGAGCCGAAACCGAGAAGCAGGCACCCGCCAACCGAGGCCAGCACCGGAAGCGGGCACCCAACCACCAACCGGGACCAGAGCCGAAACCGGGAAGCAGGCACCCGGCCAGCAGCCAAGGCCAGAAACCGGGAACGGGAAGCGGGCACCCGGCCGCTCACCCACCCCATCCCGGTCCGAAGCCAGAACACGGCGGAGGCCGGCTGGTCAAGGCGTCTTTCCCGCCTTGACCAGCCGACCTCCGCCGTCACACTGGAGAACCGTGGTGGATCCCACGGAACTCACATGTTGATCATGTGCCCGGCCAGCCCGTGCACCGCTTCCTTCACCGCTTCCGAGAGCGTCGGGTGGGCGTGCACGTTCCGCGCCACCTCGTGCACCGTCAGGTCCCACTGCTGCGCCAGGGTCAGCTCCGGCAGCAGCTCCGTCACGTCCGGCCCGATCATGTGCGCACCGAGCAGTTCCCCGTGCGTGTTGTCGCTGATGATCTTGACGAAACCGACCGGGTCGGCCAGGCCGTGCGCCTTGCCGTTCGCGGTGAACGGGAACTTCGCCACGTTCACGTCGAAGCCCTTCTCCCGCGCCTGCTCCTCGGTCCAGCCGAACGAGGCGACCTGCGGCTGGCAGAACGTCGCCCGCGGGATCATCACGTAGTCCAGTTCCATGGTCTCCGCACCGCCGATGGTCTCCGCGGCGACGATGCCCATGGACTCCGCCGCGTGCGCCAGCATCAGCTTCGCGGTCACGTCCCCGATGGCGTAGATGTTCGGCACGTTCGTCCGGCAGAAGCCGTCGATCTCGATGGCACCGCGTTCGGTCAGCTTCACGCCGGTGTTCTCCAGGCCGTAGCCCTCCACCCGCGGCTGGAACCCGATCGCCTGCATCACCTTGTCGGCTTCGAGCGTCTGCTCCTTGCCGTCCTTCGACACCGTCACGCGCACCTTCGCGCCCGACTCGTCGATCGACTCGACCCTGGTCGAGGTGAGCACCTCGATGCCCAGCTTGCGGTAGCGCTTGGCCAGTTCCTTGGACACCTCGGCGTCCTCCAGCGGCACCATCCGGTCGAGGAACTCGACGATGGTGACCTGGACGCCGTAGTTGTGCAGCACGTACGCGAACTCGACGCCGATCGCGCCCGCGCCGGCGATGATGATGCTCTCCGGCAGCTCGCGGGTGAGGATCTGCTCCTCGTAGGTGACCACGCGGTCGCTGACCGCGGTGCCCGGCAGCAGCCGGGTGGTCGCGCCCGCCGCGATGATGCAGTTGCCGAAGGTGATCGTCTCGCTGCCACCGTCGGTGAGCGCCACCTCGAGCGTGTTCGCGTCGGTGAAGCTGCCCCAGCCGGAGAACTCGGTGATCTTGTTCTTCTTCATCAGGAAGTGCACGCCCTTGACGCGCCCCTCCGCGACCTGGCGGCTGCGGTCGTGGGCCGCGCCGAAGTCGAAGCTCACCGACCCGTCGACCTGGATGCCGAACGTCTTGGCCTCGTGGTGGAACAGGTGGGCCAGCTCGGCGTTGCGCAGCAGCGCCTTGGACGGGATGCAGCCCACGTTCAGGCAGACCCCGCCCCAGTACTTCTCCTCGACGATCGCCGTCTTCAGCCCGAGCTGAGCAGCGCGCACGGCCGCGACGTACCCGCCGGGCCCCGCTCCCAGCACCACCACATCGAAATGAGCACTCATGCTCGCCAGCCTATGCCCCTAACGGGTGACGGGTGGGGTCTGGCCGCGTTCTTCACCGAGGAGGGTGGTGACGGCGGTCATGATCCGGTCGGTGGCCTCCCGCAGCACCGCGGCCGTCGGCTCGGCACCGGCCAGGTCGGACAGGTCGACCGGCGGCCCGGCCACCAGCCGCACCCGGGGCCGGTGGTGGAACCGCGGCAGCGGGCTGCCCTGCGGCAGCAGCTCGTGCGTGCCCCAGTTGGCCACCGGCACCACCGGCGCCCCGGTCTCCAGCGCGATCCTGGCGATGCCGGTCTTGCCGCGGGACGGCCAGTGGTCCGGGTCCTCGCCGAACCCGCCCTCCGGGAAGACCACCACGCACTCGCCGCGCCGGACCGCGCCCACCGCGTCGCGGTAGGCCCCCGACGCCGTCGGCTTGCCGCGGTGCACCGGGATGTGCCCGCCGCCGGACATGATCGAGCCGACCAGCGGCAACCGCCACAGGTCGGCCTTGGCCAGGTACCGCGGCACCCGGCCGGCCGACAGGCAGAACGCGGTCAGCGTGGTCGGGTCGGCGTAGGACAGGTGGTTCGACGCCACCACGACCCCGCCGGAGGCGGGCAGGTGCTCGGTGCCGCGGAAGCTCAGCCGCGTGCCGAAGACCAGCATCGGCCAGATCACGTCGATCGCCAGGCCGTAGAAGAACCCGCGGCGACGGCGGGGGAACCGCCTGGTCGCCGCCCACAGTTCAGCGGGTGTGAGCGGACCCCGCCCGGTTTCGAGCGGGGTCCACCGAAGACTCCTCCTGCGCAGCACCTCGGACCTCAGCGGTCGGAATCGGCTTCCACCGGCCAGTCCGCGAGCTCGCGCACGATGCGCTGCGCGCGGGCCAGCCCCGGCACCTCCGCGGGGTTCAGCTCGCCCCGCTCGGCCTGCCGTTCGGCTTCGGCGAGCTTGGCCAGCAACCCGGCGACCTCGATGCTCGAGTCCTTCGACATGGTGCCTGCGCTCCCTGGGGGTGTCAGCTCTGGCGTTCCAGCACGACCACGGGGATCGGCCGGTCGGTCTTCTTCTGGTAGTCATCGTAGTCCGGCCACACCGCCACCATCTTCGGCCACAGCACCGCCTTCTCCTGCTCGTCGGCGGTCCGCGCCCGCGCGGTGAACTTGTCCGCCTTGACCTGCACCTTCACCTCGGGGTTCTCCTGGAGGTTGAGGTACCAGCCGGGGTGGGAGTCGGCGCCGCCCTTGGAGGCGACCACCACGTAGTTCCCCTCGTGCTCCTGGTAGATCAGCGCGAACTTGCGGTCCTGCCCGGTCTTGCGGCCCTTGGTGGTGAGGATGAGCACGGGGGCGCCCTTCTGCCAGTCGTGCCCTTCTTCCCCGTCGGTCTCCTCGTACCGGCGGACGTGCTCGTCACCGAACAGCATGGAAAAGCTCCTCTCCGTCACAGGTTGTCTCGTCGGCAACAGACGCCGGAGCGGACCCGGCTATTCCGCGGCGCGGATTGGCCCAATCCACCCGGGGCAGGATTGGACCTCCTGGTCGGCCAATGCGACTCCTACCGTTGCTGCCATGAGCGTTCTCCCCCACCCTGGCCCACCTCGCGTGCTCGCGCTCGCCCAGCTGATCAACTCCTTCGGCGACGGCGCCTTCTACGTCACCTCGGCGCTGTACTTCACCCGGGTGGCCGGCCTGTCGGCGGCCGAGGCCGGGTTCGGGCTGACCGCGGGCTGGGCAGCCGGTTTCCTGGTGAGCGCCCCGCTCGGCGCGTTCGCCGACCGGCGGGGCCCGAGGGGCACGGCGGTCGCGCTCGCGCTGGGCACCGCCGCCGCGGTCGGCGCCTTCGTGTTCATCGGCTCGTTCGTCGCTTTCGTCCTGGCCGCCTGCGTTTACGCGGCCATGCAATGTGGACTGTCGGCGGCCCGCCAGGCGCTGCTCGCGGCGCTGGTGGACGCCGCCGACCGCACGGCGACGCGGGCGCACCTGCAGTCGAGCACGAACGCCGGGCTCGCGGTGGGTGCCGCGCTCGGCGGGCTGGCGCTCTACGCCGACACCCGTGGTGCGTACCTCGCGGTGTTCGCCGTGGACGTCGCCGGGTTCATCGCCGCCGCGTTGCTGCTGCTCCGGCTGCCGCCGACCCCGCGGGCCCCGGCGAGGACGGCCGGGGAGCCGCGGCTGGCCGTGCTGCGGGACAAGCCGTACGCGCTGGTCTCGCTGTTGAACCTGGTGCTCCAGCTGCACATCCCGATGCTCGGGCTGGCCATTCCACTGTGGATCGTCCAGCGCACGCAGGCGCCCGGCTGGACGGTGTCCGCGCTGCTGGTGCTCAACACGGTGAGCGTGGTGCTGTTCCAGGTGCGCGTGGCCCGGCGGGTCGGGGACCTGGCCACCGCGGCGCGCACGGTCCGGTACGCGGGTGTGCTGCTGCTCGCCTCCTGCGGGGTCTTCGCGTTGTCCGCCACCGGTTCCTCGGCCTGGACCGCGGCCCTGGTCCTGCTGGTCGCGGCCGCGTTGCAGGTGGTGGGCGAGATGATGCAGGCCGCCGGCGGCTGGGAGCTCAGCTTCGCGCTGGCCCCCGAGGGCAGGCACGGCCAGTACCAGGGCTTCTTCGGTTCCGGGTTCGCCGTCGCGCGGATGATCGGGCCGCTGGTGCTGACCACGCTGGTGCTCTCCGGCGGCGCGCTCGGCTGGCTGCTGCTCGGCGGTGCCTTCCTCACCGCCGGGCTCGCCATGGGCCCGGCGGTGAGGTGGGCTGCCGCGAACCGGCCGCTAGAAGCGGACGTTCCGCAGGTACTCGTAGCTGCGCGCCGCTGAGGTCAGCGGCACCCCGGGCTGGTCGTGCTCGACCACGTACTCCCGGATCCCGGACCGGGCGTACTGGCGGAAGATCGACGGCCAGTCGAGGGTGCCGTGCCCGACGTCCTCGAACGAACCGTCCGCCGCCATGTCCTTCACGTGGTACACCGGGAACCGGCCCGGGTACCGCGCGAAGTAGTCGAGCGGGTCGTACCCGCCCTGGTAGCACCAGTAGAGGTCCAGTTCGAAGTTCACGAACCGCGGATCGGTCTCCTCGACGAGGATGTCGTAGAGCACCTCGCCGTCGACGGTCTTGAAGTCGACACCGTGGTTGTGGAACAGGAACTTCAACCCGGCGCTGCGGGCGAGCACACCCCACCCGCCGAACTCCGACGCCGCCAGGCGGTACCCGGCGACCGTCTGCAGCGAGCCGGGCAGCGACGGCACGACGAGGTAACGCACCCCGAGCACCCGCGCGGTCTCGATCTCCTTGACCGCGTTGGCGCGCATGGCGTCCCAGCTGGTGTGCGTGAGCACCGCCCGCAGACCAGCCTTGTCCAGCATCGCGCGGAACGCCTGCGGGCTGTGCCCGTAGAGCCCGCTGACCCCGACCGTGGCGTACCCGATGGCGCTGAGCGCGCCGAGCGTGCCCTGGGCGTCGTTCTGCATCAGCGCGCGCACGGTGTACAGCTGGATGCCGATGTGGTCGGGCGGCACCGCGTGCAACGGCTCGGCCGCCGCGATCCCGCTGGTCAGCCCCATGGCCGCGGTGGTGCCGACGGCCAGCTTCAGAAAGGTACGACGTGATTCCACAGCTGCTCCCCTCAGTCGACCGTCACGACGACATGACCGTTGCTGGTGACCCCGGTGTCGTCCACCACGGTCAGCCGCGCGGTGTAGCTGCCCTTGCGCGGGTAGGCGTGGCTCGCGGTCTGGCCGTCGGCCTTGGTGTTGTCGCCGAAGTCCCAGTGGTACTCGGCGATCGTGCGGCCGGCCGGCGGGGTGGCCTTCGCGCTCAGCGCCACGGTCAGCGGCGCCGGTCCCGATGCCGGGGCGGCGCTCACCGCGACTTCGGCGTTGATGCCCGGCAGGGTCGCGCCCCGGCCGTTGAACTGCAGCCAGTCCAGCGAGAGCAGGTCCGCCTTGGCCGGGGTCCAGTCCGGGTTCACGAACACCGCGTGCAGCTTGACCGGCCGTCCCGGATCGGTCAGCGGCACCGTCGGTGAGACCAGGTTGCCCCAGCCACCGGTGTTCGGCACGGCCACCGAGCCCAGCAGCTGCCCGGCCGGCGAGTCCGCGCGGAACTCGATGGTGCCGCCGAGGCCACCGGAACCGGCACCGACGGTCACCGAGCTGATGCCCTTGAGGTTGATCGGGTCGTAGGCGACCCAGTCGCCGTGCTCGATCTCCCCGAGCCGCTTGCCCGCCGACGCGCCGCTGTTGCTGATCGTCTGCGTGCCGCCGCCGTCCCCGCCGGTGCCCTCGTGGTGCTCGGCCTCCTTGCGCTTCGGCTCCAGCGTCAGGTGCGCCGACCCGACCAGGCTCGGCGCGCCCCGGCCACCGGCGTCGGTGTAGGTGGCGCTGAGCGCGGCGTACAGGTTCTGGCCGGGGCCGTGGCTGCCGCCCGCGTCGGTCTGCACGGTGCCGGTGCAGCCGGTCACGTTGTCCATCGGGTGCAGGTGCGTGTCGTGCCCGAGCTGGGACTGGACCACGACCTTCGAGCAGTCGATCCGGCCGTCCTCGCGGTCGGTGACTTCCACGGTGAACGGGATCTTGTCGCCGAAGTCGAACATGCCGCCGTGCACCGGTGTGCTGACCTTGACCTCGGGGCGGGTGTTGCCGGGCGTGATCTCGGCGACCGCGACCCCGGTGAGGTCGTTCGTCGTGCTGGTCACCGTGAGCCGGGCGGTGAACCGGCCGGGTTCGGTGTAGACGTGCGTCGGGTTCGGCTCGGTGGAGTCGACGGTGCCGTCGCCGTCGAAGTCCCAGGCGTAGGTGATCGGCTCGCCGTCCCCGCCGCCGGTGCCTTCGCTGGAGAAGTTCACCGTCAGCGGCACGCGCCCGTTGTCGGCCGACGGGGTGATCTTGGCCGACGGTGCGCGGCCGTTGGCCACGTAGTCGATGCGGTAGATGCCGGCGCCTTCGTTGCTGCCACCGCGGCCGGTGCCGCTGCCCTCGCCGAAGTCGATCACGTACAGCGAGCCGTCCGGGCCGAACTCCGCCTCGAAGGGCTGGATCCAGCTCATGCCGCCGAGCACGCCGTTGATCGAGTTCAGGTCACCGGCTTTCACCGGCGGGAACTTCGGGTCGGTGAAGCTCTGGTCGGCCTGCTGGACCGACATCGCCTTGAACCACTTGCGGGTCAGCTCGTAGTTGAGCCACTTGCCGTCGAAGTACTCCGGGAACTTGGTGACCAGCGGGTTGGCCGGGTCGTAGTCGTAGACCGGGCCGCCCATCGGGCCGCCGCCACCGGTGCCGAGCTCGGGGAACTCCGCCGAGGCCGAGTAGGCGTACCACATCCACGCGGGCGTGGCGGGCGGCAGCTCGGTCAGGCCGGTGTTGTTCGGCGAGTCGTTGACCAGGTTGCCGCAGTCGAACTTGCCCTTCGACCGGTTCGTGGCGAAGTCCCAGTCGTTGAACGGCGTGTTGTCGCCGACGCAGTACGGCCAGCCCTGGTTGCCCGCCTGGGTGATCCGGTCGAACTCGACCGTGCCCTCCGGGCCGCGGTCGGGGTTGGCGGCCCGCGAGTCGGGGCCGTAGTCGCCGACCAGCAGGGCACCGGTCTGCGGGTCCACGGTGATGCGGAACGGGTTGCGCATGCCCATCACGTAGATCTCGGGCCGCGTCTTCTCGGTGCCCGGCGCGAACAGGTTGCCCTCGGGCACGGTGTAGGTGCCATCCGGCTGCGGGGTGATCCGCAGGACCTTGCCGCGCAGGTCGTTCGTGTTGCCCGCGGTGCCCTGGGCGTCCCACGCCCGGCGGCCTTCGCGTTCGTCGATCGGGGCGAACCCGTCGGAGGCGAACGGGTCGGTGTTGTCGCCGGTGGCGATGTAGAGGTGGCCGTCCTTGCTCATCGCCAGCGAGCCGGCCATGTGCGAGTTGGCCCGGCCCTCACCGCGGAAGGTGGGGATCTCCAGCAGCCGCTTCTCACTGGCCGGGTCGACGGTGTCGCCGGTGACGGTGAACCGCGAGACGTTGAGCCGCTTCTCCACCTTGTCCGAGTACAGCAGGTACAGGTGGTGGTTCTCGGCGAAGCCCGGGTCGAGCGTCAGCCCGAGCAGGCCGTCGGACTGGCTGGTCATCTCCGAGCTGTACTGGAAGTCCAGTGCGGTGCTGACCTTCAGCGTCTGCTGGTCGATGATCTTCAGCGCGCCGGTGCGCTGGATGTAGAACACCCGGCGGTCCGGGGCCACGGCCAGTTCGAACGGGTCGGCCAGGCCCTGGGTCTGCAGCGGCACCCGCTGGAAGTTCTTGTCCTGGGTGGCCCCGCACTCACCCGGCTTCGCCCCGGAAGCCCACTCGATGCCGCCGAGCAGGTGGTTCCGGAACAACGGGTCGCTGAACTTCTCCTTGGCGTGCCCGCCCGCGGTGAACCAGGAGCGGCCGCCGTCGTAGTTCTGGCACCACGACCACGGGTGCTCCAGGCCCTGGTCCAGACCAGGCAGGCCGTCCCCGATCTTGATCTGGGCCAGCGTGTGCACCTTGCCGGTCGGGTTGACCTTCCAGTTGTACCACTCTTCGTGCTGCTCCCAGAGTTCCGGCAGGTCCTTCGTGGACGGGTGCACCCGGTCCAGCACCTTCACCCGGCCGGCCTGGGGCGCCGGGTGGTGCGTGAAGATGGCGCCGACGAGGCCCTCGTACCAGGCCCAGTCGCGCTCGCTGGCCGAAGCCGCGTGGATGCCGGTGTAACCGCCGCCCGCCCGGATGAACCGCTGGAAGGCGGCCCGCTGCCCGGCGTCGAGCAGATCGCCCTTTTCGGGCGTGGAGTTGGTGTTGTTGAACACGATCGCGTCGAACCGGGCGAGGTTCGTGTCGGTGAACGCGGCGGCGTCGTCGGTGGCCTCGACGTCGAAGTCGTGCTCCGCCCCGAGCTCCTCGATCGCCGCGATCCCCGCCGGGATCGAGTCGTGGTAGAAGTTCGTGACCTTGGAGAAGACCAGGACCGCGAACCTGGCCTGTGCCGCGGCCGGGGCCGCGGTGAGCGCGGCGGCCATGGCCGTGGCCAGCAGCAGCCCGGCCAGCGCCGGCCACCTGGTTTTTGCACGGGACTTCACTCGCATCACGGGGTCCAACCTCTCTGTTGGCAATCGCAGCGAAGCCGTGGCACGGCACCTGGTGGGTGCCGTGCCACGGTTGGAGCTACTTCCCCAGCCCGGTCAGCGCGGTGTGGCTCGGATCAGAGCTGAGCGGGCCCAGCGACGGCGGCCGCGTTCTCGGCGGCGGAACGGCGCTGGTCGACCTTGGCCTGGGCCTCGGCCTCGGGGCTGACCGCGGCCGACCGGGCGGCGAACCCGGAAGCGGTGGCGGACAGGTTTTCGAACTGCCCGGAGACGGTGCCGCGAACGCGGTTGTCCGCTCCGGTCGGAGCCGGGGAGTTGCCCGTGCCGGCGAGGTTGCCCCGGATGATGTTGTTGCTCACGCGCACGTCGGCGGTGTTGTCGGAGATCGTGACGTTCCCGCCCCAGTAGCTGGCCTGCGTGCAGGCGATGACCGGGCCGTCGGCGCCGATCTGCAGGGTGTGCGAGTTGCCGGTGTAGGTGGCGTTGCCGTAGACCTCACCACCGCAGAACACCGAACCCAGCTCGGCACCGGTGACGCTGAGGTCGGCGCCGACCACCGAGTTGGTCAGGTCCAGGTAGGACACCCCGGTGCCGGTGACCGACTTGGCGAACTCGGAGTTCTCCGCGTAGACCTCACCGACGGTGGAGGTGAGGTCACCGGCCACCTCGGCACCGCTGAGGAAGGCGTAGGTGGAGCGCTCCGGGTGGGCCGCGGCGTTCACCGTGACCTTGCCGCCGACCGGGCCGCCGGACAGGAACGTGCCGTAGGCGTCGGTGAGGACCACGTCACCGGCGATCTTGGTGCCCTGGGCGTCGAAGAAGCCGTCGTCCTGCACGGCCACGCCACCGTCGAAGGTGCCGCCGGTGACGACCAGGTTCGCACCCGGCTCCACGGTGACCGAGCCGGTGACTCTGGTGCCGTCCAGCACGCACGACTTGCCGGTGGCCACGCGCAGCTCGCCCGGCACGGTCACCGCGCCACCGCTGCCCTCGCAGAAGGTGACAAAACCGGCGCTGGCCGGGGTGGCCAGCGCGACCAGGCCCAGGCTGGAGCTGGCGGCAGCCAGGGTGAGCGCGGCCAGCGACTTGCTGCGCGAGGGACGGGCGCGGCGCGCTCCTTTGAGGGCGGTGGCGGGAGACGGGAGGGCACGACTGAGACCGAACATGGGGACCTCTTCCGTTTCAGCGTCGTTTTAGTTCCGGTTGAGTGCTATTCAAGAATTCGAAAAGAAAGCGCTATCAGTTACCCCTGTAAGACATTAGATTCGGATGCCTTGAAGTCAATCGAGCATTCGGGGCAACAGACCCACGCAATACCTACAGCCTCAAATCCGGAACGTCAAGACGCCTGCCCTCACGCCAGGCCCGTAATCCCAGTTCAGCGAGCTGGACCCCGCGTGCGCCGGCGAGGAAATCCCAGGGGAATTCTTCACCCGAAACCACGTGCTTCAGGAAAAGCTCCCACTGAACCTTGAATCCGTTGTCGAACTGTTCGTTGTCCGGGACCTCCTGCCACTGGGCGCGGAAGTCCTCCCCGGCGGGCAGGTCCGGGTTCCACACCGGCTTCGGCGTCATCGAGCGGTGCTGCACGCGGCAGCGCCGGAGCCCGGCCACCGCACTGCCCTCGGTACCGTCCACCTGGAACTCGACCAGCTCGTCGCGGAACACCCTGGTCGCCCAGGACGAGTTGACCTGGGCGATGATGCCGCCGTCGAGCTCGAAGATGCCGTAGGCCGCGTCGTCCGCGGTGGCGGTGTAGGGCCGTCCCGCCTCGTCGACCCGCCGCGGGATGTGCGTGGCGCCCTGGCACTGGACGGTCCGCACGCCGGCGAAGACCTCCTCCAGCACGTACCGCCAATGACAAAACATGTCCACGATGATTCCGCCGCCGTCTTCGGCGCGGTAGTTCCAGGACGGCCGCTGCGCCTCCTGCCAGTCGCCTTCGAACACCCAGTAACCGAACTCACCACGCACCGACAGGATCTGCCCGAAGAATCCGCCGTCGACGAGCCGCTTCAGTTTGCGCAAACCGGGCAGGAAGAGCTTGTCCTGGACCACCCCGGCCTTGACCCCGGCGTCGCGGGCCAGCCGGGCCAGCTCCAGCGCGCCCCCGGTGTGCTCGGCGGTCGGCTTCTCGGTGTAGACGTGCTTGCCCGCGGCGATGGCCTTCTTGATGGCGTCCGCCCGCGCGCTGGTCACCTGGGCGTCGAAGTAGATCTCGGTGCCGGGCAGGGCCAGCGCCTCGTCCAGGTCGGTGGTCCACCGGTCGATGCCGTGGTCCTTGGCGATCAAGGCCAGCTTCGCCTCGCTGCGCCCGACCAGGATCGGCTCGGGGACCAGCACGGCGCCGCCGTCGAGCCGGAGCCCGCCCTGCTCGCGGATGGCCAGGATGGACCGCAGCAGGTGCTGCCGGTAGCCCATCCGGCCGGTCACGCCGTTCATCACGATCCCGATCGACCGCTGTTCAATCCCGGCCATCAGCCAGCCCTTTCCGGAACTTCGAAACTTCGAGGTGGGGTGCTCAGTCGGCCGCGGCGGCCGAACCGAGGTGGTCGCGGATCACCCGGGTCGCCCGCGCGAACTCCGGTTCCGCCATGGTCTGGGCGTAGTCGCGCTCGACCGGCAGGTCCACGTCGACCACGCCGGCGATGGTGCCGGGGCGCGCGGTCATCATCACCACGCGGTCGGCCAGGTAGACCGCCTCCGCGATGGAGTGCGTGACCAGCAGGATGGTGGTGCCGGTCTCCTGCCAGATGCGCCGCAGCTCGACGTTCATCTGCTCCCTGGTCAGCGCGTCCAGCGCGCCGAAGGGCTCGTCCATCAGCAGCACGGGCGGGCGGTGCAGCAGTGCGCGGCACAGCGCCACGCGCTGCTGCATGCCCCCGGAGAGTTCGTGCGGGTAGGCGTCCTCGAACCCGGCCAGGCCGGTCATCTGGATCAGCTCGTCCGCCCGGCGCCGCGCCGCGTCCGGTGCCATCTTGCGCATCTCCGCCTGCAGCAGGATGTTCTTGCGGGCCGAGCGCCACTCCAGCAGCGCCGCCCGCTGGAACACGTAGCCGATGTCGCGGCGCGGCCCGGTGACCTCCGCGCCGAGCACGCGCACCCCGCCGGTCGACGGTCTGAGCAGGCCGGACGCCAGCTTCAGCAGCGTCGACTTGCCGCAGCCGGAGGGGCCGACGATGGCGACGAACTCACCCGGCTCCACCTGCAGCGACACCTCGTGCAGTGCGGTGACGTCCCGCTTCTTGGTGCGGAAGCGGACCGCGACGTCGGTCAGCTCGACCGCGTGCGAGGTGCCCGTCGAGGTGATCGGGGTGGCTTCAGCCGTGCTCATGTCGTCCGTCATCCCTTCGGGGCGAGCCCGCCGTCCCAGTACGCACTGGGCTCCTCGGCCTGCTGGATCACACCGGCGCCGGCGAAGATCTCGATGGTCCTCCGCCAGTCGGCCTCGTCGTTGACCCCGGGCGCCTTGCCCTGCGTCGCCGGGGTGTTCAGCAGTTCCAGCGTCTTGGCGAACTGCTCGGTCAGCACCGCCTTCGACGGCAGCTGCTCCGAGGAGCCCTGCATCGCGTCCACCGCCGCGGCCTGGTCGCCCTTGGCCGCGGTCCAGGCCTCGCTCGACGCGGCGACCATGCGCTGCACCAGGTCCTTGCGCTCGCTCAGCGTCTTCTGCGAGGTGAGCAGGCCGTTGGAGTAGAAGCTCAGCCCGTGCTCGGCGAAGCGGAGGTAGGAGACCTGCTTGCCCGCCTTCTCCTGCATGGTCGGGCCCTGGTCGGTGGCGTAGCCGAGCAGCGCGTCGGTCTGGCCGGACATGACCGCGGCCATCTTGCCCGCGGCGTCGGTGTTCTGCAGGGTCACGTCGCCCTCGGCGAGCCCGTTCGCCTTGAGGAAGGCGGGAAAGGTCTTGCTCAGCGCGTCACCGGCGGTGCTGGCGATCTTCTTGCCCTTGAGGTCGGCCGGTGAGGCGATTCCCTTTTCCGAGAAGAACTGCACCGAAGAAGGCGTGGTCTGGAGGAAAACGCCGATGCTCTTGACCTTCATGCCCTGTCCGACACCGGCCAGCACGGCCGGGGTGTCGGCCCAGCCGAAATCGGTCTGGTCGGCCGCGGTCGCCTGCACGGTTTTCTGCGAACCCTGCCCGGCGCGGATTTCCAGGTCGATCCCGTGCTTTTCGAAGATCTTCTTGTTCTTGCCGTAGTAGAACGGGGCGTGTTCGCCGTACGGGTACCAGTTCAGCGTGAGCGTGACCTTGTCCAGCGCCTTCCCGTCGGCACTGGTGGACTGCGGCGTTTCCGAGCCACCGCAACCGGTGGCCAGCAGCAGCACCGCGGCGGCTCCCGCGGCGAGAGCGCGGAGTTTCATCTGTTCACGCCTCTTCTCTACAGCGTTGTAGTGACGTTGTCGGCACGGCGGCTCGCGTGCCACGGCAGCACGAGCGCCTCCAGCCATTCCACGACCAGGAAGAGCAGCACACCCATCAGCGAAATGATCACCAGGCCGGCGAACAGCGTCGGGGTGTCGAAGTTGCCGTTGGCCTGCTGGATGATGAAACCGAGCCCTTGTTCGGACCCGACGAACTCACCCACCACGGCCCCGGTCACCGCCATCGTGGCGGCCACCTTCAGCCCGGAGAACAGGTGCGGCAGCGATGCCGGGAACCGGATCTTCCAGAACGTCTGCCACGGTTTGGCCCCCATGGTGGCGGACAGTTCCAGCATTTCCGGGTCGATCGACTTCAGGCCGGTGACCATCGAGATGACCACCGGGAAGAAGGCCATCAGCACCGCGACGATCACCTTCGGGCCGAGCCCGAAACCCAGCCACACCACGAAGAGCGGGGCAACGGCGATCTTCGGGATCACTTGGGCGAACAGCAGCAGCGGGTACAGGCTCTTCTCGATGGTCGACGAGTACACCATCACCACCGCCGCGAACACGCCGATCACCGTGGCGATCACGAAACCCAGCAGCGTTTCGTAGGTGGTGGTCCAGGCGTGGTCGAGGAAGTAGCCGGGTTTGGCGAAGATCGTTTCGAGGGTGACCCCCGGCGAAGCGACCTCGTAGGGTTCCACCAGTTCCGCCGCGGTGATCGCCCACCAGCCGGCGAACAGCAGTGCCAGCAACACGAACGGGCGCCACGAGCGCTCCAGGAAGCGGGCGAAGCGATCGCCCGCGCCGGGCCTCGCCCGTTCGGTGACGCCGCCCGGTGAATCCGCTGTGTTCTCCGTGTTCTTCTTCGGCTGCCCGAGTCCCTCGGTCGGGGTTCGCGTGACCATGACCCTCCGTCCTGCGACCGACACCCGAAGGTGCGTTTCCCGGCCCTGAATGCGCTTTCTGAATGCGCTTTCAGGTAGAGTATGCACACCTGCCAGACCGGTCAAGGATTCGTTGAGGGGAGCCGTGATGAACGGTCGTCCGCACGTCACGCTCGAGGACGTGGCCCGCGCCGCCGAGGTTTCCCTCGCGACCGCGTCCCGAGCGCTGAACGGCACCACGAAGGTGCGCGCCGACCTGCGGGAACGCGTGGTCGCGGCGGCGGAGAAGCTGGCCTACACGCCGAACGCGCACGCGCAGGCGCTGGCCGGGGCCTCCCACCGCACGGTCGGTGTCATCTGCCACGACGTGAGCGACCCGTACTTCGCCGGCATCGCCCGCGGGGTGATGCGCGTGGCCGGGGACAACGGGCTGCTGGTGATGCTGGCCAGCACGTTCCGCGACCCGCAGAAGGAAATCGCGTACGTGTCCATGCTCCGGGCGCAGCGGGCCTCGGCGATCCTGCTGATCGGGTCCGGCTTCGAGGACCGGGCGTGGGAGAAGGCGCTCGCCGCCGAGATCGACCCGTACCGCCGCGGTGGCGGGCAGGTCGCCGTGGTCAGCAGGCACCGCAGCCTGCGGGTGGACACCGTGCAACCGGAGAACCGCGAGGGCGCCACCGCGCTGGCGAAGGCCCTGCTGGCCCAGGGGCACCGGCGGTTCGCCGTGCTGACCGGGCCCCGGGCACTGACCACAGTGGTCGATCGCCTCGGCGGTTTCCGCGACGGCCTGGCCGAAGCCGGGATCGAACTCGCCGAACGCGACATCGTCGAGGCGCCGTTCACCCGCGACGGCGGTTACGAGGCGATGAACGAGCTGATCGGGCGCGGGCTGGACACCGGCTGCGTGTTCGCGGTGACCGACGTGATGGCCATCGGCGCGCTCACCGCGTTGCGCGAGGCCGGCATCTCGGTGCCCGGCCAGGTGTCGCTGGCCGGGTTCGACGACATCCCGGTGGTGCGCGACCTCGACCCGCCGCTGACCACGGTGGCGCTGCCGCTGGAGGAACTCGGCGAAAGGGCGATGGAGCTGGCCATCAAGGGCACCCGGAGCACACGCAGCCGCATCCTGCGGTTGTCCGGCGAGGTGGTCCTGCGCTCGAGCACGGCGGCGCGGCGGTGAAGGGCCTGGTGGTCGAGCGGGTCGAGACCTTCGCCGTGGCGCTGCCGACGCTGCGTTCGTTCGGCGTCGCCGGTGGTGCGGTCGCGGTGGCCGGGCGGCCGAGCGTGCGGGTGCTGGTCAAGGTCAGCGCGGACGGCGTGAGCGGCTGGGGTGAGGCGACGCCCATTCCGGCGTGGACCTACGAGACCGCCGAATCGATCGTGTCCACCATCGACCGCTACCTGGCGCCCGCGATCCTCGGCCGGCCGTGCTGGGACCTCGACGGGGTGACCGGGGCGTTCGACCGGGCGGTCAACCGCGGTTTCTCGATCGGTGCGCCGCTGGCGAAGTCCGCTGTGGACGTGGCGTTGCACGACCTGCTGGGGCGGGCGCTCGGGGTGCCGGTCGGGGTGCTGTGGGGGCAGCGCCGGACCGAGGAGATCGAGCTGGGCTGGATGGTTTCCGGGCAGTCCCCCGGCGAGGTGGCCGAGCGGGTCGCCGAGGGCCGTGAGGCCGGGTACCGCGCGTTCAAGGTGAAGATCGGGCTGCACGACGAGGACCTCGACGTGGTCAGGGCCGTGCGGGAGTCGGCGGGCCCCGGCGCGCCGCTGTGGGTGGACGCGAACCAGGCGTACGCGGTCGACGAAGCCGTGCGGATCTCCCGCGTTTTGTCCGAGTTGGACGTGCACGCCTTCGAGCAGCCGTTGCCCGCCAACGACGTGGTCGGCCTCGGGCGGCTCCGGGCCGGATCCGCGGTGCCGGTCGCGCTGGACGAGAGCCTGCGGCACCCGAGCGATCTGGCCACCTTCGTGAAACTGGGTGCGGTGGACGTGGCGATCGCGAAGGTGCAGCGCAGCGGCGGGTTGACGCTGTCGCGCCGGTTGTGCGCGCTGGCCGAGGACAGCGGGGTGCGGTTGATGGGGTCCGGGCTGACCGATTCGGACCTGGGGCTGGCCGCCTCGCTGCACCTGTTCGCCGCGTTCGGCATCGGCACCCCGGTCGACCTGAACGGCCGCCAGTTCGTCGGATCCGCTTACGCCACCGGGGAAACCGTGCGGGTCGACGGCGGGACGGCCCACGTGCCCACCGGGCCGGGGCTCGGGGTGGAGGTCGACGAACGGGTGGTGCGGGAGCTGTCCGTGGACGTGTTGCGCGCAGGAGTGCCCTGACGGCCCCTTGTCGTTCCGCGCGATTTTGCCTACCTTGTTGAGACAGCGATGAGAAAGCGCTTTCACCATCACGGGAGTCCGCCGATGAGCCCACTGCTGTTGCCCACGCGCGAGCGGACGCTCGAGCCCTTCTCCCCCACCGGCCGGACCACCCCGCTGCCGTCGCCTTCGCCGAGCACGTCGCGGGTGGCCTACGCGGCCGCGCACGTGGTCGCCGATCCGCTGGCCGCCGGTGACCCGTCGGCCGAGGTGGCCGTCGACTGGGACACCACGCTGCGCTTCCGGCACCACTTGTGGAACTGCGGGCTGGGCGTGGCCGAGGCGATGGACACCGCCCAGCGCGGCATGGGCCTGGACTGGACCGCCACGCAGGAACTCATCCGGCGCACCGGCGAGCAGGCGCGGGCGACGGGCGGGCGCTGGTGCGCCGGGGTCGGCACCGACCAGCTGCCCCCCGGACCGGCCTCGCTGGACGCCGTGGCCGAAGCGTGGCGAGAGCAGTTGGCGCTGGTCAGCGCGGCGGGCGCGGTGCCGGTGATCATGGCGAGCCGGGCGCTGGCAGCGGTGGCGAAGGGCCCGGAGGACTACCACGAGGCGTATGGCCGGGTGCTCGCCGACGCCGACGGGCCGGTGCTGCTGCACTGGCTCGGCGAGCAGTTCGACCCGGCGCTGGCCGGTTACTGGGGCCACGCCGACGTCCGCGACGCCGCCGTCGAACTGGCGAAGCTGTGCGCGGAACACGCGTCCGCCATCGCCGGGGTGAAGGTCTCCGTGCTGGACGCGGCGGTCGAGACCGATTTCCGGCGGTCCCTGCCCGCGGGGGTCTCCTGCTACACCGGCGACGACTTCAACTACCCGGAGCTGATCGCGGGCGACGAGCAGGGGCACAGCGAAGCGCTCCTGGGCATCTTCGACCCCATCGCGGGGGTGGCCGGTGCCGCGTTGCACCGCCTCGACTCCGGTGACACCGCGGGGTTCCGCGAATTGCTCGACCCGACCGTGGCGCTGTCGCGGGAGATCTTCCGTGCCCCGACCCCGCACTACAAGGTGGGCGTGGTGTTCCTGGCTTACCTGATGGGGCACCAGGACCACTTCCGGATGATCGGCGGACTGGAGTCGGCGCGCTCGATCGTGCACCTGTCCGACGTGCTGCGCCTGGCCGACGCCGCGGGGGTGCTGGCGGACCCGGACCTCGCGGTGGCGCGCATGCGCTCGGTGCTGACCGTGGCGGGGGTCGCCTGATGGACCGGTTGAGCCTGAACCAGATCACCACGAACTCGTGGTCGCTGCCGGAGGCCGTGCGCGGCTGCGCCGAAGCGGGCGTGGGCTGGATCGCCTGCTGGCGGGACAAGGTCGCCGAGGTCGGCGTGGACGAGGCCGCGCGGCTGGTCAAGGCCCACGGGTTGCGGGTTTCCTCGTTGTGCCGCGGTGGTTTCTTCACCGGCGTGCGGCCGGACGGGTCCGCTGTGGACGGTGTCGCGGACACACGGGTGGCCATCGACGAGGCCGCGAGACTGGGTGCCGAGGTGCTGGTGCTGGTGGTCGGCGGCATCGCGGGCAACGACCTGGTGCGGTCACGGCGGATGGTCGCCCAGGCGGTGGAGGAACTGGTGCCGCTCGCCCTGGACCGCGGGGTGCGGCTGGGCCTGGAGCCGCTGCACCCGATGCAGTGCGCCGAGCGCTCGGTCCTGTCCACCTTGGACCAGGCACTGGCGATCGCCGAGCCGTACCCGGCCGAGGCGGTCGGTGTGGTGGTGGACGAGTTCCACGTCTGGTGGGACCCGCGCATCGAGGACCTGATCGCGAAGGCGGCCGGGCGGATCGCCGGTTTCCACGTGTGCGACCAGCTGGTCCCGCTGACCGACACGCTGATGGGCCGGGCGCTGCCGGGGGACGGCCCGATCGACCACCGGCGGCTGCGGTCCTGCGTCGAAGCCGCCGGTTACCACGGCCCGATCGAGGTGGAGGTGTTCAACTCGGAGCTGTGGGCGCGGCCGGGCGCCGAGGTGCTGGCCGAAACCATCGAGGCGTACCGGGAGCACGTCGCCTGACACCGGAAGCCGTTCTTCCTCGGGGATCACCGCACCGGCTCGAGGTCGTCTGCTGCTCCTGGCTTCGGCGTCACGCGGGTGTCCACCACGAGGCGGGGGTTGGTGCTCTGGGTGGTGAGCACAGCGGAGCCGTCCGCGATGTCCCCACCGCCCGGAGCGCCCGGCCCCGCGCCGACCTCGGTTACCAGCCGCGCGTGGCTACAGCGAGGTGACCGCGATCGCCCGTTCCTCCAGGCTGCCCAGGTACAGCAGCCCGTCCCGCTCCCGGATGCCGGTGGCCAGGTGGAAACCGGGGATCTCCCCGCGGAAGGCGTGCACCACCTTGCCGTCGACGGTGATGCCGAGCGCCCCCGTGGTCCGCGCGGGCGAGGGTTGCAGGCCGGTCGGCAGCCGCCGGACGCCGAGGCGCAGCGGGCCGGGCAGCCGCCGGACCAGGTCGAGCGCGGGCACCCGCGGACTGGCCTGGGTGATCCAGATGAGCCCGTCGCTGCCGGTGGAGATGTTGTCCGGGTAACCGTCGAGGTCCGCGGCCAGCAGGTCCTGGCGGCCCGAACCGTCCAGCCAGTACCGCCGCACGGCGAACGCGCCGGTCTCGGCCACCGCCACGAACGACTCGTCGGGCGCCAGCGCGACCCCGTTGGCGAACTGCAGCCCCTCGCCGACCAGCGAAATGGTGCCGTCGGGGGCCCGGCGCAGCAGCCTGCCGCCGGCGTGCTGCTCGATCAGGTCCTCCCGCCAGGCGGACAGCGGGAAGCGGTCCGAGGAGTCGGAGAAGTAGATGGTGCCGTCGGTGGCCACCGCGGCGTTGTTGCAGACCAGGATCGGCCTGCCCAGCGCCGAGGTGGCCAGCGCCTTCGTCGCCCCCGACGCCGGCGAGACCAGCAGCAGGCCGCGGGAGGCGTCGCAGACCAGCAGGTCGTCGCCGTACAACTCCAGGCCGAGCGGGCGGCCGCCGGTGTCGGCGACCAGGTCGATCCGGCGTCCGTCCTCGGACACCCGGATGATCCGGCCGTCGTCGAACCCGGTGTAGACCGCCCCGCCGGCGTCCACCACCACGTCCTCCGGACCGTGCCCGTTCACCGGGATCACGCGCACCTGGCCGAACGGTTTCATGCGGAACTCCTTCAGCGGTAGGTCAGCAGGGCTTCGGCTTCCCCCGAGAAGTGGGCGTGCTCGTTGAACGAGAGCAGGCTGATCCCGCCGCGTCCGGAGACGAGCTTGGTGATGCCGCCGTTGACCGTGACCCGGTTGAACCGCACCAGTCCGGCTTCCGGGGTGCCGGTCAGCGCACCGCACAGCACCGCGATCACCCCGCCCGAGGTGAACACCACGCCATCCTGCCCCTTGCCGAGCGAACCGGCCAGGTCCGCGAGCGCACCGGAGACCCGGTGGAAGAACGCGGGCCAGCTCTCCGCGCACGGGCTGCCGTCCCCGGCGCGCACCCAGTCGTCCAGTGCCCGGTCCAGCGCTGCCTGGAAGGCCCGCGGATCGGCGCTGTCCTGCGAAATCCCGCCGCCGTGGTGCTTGGCGATGTCCACGTGGTCGTACTCGTTCCAGCGCGGGTCCTCACCGATCTCCGGTGGGCCGCCCAGCACCTCCAGCGCACTCGCCGCCGTCGCCCGCTGCCGCGCCAGTGAACCGCAGCGCGCCTGGGCGAAGGCCAACCCGCGGCGCGCCAGCTCGCCGCCGACCACCTCGGACTGCCGGACGCCGAGTTCGGAGAGGCGGTCGTAGTCCGCCGCGCCGAACGACGCCTGCCCGTGCCGGACCAGGTAGATCGCCCCCATCAGGCGAACCGCCGCAGGACCGGGATCGGCGCGAACCGCACGACCAGGCTCAGCGGCAACCAGGGGAAGGCCGGTACGAAGGCCCTCGCCGGTTCGCGTTCGATGGCCCGGACCATCGCCAGCGCCCCCGCTTCCGCACCGGTCTGCAGCGGGTTCCGGCCTTCCTTGCGCGCGCTCATCTCCGATTCGATGTACCCGGGCAGCAGCGTGGTCACCTTGATCGGCTTGCCCGCCACGTCCGCCCGGATGCCGTCGGCCAGCGCGGACAGCCCGGCCTTGGAGGCGGCGTAGGCGGTCAGGTTCTTCGGCAGGCCGCGCAGCGCGCTGAACGAGGAGACGAAGACGAGGTGGCCGGCGCCCTGGTCGCGGAAGATGGCCATGCTCGCCTCGGCCTGCGCGAGCGCGGCCACGAAGTTGGTCTCCAGGGTCTGCTTGTTGGCGTCGAACCGGCCGGTGCCGATCGGCTGGCCCTTGCCGAGACCGGCGTTGACGATGATCCGGTCGAGCGTGCCGAACTCCTCGCGGAACCCGTCGAACACCTCGAACACCCGGTCGTGGTCGTTGACGTCGAGCGCCTCGGTCAGCACGGTCACGCCGTGCCTGCTCCGCAGCTCGGCGGCCAGCGCGTCCAGCCGGCCGGTCCGGCGCGCGCACAGCGCCAGATCCCGCCCGCGAGCGGCGAACTGCCTGGCCATGCCCTCGCCGAGGCCGGAGCTGGCACCGGTGATCAGGATCCTCTTCCGCACGGTCATGCCCCATACCGTACTAGCAAGTAACAAGCGGGGCCCGGCACGAACGCCGGGCCCCGCTCGGGGGTCAGCTCCGGCTCACTCGCCGGTGTAGAGCAGCTTGTTCGGCGTGCCGGAACCCGGGTTGGTGATCTTGTCCGGGGTGGCCGCGCCGGTCAGCGCCTCGGCGACCTGGGCCGGGGTGGCCGAGGTGTTCGCCGACAGGTACAGCGCCGCGGCGCCCACCACGTGCGGGGTGGCCATCGAGGTGCCGCTGATGGTGTTCTCGGCGCCGTCGTTCCAGGCCGAGGTGATGTCCGTGCCCGGGGCGTAGATGTCGACGACCGAGCCGAAGTTCGAGAAGCTCGACTGCCCGTCCTGGTCGTCGCTGGAGGCCACGGTGATGGCTTCCTCGACGCGGGCCGGCGAGTAACCGCTGGCGTCGGCCGAGTCGTTGCCCGCCGCGACCGCGAAGGTCACGCCCTTGCCGATGGCGCCCTGGACCGCGGCGTCGAGCGCCTCGTCCGGGCCGCCACCCAGGCTCATGTTCGCCACGGACGGGCCGCTGGCGTTCTCGGCCACCCAGTCGATGCCGGCGACGACCTGCTCGGTGGTGCCGCTGCCGTTGTCGTCGAGCACCCGGACCGGCACGATCTTGACGCCCTTGGCCAGGCCGTACTCCTTGCCGCCGATGGTGCCCGCCACGTGCGTGCCGTGGCCGTTGCCGTCGGACGGGTCGTTGTCGTCGTCGATCAGGTCCGCGCCACCGGACACGCGGCCCTCGAAGGTCGGGTGGTCGGCCAGCACCCCGGTGTCGACCACGTAGGCGGTGACGTTGTCGGCGGTGGTGTCGTAGTTGTAGGCGTCGTCCAGCGGAAGGTCCTTCTGGTCCACCCGGTCCAGGCCCCACGACGGCGGGTTCTGCTGGGTCTCGGTGGCGTGCACCGTCTTGTTCTGCGAGACGAAGGCGACCTTCGAGTCGGCGGCCAGCTGCTTGGCCTCGGCCTCGGTGGCCTTGACCGAGAAGCCTTCGAGCGCCGAGCTGTAGGTCCGGCCGACCTCGGCGCCGTACTGCGAAGCCAGGGTCTGCGCCTGGGTGCTCACCGCCGCCTTGACGTCGCCGCCGGCCTGCGTGCTCTTCAGCACGACGAGGTAGCTGTCCGCGACGGCGTTGGCGTCGTTGGCGCCGAGGATCTGGCCTTCAGCCGCCTGCACGGGGGCCGCGGTGAAAGCGGCGACCGCCGCCGTGATGCCCGCGGCGGCGACACCAGCCGTGGTCCCGCGCCGAAGCTTCCGAGAGTTCGCCATGAGCTGCCTTTCTCGTTCCCGACCTGGTTGCGTGGCAGCCATGCAATCCCGGCGGCCGAGGCCCCGGCAATGATTCACAGTTACCAGTACTGGGCCGTTCACCCGTATGTGGCTACTCCGTTCGGAGTATAGTTTAGCACGAAGCTACCAACCGGAGTCGTTACAGATCACTGCTAATGTTGTCCCTATCGTTACCGACGAGTAGCCGGAGTCTGGGGGCGGGAATCGGGTGAACGAGGAGCCGAACGCTTTCGCCACCGCGCTGCGGGGAGCCATTTCGGTCAGCGGCCTGAGCCTGGACCGCGTGCAGGCCCGATTGCAGTCGCGCGGGGTTTCGGTCAGCGTGACCGCGCTCAGTTACTGGCAGTCCGGAAAGCGGCAGCCGGAACGGGCCAGTTCCATTTCCGCGGTGCGGGTGCTGGAGGAGGTGCTGGAGCTGACCAGCGGCGCCCTGCTGGGCCTGCTCCCGCCGCCCCGGCCGCGTGGTGCGTCGTCGCGCCGGGGCCGCTCCGTGCCCAGTCCGGCACAGACCGTGCTGCAGCCGATGCTGGCGCGCATCGGCGCGCCCCACGCCCTCGAAGGGCAGCAGCCCCTCAAGCTCGTCGGCCTGCACGACCACTGTGCGGTGTCGGAGGATGACGGTCAGCGGGTGGTCACCGCGCGGGCGGTGTTCCAGGCCACCGCGGACGGGCAGGACCGGTGGCTGCTGGTGCACGACCAGGGGCAGCCGGCCGCTCCCGAACTGACCGCCCTGCGCAACTGCCACGTCGGCCAGGTCGAGGTGGATCCCGAGCACGGGCTGACCGTCGCGGAACTGCTGTTCGACCGGCCCATCGACCGCGGTGAGACGCAGCTGATCGAGTACTCCGTGGTCGACGAGGGACCGCCGCGGGTGCAGTTCCGCGAATTCCACCGGCCGGTGCGCGAATACCTGCTGGAAGTGCGTTTCGAGAAGGACAATGCACCGGACAAGTGCTGGCAGTACACCCGGCGGAACGCCGGCGGGCCCGAAGCCCGCCGGGAACTGAAAATCGACGACGCGAACGCGGTCCACGCGGTCGCCCTCGACTTCGGCCCCGGCGTCTTCGGCATCGAGTGGACCTGACCTACTAAAGTATTGGCTTCGCCTCCGGCGAAGCGGCGAGGTCGCTCTTGAGCCGATCATCGGAGCACGCCGTGCCGCTGGGCGGCCCGACGCCCCACTCCGATGACCGGCGCGACCTCGCGGTGAGGCGAGGGCAGCTATTTCAGCGCTGACCGGAGCACCTTGCCGGTCGCGTTGCGCGGCAGCTCGCCGAGGAACTCCACCTCGCGCGGCACCTTGTACCGCGCCAGGTTCGCCTTCACGTACGCCCGGATCTCCTCTTCGCCCAGGTCAGCACCCTGAGCCGGGACCACGAACGCCTTGAGGCGCTGGCCGAACTCCTCGTCGTCCACCCCGATCACCGCGGCCTCAACCACGTCTTCGCGTTCGACGAGCAGGTTCTCCACTTCGATCGGGAAGACGTTCTCACCACCCGAGACGATCATCTCGTCATCGCGCCCGTCGATGAACAGCAGGCCGTTCTCGTCGAAGTGCCCGACATCACCGCTGGACAGCAGGCCGTCGATGATTTCCTTGTGCCTGCCGTCGGTGTAGCCGGTGAAGCTGAGGCCGCTGCCGACGAACACCCGCCCGGTCACCCCCGGCTCGGTGATCCGCCGCCCGTTCTCGTCGTAGAGCGCCACCTTGCAGCCGACCGGCGCCCGGCCGACCGTGCCCGGCGCCCGGCGCCAGTCCTCCGGGGTGGCCACCGTGGCCACCGCGACCTCGGTGGAGCCGTAGAGGTTGTGCACCACGTCGCCGAACAGCTTGGTCGCGCGGTTGCCGAGGTCCGGCGAGAGCGCCGAACCGGCGACGAAGATGATGCGCAGCGACGAGGTGTCGTACCGGCCGATCACCTCCGGGCCGAGGTCGACGATCCGCTGCAGCATGGTCGGCACCACCACCAGCGCGGTGCACCGGTGCTCGGCGATCCCGCGCAGCGTGGCTTCCGGGTCGAACTTGCGGCGCAGCACCACCTTCGAGCCGAGCGCGAAGGACAGGATGGACTGCGAGAGGCCGGTGGCGTGGAACATCGGCGCGGCCAGGAAGGTGCTCTCCCCCACGCGCAGCGGGACGCGGTCGAGCAGCTGCGCCGAGTCGAGCCCGGAGATCTTCGGCCGCGGTGCCCCCTTCGGCGTGCCGGTGGTGCCGCTGGTCAGCAGCACGAACCCGCCGGGCTTGGCCGGGGCGGGCAGCGGGCGGTCGTCGGTGCCGGCGATCAGCTCGTCGAGCACCGGCACGTCCTGGCTCCTGGCGCCCTCGGTCCAGGCGAGGTACCGGTCGCCTTCGGCGACGTCCACGCCGTCGAGCAGCTCGGTGAACTCCTCGTCGTAGACCAGCGCCTTGACCCGCTCGCGGCGGGCCACGTCGGTCAGCTGCGGTTTGGCGAACCCGGTGTTCATCAGCAGCAGGCGGGCGCCGAGCTTGCCGGTGGCCAGCGTGGCGAGCACCAGGCCGCGGTGGTCGCGGCAGAGCGCGGCGACCATGGTGCCGACCCCGATGCCGCGGTCCGCCCAGGCCCTGGCCAGTGCGTTCGACCGGTCGTCGAGCTGTTTGAAGGTGAGCGGGCCCAGTTCGTCGACCAGGCCGACCGCGCTCGGGTCGCGGCGGGCGGAGATGTGGTTGGCCCCGGCGAACGGGCCGAACTTGCGCACCGCGACCAGCGACCGCAGCCCTTCGTCGAGCCGGGGGAAGGGGACGAGGCCGGCCTGCCACAGCACCCCGACGCTCCGCGCCGTGTCCGTCACCTTGGTGACCAGCTCGGAAACAGTGGTCGGGTATCTCATCCGGGCACCTCCGTTGCTGCAGCGGCCGAGATTTGCCATACCGTCGGTATGCGCAGTTCGACAGTATTCGGCGCGCCGCGCCCTTGTCGAGGGGATCGGTTTCTGTCGGTGGTGAGGCGCACAATATTCGGCGTGCACATGTTGGTGGCGGACGAAGGAGAGGGGAAGTTCTCGCTGCGTGAACGCGGCTCGGCCGAACCGGCCGAAGTGGACGCGGCCGGGCTGGCCGAGCGCGTCGCCGAGCTGGAGCGGGCGCACCGGCCGCGCTGGGTGTTCCCGGCGGCCGACCAGGTGTACCCGGTGCTGCTGCGGGCCGGGGTGCGGGTGGCGCGCGGGCACGACCTGTCCCTGGTCGAAGGGCTGCTGCTGGCGGCGGAGGGCCGGTCGGGCGAGCCGAAGGGGCTGGCCGGGGCGTGGGCGCGGCTGCACGGGCTGGAGCCGCCACCCGATCCCCCGCCACCGCACGAGTCGGCGCAGGAGGCGTTGTTCGACCCGCGCGGGTCCGGGCTGCCGCCGGGCACGCGGGCGGTCGACGCGGCGGAGGCGGTGCTCGACGCGCAGGAGCGCCGGATCGCGGCGACCCCGCACCCGGAGCGGTTCCGGCTGCTGACCGCGGCCGAGTCGGCGAGCGGGCTGGCCGCCGCCGAGATGGCGCACGACGGGCTGCCGTGGCGCGCCGACGTGCACGACGAGCTGCTCACCGAACTGCTCGGCCCGCGGGTTCCGGCCGGGCAGCGGCCGCGGCGGCTGGTGGAGCTGGTGGAGGAGATCAGCGCGGCCTTCGGCGGCCGGGCGGTCAACCCGGACCACCCGCCGGGTGTGGTGAAGGCGTTCGCGCACGCGGGCATCGACGTGCCGTCGGCACGGGCGCACGTGCTGCGGCGGATCGACCACCCGGCGGTGGCGCCGCTGCTGGAGTACAAGGAACTGGCGCGGCTGCACTCGGCCACCGGGTGGGCGTGGCTGGACACGTGGGTGCGGGGGAACCGGTTCCGGCCGGTGTGGGTGGTCGGCGGGGTGGTGTCGGGGCGGTGGGCCAGCGGCGGGGGTGCCGCGCTGCAGATCCCGCGGACGCTGCGGGTGTGCGTGCGGGCGGATCCGGGGTGGAAGCTGGTGGTCGCCGACGCGGCGCAGCTGGAGCCGCGGGTGCTGACCGCGTTGTCCGGGGATCGCCGCCTGGCCGAGGTGTCCGGGGCGACGGACCTGTACACCAGCCTGGCCGAGGCCATGTTCGCCGGTGGCCGGACCGTGCCGGGCCCGCGCACCGGCGACCTGGACGACCGCGGCCGGGCGAAGATCGCCATGCTGTCGGCGATGTACGGCGGCACCTCCGGGGAGGCGGGCCCGCTGCTGGCCCTGCTGCGCCAGCGCTTCCCGGCGGCGGTGTCCTATGTGGAACACGCCGCGGTGGCGGGCGAACGCGGTGAACGCGTGGTCTCGCGCCTCGGCCGGACCTCACCGGCCCCGTCGGCCGCCTGGCGCGCCCTCACCGGTGACGCCTCCGGCTCCGCCGACGCCCGAGCCCTGCGCGCCGCCCGCGACTGGGGGCGGTTCACGCGGAACTTCGTCGTGCAGGCCAGCGCCGCGGACTGGACGGCCGTGCTGATCGCCACCCTGCGGCTGAGCCTGCCCGCCCCGGCGCACCTGGTCTTCTTCCAGCACGACGAGGTCATCGTGCACACCCCCGCGGAGCTGGCGGCGGAGGTGGAGCGCCGCATCACCGAGGCCGTCGAAACGACTTCGGCGCTGGTCTTCGGCGCTTCCTGCCCGGTCCACTTCCCCCTCCACATCGCCACCGTCGACAGCTACGCCGACGCCAAGTGACCGCGCTGGGCCGGGCCCCGGTTCGCTGAGCCGCCTGGCCGCGCGATGCGGGGTTTGCGGTAGAGGAGATTCGCGCGAGCTGCTTCGGGGCGTGGGCGTCCAGCAGGAGGGCGAACCGATGACGGCTTCGACGGTGATCGCCACGTCACCACGCGACAGCACATCGGCGTGGCAGGCGGCCTGGTCACCGCGGCGGCCAGCGCGCGCAGCTCGGCCGCCCGGCCGACCAGCACCACCGGGCCGTGCTCCCGCACCCGGCGCACCACGTCGATCACGTGCGCCACCCCGTCGGCGAAGGTGACGCCCGCCATCGCCGAAGGTGCCCTGGTCGACCGCGAGTGAACGGTGCCCGAGCAACGCCAGTTCACGCTGGACGCCGGTCCACGACGCGCCGCTGGAGCCGTGCACGAGTACGAAGGTCATGGCAACGATGCTCGTCACCCCGGCCGCGTCGCACCCTCCCCGACCTTCGGGTTCTGCTCAGAAGGAGACCTTCTCCACGCTGTCGGTGCGCAGCACGGATTCCTGCTCGTAGTAGCGCTTGTAGTCCTCGCGGATCTCCTGGATCTCACCGTTGGCGGCCCGGTCGCCCACCGGGTAGAGCAGGATGAGCACGTACGACCGCTCCTTGACGATCTGCCCGCTCGCATCGCGCCACTGGCCGTTGCCTTCGAGGCGGGTGAGGCCGTCCGGGAACGCCGGGGTGACCTCCTTGTCCACGAAGACCTCGAACTCGGCGGGCGTGACCTCCGAACCGTCCGGCTTCACCGAGCCGAAGTACAACTCGGTGCGCTTGTACGCGTCACCCGGCACCCCGGCCGAGGACGACGAGGGCCCGGCCGCGGCCACTCCCCCGCCGACTCCGGCCGCCAGCGCGACCGCCGCCACCGCGATCAGCTTCTTCATGTCCGCTCCCCTGCCTCAGGCGGGGACCACCGCGTCGTCCATGGCGCGCAGCACCCGCTTCACCGATACCGGATAAGCGGTGCGCAGCGTCTGGGCGAAGAAGCTGACCCGGAGCTCCTCGATCATCCAGCGCACGTCCCGCAGTGCCGCCGAGGATGTCCCACGGGGTTGCGCGTCCACAAGGGATCGGTACTCGTCTCTCAGCCAGTGGACTTCACGCAGGCGCTCGACGTCGCGGGCGGGATCGCTGGGCAGCTTGTCCAGCCGCCGCTCGATCGCCCGCAGGTAACGCACCAGGTCCGGCAGGCGCGCCGACCCGGTGGCGGTGACGAACCCGGGGAACACCAGCTCACCGAGCTGCTCGCGGATGTCGGCGAGCGACTCCGCCAGCGCCGGGCCGCGCACCTCGGCCAGCCGCGTCTCCACGTCGATCGAGGCCCGCAGCACCTGCTCCACGTCGGCGAGCACCCGCACCACCGTGGCGTTCAACCCGGCCCGCACCCGCTGCAGCAGCACGGCGAAGCCGGCCTCGTCCCAGGTGGGCCCGCCGCCGGCGGCCATCAGCTCGTCGATCGCGCAGTTGACGCAGTCCTCCAGCAGCGCCGCCACGCTGCCGTGCGGATTCCGGTTGAGCACCAGCTTCGCCTGGTTGCCCAGGTTCCGGTTGATGAACTTCATCGGCGACGGCACGTTGAGCCGCAACAGCTTCCGCGTGCCGAGCCACATCGAGTGCGCCTGCTCGGCCGGTGTCTCCAGCATCCGGACGGCGACCGTCTCACCCTCGTCCACCAGCGCCGGGTACGCCTTGACCTCGAGTCCGCGCTGCTTGCGCTCGAACACCTTCGGCACCTCGCCGAACGCGGGCGAGCTGACCGCGCGCTCCACGTTGTCGGCGGCCTTCGAGATCGACGCCCGCAGCTCGCCGGTCAGCCGCTGCCGCAGCGCTTCGAGATCCTTGCCCTCGGCGAGGGTCTTCTTGCCGTCGACCACCCGGAAGGTGACCTTGAGGTGTTCCGGCACGGTGCCGAGCTGCCAGGAGTCCGGCGGGATCGGCACCCCGCGCAACGCCTCCAGCTCGTCGGCCAGCACGTCGAGCAGCGGGCCGTCGGCCGGGCCGACCCGCGACAGCGCCAGCTTCGCGGTGTCCGGGGCGGGCACGAAGTTGCGGCGGATCGGCTTCGGCAGCGACTTGATCAACGCGGTGACCAGTTCCTCGCGCAGGCCGGGCACCTGCCAGTCGAAACCGTCGGCGGTGACCTGGTTCAGCACCGGCAGCGGCACGTGCGCGGTCACGCCGTCGGCGTCGGTGCCCGGCTCGAACTGGTAGGTCAGCTTCAGCCGGATGCCGTCGGGTGTGGTCCAGGTGTCCGGGTAGTCGGCGGCGCTGACGTCCCCGGCGGTGGCGTTGATCAGCATCGACTTCTCGAAGCTGAGCAGGTCGGGCTGCTCGCGCCGGGTCTTCTTCCACCAGGTGTCGAAGTGGCGGGCGGAGACCACCTCGGCACCGAGGCGCTGGTCGTAGAACTCGAACAGGGTCTGGTCGTCGACCAGGATGTCGCGGCGGCGGGCCCGGTGCTCGAGGTCCTCGACCTCGGCGAGCAGCGCCCGGTTCTCGTGGAAGAACCGGTGGTTGGTCTGCCAGTCGCCCTCGACCAGCGCGTTGCGGATGAACAGGTCGCGGGACAGCTCCGGATCGATGCGCCCGTAGTTCACCCGGCGGTCGGCCACCAGCGGCACGCCGTAGAGGGTGACCTTCTCCAGCGCCACCACCGCGCCCTGCTTGCGCTCCCAGTGCGGCTCGGAGTAGGTGCGCTTGACCACGTGCGCGGCCAGCGGCTCCACCCAGTCCGGCTCGATGCGGGCGTTGACCCGGCCCCACAGCCGCGAGGTCTCCACCAGTTCCGCGGACATCACCAGGCGCGGCTGCTTCTTGAACAACGCCGAACCGGGGAAGACGGAGAACCGCGCGCCCCTGGCACCGAGGTAGTCGCCCTTGGCGGGGTCCTTGAGGCCGATGTGCGAGAGCAGTCCGGAGATCAGCGCGGTGTGCACCTGCTGCGGGTCGGCGTCGGTGGTGTTCGGGGTGACCCCGAGCTGCTTGGTCAGCCGCCGCAGCTGGCTGTGCACGTCCTGCCACTCGCGCACGCGCAGGTAGTTGAGGAACTCCGCCTTGCACAGCTTGCGGAACTGGTTGCCGGACAGCTCGCGCTGCTGCTCGTGCAGGTAGTTCCACAGGTTGAGGTAGGCGAGGAAGTCCGAGGTCTTGTCGGCGAACCGGGCGTGCTTCTCGCCCGCCGCCTGCTGCTTGTCCGCCGGGCGCTCGCGCGGGTCCTGGATGGACAGCGCGGAGGCGATCACCAGCACCTCGCGCACGCAGCCGAGCTTCGCCGCCTCCAGCACCATGCGGCCGAGCCGCGGGTCCACCGGGAGCTGGGCGAGCTTGCGGCCGACGTCGGTGAGCCGGTCCCCGACCTCGGTCGCCGAGGCGGTGGAAGCACTGAAAGCGCCGAGTTCCTGGAGCAGGTTCACGCCGTCGGTGATCTGGCGGCGGTCCGGCGGCTCGACGAACGGGAAGGCGGCGATGTCGCCGAGGCCGAGCGAGGTCATCTGCAGGATGACCGAGGCGAGGTTGGTGCGCAGGATCTCCGGGTCGGTGAACTCCGGCCGGGCGAGGAAGTCGTCCTCGGAGTACAGCCGGATGCAGATGCCGTCCGAGGTGCGCCCGCAGCGGCCCTTGCGCTGGTTGGCCGACGCCTGCGAAATCGCTTCGATCGGCAGCCGCTGCACCTTGGTGCGGTGGCTGTACCGGGAGATGCGCGCGGTGCCCGGGTCGACCACGTACTTGATGCCCGGCACGGTCAGCGAGGTCTCGGCGACGTTGGTGGCCAGCACCACCCGGCGCCCGGTGTGCCGCTGGAACACCCGGTGCTGCTCGGCCGAGGACAACCGCGCGTACAGCGGCAGGATCTCGGTCCCCCGGAGGTCCTGTTTGGACAGTGCGTCGGCGGTGTCGCGGATCTCGCGCTCCCCGGAGAGGAACACCAGGATGTCGCCCGGCCCCTCGGCGGACAGCTCGGCGACCGCGTCCGAGATCGCCGAGATCTGGTCGCGGTCGGCATCGGGGGCATCAGCGTCGTCGGGGTCGGTGATCGGCCGGTACCGCACCTCGACCGGATAGGTGCGGCCGGAGACCTCGACGATCGGGGCGTCGTCGAAGTGCCGCGAGAACCGCTCCGGGTCGATGGTGGCCGAGGTGATGATCACCTTGAGGTCGGGGCGGCGCGGCAGCAGCTGCTTGAGGTAACCGAGGATGAAGTCGATGTTGAGGCTGCGTTCGTGCGCCTCGTCGATGATCAGCGTGTCGTACTGCCGGAGCATCCGGTCGCCCTGGATCTCGGCCAGCAGGATGCCGTCGGTCATCAGCTTCACCAGGGTGTTCTCGTCCCCCTGGTCGGTGAAGCGCACCTTGTAGCCGACGGTCTCGCCGACCTGGCTGCGCAGCTCTTCGGCGATGCGCTCGGCCACCGTGCGCGCGGCCAGCCGCCGCGGTTGCGTGTGCCCGATCTGGCCGAGCACCCCGCGGCCGAGTTCCAGGCAGATCTTCGGCAGCTGCGTGGTCTTGCCCGACCCGGTCTCCCCCGCCACGATCACCACCTGGTGGTCGCGGATGGCCGCGGCGATGTCGTCCTTGCGCTGGCTGACCGGCAGCTCCGCCGGGTACTCCACCTCCGGCACCGCGGCCCGGCGACCGGCCACGCGCTGCTCGGCGGCGGTGATGTCCGCCTCGATGCGGGCCGCGACCGCTTCGAGGTCACGCGCCTTGCGGGCACCTTCGAGCCGCCGCCGCAGCCGGGCCCGGTCGCGCGGCATCAGTTCCGGCAGGCGGGACCGGAGGCCATCGAGGGGGGTTTTCGCAGACATACGGCATCAAGAATACCGCCGGGTGATCGCCGTTGCCGCCGAATTACCGCGTCCCGTGACCCAGCGCACGGCCGAGGCAATACCCTTGTCGGCCGTGACCGGTGAAACGCTCCCTCGCTGGCAGCCCCGCCTGCCCGGCCTGATCGCCGTGGTGGCGGGGCTGGTGCTGGCCGCGACCGCCTCCGCCGGGCCCTGGGTGACCGCGGAACTGACCAGGCAGAACGCGCCCGGGATCACCTCGAAGATCGAGGGCAGGATCGAAGTGAGCTGGGGGCTCAGGGGCCTGCCCGAGGTCACCGAGGTCGCCGGGCCCAGCGCGGCGAACGCGGACGCGGCCTCGCTCGCCTCGGTCTACCAGAGCGCGATCGAGCGCGAACCCGCACCGGAACTGGATTCGGGGCCCGGTTTCATCCTCGACTCCCTGCTCACCATGCTCGGCCTGACCGCGGCCGGGATCGGTGCCTTCCGGGTGTTCGGCGCGGGCAGCCGGGCGCTCTACCGCGGGGTCGCCGCCGCCGGTGCGGCAGGTGTGGTGACCAGCGTGGTGCTCGGTGACATGGCTGTCTCCTCGCTGTACTGGTACCTGGTCGACCTGCCGACCGGCGTGTGGCCCGCCACCACCTACCACACCGACGTCGCCTGCGTGCTGGCGATTTCGGCGGGTGTGGTGCTGTGCCTGGCCGGCTGGCTGGGGGCCCGCCGCCCGCTAGGCCCGCGCGAGCACCTCGGCGCCGAGCGCGGCGACGTCGGCGTTGCCTGACAGCCCCATGGTCATGTCGAAGTCGGCGAGCAGGCCGCGCAGCACGTGCCGCACGCCGTCCTCACCGGCGTGCGCCAGGCCGTAGACGTACGGGCGGCCCAGCAGCACCGCCTTCGCCCCGAGCGCCAGCGCCTTGACCACGTCGGCGCCGGTGCGCACGCCCGAGTCGAACAGCACCTCGATCCGGTCGCCGACGGCGGCGGCGATGCCGGGCAGCGCGTCCAGCGAGGCGATCGCGCCGTCGACCTGGCGGCCGCCGTGGTTGGACACCACGATGCCGTCCATGCCCGCGTCCACCGCCTTCCGCGCGTCGTCGGGGTGCTGGATGCCCTTGAGCACGATCGGGCCGTCCCAGTGCTCGCGCAGGAAGGTCAGCTGCTCCCAGGTGCGGTCGCTGCCGGTGATCAGCGAGATCCAGCGCAGGATGGCCGAGGGCGGGTCCTCCTCCGGGGTCTTCTCCAGCAGCGCGCGGAACGCCGGGTCGGTGAACGGCACGGCCATGCCCTCGCCGCCGAGGAAGGGCAGGTACGCCTGGTCGAGGTCGGCCGGGCGCCAGGCCAGCGTCCAGGTGTCCAGGGTGACCACCAGCACCGTGTACCCCGCCTTCTTCGCCCTGGCCAGGATGCTGGCGCAGACGTCGGGGTCGCCGGGCCAGTACAGCTGGAACCAGCGCGGGCCGGCGCCGTTCGCCGCGGCGACCTCTTCGATGGAGGTGGACGAGGCGGTGGACAGGATCATCGGCACCCCCAGCGACGCCGCCGCCCGCGCGGTGGCCAGTTCGGCATCGGGGTGCACGATCGACTGCACGCCGATCGGCGCGAGCACCACGGGCGCGGGCAGCTCGGTGCCCAGCACCGACGTCGACAGCTGCCGGTCGGTGGCGCCGGTCAGCATGCGCGGCACGATCCGCCAGCGGTCGAACGCCTCGCGGTTGGCGCGCACGGTGGCCGCCGAGCCCGCGCCACCGGCGACGTAGGCGTACGGCCCCGGGTCGAGCAGGTGTGACGCCGACTCCTCCAGCTTGGTCGGATCGGTGGAGAACAGCGGCTTCGCGCCGCCGAGCCCCTGAAGGTAGATCTCGTTCTGGTAGCCGCCGAACCGGGTCACCGCTGCCTCCTCGTCTTCACTGGCAGCAGCCTACGGGTGAGCCACTCCGAACGGATCACCGCGAGCGGGCCGATGATCGCCAGCAGCAGCACGTAACCGGCGATGAACGGGGCGACCCTGGCGTCCAGTCCGGCCGCGGTGGCCATGGTGGCCAGCACCAGGGAGAACTCGCCGCGGGTGAGCACGGTCAGCCCGACGTTGACCCCCTGCTGGCGGTCGAAGGAGTGCAGTCTGGCGGCGAACGCCCCGGCCGCCAGGTTCAGCACCACGGTCAGCGCCACCGCGACCAGCACCGGTACCACCACCGTGCCGACCGCCCGCGGGTCGATGCTCAGGCCGAAGATGAAGAAGAACAACGCGCCGAAGGCGTCCCGCAGCGGCAGCACCAGCTGGTGGATGCGCGGGGCGGCCTTCGAGCCACCGAGCATCATGCCGACCATGAACGCGCCGATCGCGTCGGACACGCCGACCTCCTCGGCCAGCGCCGCCCCCAGCACGGCGACCCCGACGAAGCAGACGGTGAGCAGTTCGTCGTCGGCGGAGCCGAACAGCTTCGACACCACGCGCCCGCCCCAGCGCGCGAGCGCGGCCAGCACCAGCAGGAAGGCGAACGCCTTGCCGAAGTCGGCGAGCGCGGCGAGGAAGTCGTCGGCACCGCTGAGCACGGGCTGCAGCAGGGCGAGGTAGAGCGCGAGGAAGACGTCCTCGATCACGATGATGCCCATGGTCAGGCGGGACTCGGGATTGTTCATCCGGCGGGTTTCCAGCAGCAGCTTGGTCACGATCGCCGAGGACGAGATGCCGATGGCACCGGCGATCACCAGTGCCTCCCTGGTGCCCCAGCCGAGCGCGAAGCCGAAGGCGAGCCCGCCGCCGATGTTCAGCACCAGGTAACCGATCCCGGCGCCGACCAGCTTCTTCCCACCGGCCAGCAGGTCGTCCAGGGAGAACTCCAGGCCGAGGTAGAACAACAGGAAGACCAGGCCGAGCCCGGCCAGCACGGACAGCTCCCCCGGGTCGTCCACCAGTGACAGCCCGGGGGTGTTGGGGCCGAACAGGAAACCGGCCAGCATGAACAGGGGGATGGTGGGCAGCCCGATCCGGGCGCCGAGGCGGGCGAGCAGGCCGGCGGCGAGGAAGGCACCGCCGACCGCGAGCAGGGCATGACCGGTGGCCATGGGGAACTCCTTTGGTGCGCAGCGGGAACACCCGTCGCCGCGGCGACGGGTGCGAGGACGTGGATCCGCTAGCGCGAAGGCGGGCCGCGGGCGCCCGCCGGATCACCGGGGTGGCCGGGATCGGCGTGCGGTGGCGCGATGTGCTCGGTGCGGTGCTCGACCGGTGCGGGCGGTGCCGCGGCCTCCGGCGGCAGCACGGCTATCTGGGTGAAAACCGGCGCGGGGGCGGACCGGCTGGTGAGCGGTTCCGGCAGGGGTTCGGCGGCCAGCGAGCCGAGGTGGTGCGGCTCGTGCACGACCGGCGTCCCGGTCGGCGCCGCGGCGATCCACAACTGCACGACCAGCAGGAACAGGATGAGGGTGGACCGGTGGCGCGTGCGGAACGCGTCGCTTCGGCCCATGCTTCCCTTCGGTTGGGTGCACTACAAGCGTACCGGTCTCCCAGCCCAGTGCGGTGGCTCACAGCCGGGAATATTTAGTGGCGCTATGCAAGTTAGCGGGGGAAGCTGAGTTCGACGGCGGGGAGCGTGCATGAGTACTACCGAACAGGTCCAGGCGGTCGGGGGCGTGCGCCCGAGCAAGCAGCGGGGCCTCGCGCGGTACGTGCTCATCCTCGGCGGGCTGTCCGCGTTCGGGCCGCTGTCGATCGACATGTACCTGCCCGCGCTGCCGGTGATGACCAGCGACCTGCACACCTCGGACGCCACCCTGCAGCTCACGCTCAGCGCGTTCATCGTCGGGCTGGCGATCGGCCAGATCGTGCTCGGCCCGCTCTCGGACGCCGTCGGCCGCCGCAAGCCGCTGGTCGCCGGACTGGCGATCTACGTGGTGGCCTCGGTCCTGTGCGCCCTCGCCCCGACGGCCGGCCTGCTCATCGCCGCGCGCACGCTCCAGGCGGTCGGTGCCGCGGCCGGCATCGTGATCGCCAGGGCGACCGTGCGCGACCTGTTCTCCGGCATCGCGATGACGCGGTTCTTCTCGATGCTGATGCTGGTCAACGGCCTGGCGCCGATCCTGGCGCCGATCGTCGGCGGCCAGGTGCTCAACTTCACCTCGTGGCGCGGGGTCTTCGTGGTGCTGACCGTGTTCGGCGCGCTGCTGATGGTCGTCTCGGCGTTGTTCCTGCCCGAACCCCTGCCGGTGGAGCACCGTCGTCCGGCCCGGTTCAAGCCGATCATGCGCACCTACGGCGGGCTGCTGCGCGACCGGAACTTCGTCGGCTACGCGCTGGCGTCCGGCCTGCTGTTCGGGGCGGTGTTCGCCTACATCGCCGGTTCGTCGTTCGCGCTGCAGGACGTCTACGCGCTGAGCCCGCAGCAGTACAGCCTGGTGTTCGGCCTGAACGGCATCGGCATCGTCGCGCTGGGGCAGGTCAACGGCCGGGTCGTCGGCCGGTTCAGCGAACGCGCGCTGCTGCGGTTCGGCCTCGGCCTGGCCAGCGTCGGCGCGCTCGGCGTGCTGCTGGCGACCTCGCTGCACCTGCCGCTGGCGGTGCTGCTGCCGCCGTTGTTCCTGCTGGTGGCCAGCATCGGCTTGATCATGCCGAACGCCACCTCACTGGCGATGGCCGAGCACCCGCGCACGGCCGGGTCGGCGTCGGCGCTGCTGGGCGTGCTGCAGTTCGTCGTCGGCGGGCTGGCCACGCCGCTGGTCGGCCTGGGCGGTCAGGGTTCCGCGGTGCCGATGGCCGTGGTGATGACCGGGTTCACGCTGGCCGCGCTGATCGCCTTCCTCACCCTGCCGAAGCGCCCCTAACCGAACTCCCCGCGGCGCAACTGCTCGTCGGTGACCGGGGTGCCGCTGTCCACCAGGTGCTCGAGCGCGTCCCCGTGGTCCCAGACGTTGACGTTCATGGCCGCGGTCACCCGGGCACCGTTCAGCCAGAAGGCGATGAACTCCCGCGAAGCCAGGTCGCCGCGCACCACCAAGCGGTCGGAGGCCGGGTCCGCGAGACCCCGGTACTCGCAGCCCAGGTCGTATTGATCGCTGAAGAAGTAGGGGGTTCGCCGGTACGGTTCGTGCTCGCCGAGCAGGTTCCCGGCGACGTGTTCCCCCTGGTTCTTGGCGTTCGCCCAGTGTTCGACCCGGATGCGCCGGTCGTACCCCGGGTGGAAGTGGGAGGCGACGTCCCCGGCGGCGTAGACCTCCGGCGCCGCCGTGCGCAGGGTGGCGTCGACGCAGACGCCACCGTCCTCGGCCAGGTCCAGCCCCGCCACCTGCGCGAGCCCGGCCTCCGGCGCGGCGCCGACGGCGAGCAGGACCACGTCGGCTTCCAGCACCGCGCCGCCGGTCAGCCGCACGCCGGTCACCGCGCCCTCGTCACCGACGAAGTCCGCCACCGACGTGCCCAGCCGCCACCGCACCCCCTGCTCGGCGTGCAGGTCGCGGAACACCCCGCCGACCTCGGCGCCGAGCACGCGCTCCAGCGGCGTGGCCTCCATGCCGACCACCGTCACCTCGGCACCGTGCCGTCGCGCGGCCGCGGCGGCCTCCGAACCCAGCCAGCCCGAGCCGATGACGACCACCCGGTCGGCCTTGGCGAACGCGGCCCGCAGCGCGAGCGCGTCGTCGAGGGTGCGCAGGGTGTGGATGCCGGCCAGGTCCGCGCCCCGCACCGGCAGCGAGCGCGGCCTCGAACCGGTGGCCAGCAGCAACCGGTCGTACCGGTGCTCCCCGCCGGCGGCGTCCAGCACCAGCCGCGCGCCCAGCTCCACCCGGGTGACCCTGGTGCCGAGCCGCAGGGTGATGTCGTGCTCGGTGAAGAAGTTCTGGTCGCGGACCCAGTCGGGTTCCTCGGCCTCGCCGAGCAGCAGCCCCTTCGACAACGCGGGCAGCTCGTACGGCCGGTGCGCCTCCGCGCCGAACAGCAGCACCTCGCCGCGGTGGCCGCGGTCGCGCAGCGCCGCGGCGGCCCCCGCCCCGGCCAAGCCGCCGCCGATGATCACGATCCGCCGGGGTCCGGACATCACCCGCTCCTTCGCGCGTTGGCTCCCCCATCGACGGTAGTTCTTTCGGGTCACCCGCGTCACGGCTCCGAACGGTGTGCATCCCAGTACCGAGGAGGCGAGTGCGAAATGCGACATCGACGCAAGGCCCGCCCGGCCGTGGCCGCGCGGGACGAATGGGCGGTGAGCTGCCGGGACCTGTCCGGCCGCAAACGCGATCTGACCGTTTTCGTCAGCAGCGACAGCGTGGTGCTGATGGCTCCACCGGGTGAGGCGGCGGTGCTCGCGCCGCTGGACGTCGGGCGGCTGCGGGCCGTCCTGCGCGACGCGGTGGTGACCGTCGCACAGAACGACACGGAGTAGCTTACCTACTCGCCAGTAGGTAAGCTCCCCGGCATGACCAGCTACTTCGTCACCGGGGCCACCGGATTCCTCGGCAAGCGCCTGGTGGCGCGCCTGCTGACCAGGCCGGGCACGGAAACCGTGTACGCGCTGGTCCGCGAAACCTCGCGGGCCGGGTTCGCCGCGCTGTCGCAGCGCTGGCCGGACACCGCTCGGCTGGTGCCGGTGACCGGCGACCTGACCGAACCGGGCCTCGGTGTCGACGCCGGAGCGCTGGGCCGCATCGACCACGTGGTCCACCTCGGCGCGGTCTACGATTTCACCGCCAGTGCGCAGGCCAATCGCGAAGCCAACGTGGACGGCACGCGGCACACCCTGGAACTCGCCCGTGCCACCGGCGCGCGGGTGCACCACGTCTCCTCGATCGCCGTCGCCGGGGATCACGCCGGGCGGTTCACCGAAGCCGACTTCGACCTCGGCCAGAGCTTCTCCTCGCCGTACCACGCGACGAAGTTCGAGGCCGAGAAGCTGGTCAGGGAAAGCGGGCTCTCGCACACCATCTACCGGCCGTCCGCGGTGGTCGGCGACTCGCGCACCGGCGAGATGGACAAGGTCGACGGGCCGTACTACTTCCTCCCGGCCATCTCCCGGCTGGCCGCGCTGCCCCGGCGGCTGCCGCTGGCCGGGCCGCACCTCGGGCACACCAACCTGGTGCCGGTCGACTACGTGATCGCCGCGATGGACCACCTGATGCACACCGAACTGCCCTCGGGCAGCACCTTCCACCTGGCTTCCCCGCGACCGCAGTCGCTGACCGAGGTCTACAACGCGTTCGCGCGGGCGGCAGGCGGCCCGCGCATCGCCGCGCACGTGCCGGGCGCGAACCTGCTGCGGTCCGCCGGGCACCTGGCCGCGACCGGGGTCGACCGGCTGCCGGGCGGCCGGTCCGCCCGGCGCGCGGTGCTGGAGGAACTCGGCATCCCGATGCAGGTGCTGCCGCACCTGAGCACGGCCGTCCGGTTCGACACCGCGGCGACCACCGAAGCGCTGGCCGGCAGCGGCATCGAACTGCCCTCCCTGCACGAATACGCGAAACCGCTCTACGACTACTGGCTGGCCAACCTCGACCCCGACCGCGCGCGCCGCGGTGCCCGCCTGCGTGGCCGGACGGTGCTGGTCACCGGCGCTTCCTCGGGCATCGGGAAGGCGTCCGCGCTGGCCATCGCCGAACGCGGGGCCAAGGTGCTGCTGGTCGCCCGCCGCGGGGACGAGCTGGCGCGGGTGCGGGACCAGATCGTCGCGGCCGGTGGGCAGGCCGCCTGCCACCCCTGCGACCTGACCGACGGCGACGCGGTCGACGCGCTGGTCAAGGACGTGCTCGCCGAGCACGGCGCGGTGGACATGCTGGTGAACAACGCCGGCCGGTCGATCCGGCGGTCGGTGCTGCTGTCCACCGAGCGCTTCCACGACTTCGAGCGCACCATGGCGATCAACTACTTCGGCCCGGTGCGGCTGATCCTCGGCCTGCTGCCGTCGATGGCCGGCCGCGGGTTCGGGCACGTGGTCAACGTCACCACGCAGGGGCTGCAGACCGACACCCCGCGGTTCTCCGCCTACCTGGCGTCCAAGGCGGCGCTGGAGGAGTTCGGCCTGGCGGCCGGTCGCGAAACGCTGTCCGACGGCATCACCTTCAGCTCGGTGCGGATGCCGCTGGTGCGGACCGACATGATCGCGCCGACCGGCCTGTACCGCACGCTGCCCGCGGCCAGCCCGGAAAGCGCGGCGAAGCTGGTGGTGAAGGCGCTGGAGCAGCGGCCGGAGATCGTCAGCCGTCCCGAAGGCACCGCCGCCGAACTGGCCACCCGCGCCGCGCCCCGGCTGGCGCGGTTCGCCGCGCACCTGGTCTACCGGGTGGTGCCGGAATCGGCGCCGGAGGCCCGCGGCCACCGTCAGCGCCCGCCGCTGGCCGCCGTCGCCGGTGCGCTGACCCGGCTGGCCTGGCGCCGCGGCACCGGACAGTAGGTTAGCCTAACTTGGTGACCACGATCGCTGACTCGAACCGGCTGCGTTCCGATGCGCTGACCCTGGCTTACGACGGCCGGACCGTGGCCGAAGACCTCGCGGTCGAGATCCCGGACAACTCCTTCACCGTGATCGTCGGGCCGAACGCCTGCGGCAAGACCACTCTGCTGCGGGCGCTGTCCCGGATGATGAAGCCGCGCAAGGGTTCGGTCTACCTGGACGGGCAGGCGATCACCTCGCTGCCCGCCAAGCAGGTCGCGCGCAAGCTCGGGCTGCTGCCGCAGAGTTCGATCGCGCCGGACGGCATCACCGTGGCCGACCTGGTCGCCCGTGGCCGGTACCCGCACCAGAAGCTGCTGCGGCAGTGGTCGGCGGACGACGCCGAGGTGGTCGCCGAGGCGATGGCCGCCACCGGGGTGGACGGGCTGGCCGAGCGGCTGGTGGACGAGTTGTCCGGCGGGCAGCGGCAGCGCGTCTGGCTGGCCATGGCGCTGGCCCAGCAGACCGACCTGCTGCTGCTGGACGAGCCGACCACGTTCCTGGACATCGCGCACCAGATGGACATCCTCGACCTGTGCGCGGACCTGCACGCCAAGCAGGGCCGCACGCTGGTCGCGGTGCTGCACGACCTGAACCACGCGGCCCGCTACGCCACGCACATGATCGCCATGCGCGACGGCCGGATCATCGCTTCGGGCACCCCGGACGAAGTGGTCACCGCGGCCCACGTGGAGGAGATCTTCGCGTTGCCGTGTTCGGTGCTGCCGTGCCCGGAAACCGGCACGCCGCTGGTGATCCCCAAGGCGAACCGCCGCGGCTGAGTAGGTTGGCCGGTATGGACCAGCAGACTTGGACCGCCGTCGACCAGTACTTCACCAGCGCCCTGCTCCCGCCGGACCCGGTGCTCACCGCCGCGCTGGAGGCCAGCGACCGCGGCGGGCTGCCGCCGATCGCGGTCTCCCCGCTCCAGGGGAAGCTGTTGTTCCTGCTGGCGAAGCTGGCCGGGGCGAAGTCGATCCTGGAGATCGGCACGCTCGGCGGGTACAGCACCATCTGGCTGGGCCGGGCGCTGCCCGCCGACGGCAGGCTGATCACCCTGGAGTACGAGCCGAAGCACGCCGAGGTGGCCAGGGCGAACCTCGAGGCGGCCGGGCTGGCCGACCGGGTGGAGGTCCGCGTCGGGGCCGCGCTGGACACGCTGCCGGAGCTGACCGGCCCGTTCGACCTGGCGTTCATCGACGCGGACAAGGTGAACAACCCGGCGTACTTCCGGTGGGCGCTGGAGTACTCGCGGCCGGGCAGCGTGATCGTGGTGGACAACGTGGTGCGGGGTGGCGCGGTCACCCGGGCGGACAGCGAGGACCCGTCGGTGCGGGGCGTGCGGGAGCTGCACGAGCTGATCGCCGGGGAGCCGCGCGTGGACGCCACCGCGTTGCAGACCGTCGGCGACAAGGGTTACGACGGCCTCACCGTCGCGCTGGTCACTTCCTGAACGCCCGCCAGATGTTCGACGGCAGGGTTTCGCCGGTGACGCGGTTGTTGGCGGCGTCCCGCAGGCGGCGTTCCTCGTCGGCACCCACCCAGACCACCGTGGACAGTCGAGCGGCCGGTGCGGCCAGCCAGGCACCGGCGTTGTCACCGGTGTCGCCGAACCGGTGCGAGCCCGCCTTCGCGACGCCGTCTTCGCGGCGCAGCGCCTCGAGCACCCCCGCGGCGACCCGGGGTTCGACGGCGGGGGTGGCCGCGCCCTGGTGTTCGTAGAGCACCGTGCCCTCGCCGTCGAGGACCCGCTGCACGAAGTACGGCTCGGCCCGCTGACCGCCGGCGGCGAACGTGCCGTAGGCGGCGGCGAGGTCCAGCGGGCGCACCGGGTAGGCGCCGACGGCGATGCCGGGCCCGATCGTCACCCCGTCGGGTTCCCGCAGCGTCGGCGTGCCGTCGAGGTCCGCGGGAATGCCGGCGTCCCTGGCGGCCTGGCTGACCGCGGCCGCCCCGAAGCGCCTGGTCATCTCGATGAACGGCGTGTCCACCGAACTCCGGACCGCGTCGCGCACCGAGCATTCGGGCGCCCCGCACCCGGACTCGTTCTTCACCGTGCGGCCGCCGTAGTCCAGCCTGTCCGGTGCCGGGTACCTGCGGTCCAGGTCCTCGCCCTGCCGCAGTCCGGCCGCGACGACGAACGGGTGGAACGCCGAGCCGGGTGGCTGCGGTGCGGCGGCGTAGTCGCGCACGCCCCACCGGCCGCCCTGGTAGGCCCGGATGGCGCCGGTGCCCGGTTCGACCGCGACCAGTGCGGCACGCAGGTGATCGGGCTGACCGGCCAGCTGGTCGGCGACGGCCTTTTCGCCGTTGGCCTGGGCACCGCGGTCCAGCGTGGTTTCGATGCGCAGGCCGCCCTGGCGCAGCCGGTCGAGGCCGAAGCCGTGCTGCTCCAACTCGGCCAGCACCCGCCGTTTCACGTGGTACTCGGAGTAGGTCAGCCGTCCCGCCCGGGTTTCGGCAGGCGGCACGACGGCGTCGCCGGGGTAGCGCATCTCCGCGCGCTCGGCTTCGCTCACGTAACCACGCGTGACCAGCTTCTCGGCGACGTAGTTCCAGCGCTTCTCGGCGTGTGCGTGGCTCGACGCCGCTGGGTCGTGCGTCGACGGCGACTGGATCATCCCGGCGAGGAAGGCCGCTTCGTTCCAGCCGAGTTCGGCGAGCGGCTTGCCGAAGTAGGCGTTCGCCGCCGAAGCCGGGCCGAAGGTGCCGCGGCCGAAGGAGATGATGTTGACGTAGCTCTCGAAGATCTCCTCCTTGCCGCGCTGCTGGGTGAGCTTGGTGGAGAGCACCAGTTCGGAGAACTTGCGGAAGTAGCTGGCCTGGTCGTTGCCGGTGGAGTTCTTGATGTACTGCTGGGTGATGCCGGAGCCGCCACCGACCCCGGTGACCGCGGCCCGCAGGATGCCCAGCGGGTCGAAGCCCTCGTTCTGCCAGAACGTCGGGTCCTCCACCGCGATGATCGCGTCGCGCAGCTTCGGCGGCACGTCGGCGTAGCGGACGTAGAGGCGGTCACCGTCTTCCGGTACCACCTTCATCAGCTCGGACCCGTCGGCGTAGGCCAGGCTGGCGGTCTTGTCCAGACCGGCGAGCACCTCCTGCGGGCTGCGCACGTCGAGCACCAGGTAGGCGAGCACGAAGGCGGTCAGCGGCAGCAGGATGACCAGCGACAGCACCGCGTACCCGATGCGCCGGACCCGGCGCCAGGTGGTGGGCTGCTCCGCGGTCTCCACCTCGTCGTCTTCCACGTCTTCAAGGACGCTTGAACAACTCCGGAGTTGCGTCCGGCGTTGTTCAGCCGCCGTTCGCCTTTCGCGGAGCGGGCATTAACCGGGCCCGGACATCCTTTGCCAAGCGGGCCGAATTGCGGTGAAAACACCGGAAAGGGCAGCTCGCGGATTTTCTGGGGTGATTTCAGATATGCGTGAAAAGGTGGCCAAAGGGCTTGCGATTCTCGGCCTGGTGCTGACCGCGGGCACCGTTTCGGCGGGTACCGCGGCGGCGACCCCGCTGCGGTACTACGACACCTTCTACGGGGAGAACGCCTGGTGGTCCTGCCTGCAGCGGGGTTACCAGGGCATCAGCAACGGCGAGTGGTACGACTCGCAGTGCCGCCAGGGCAACGGCTGGGTCGATCTCTACATCCAGGTCGCGCCGTAGTCAGTTGAGGAAACCGCGCAACAACGACGCGGTTCCGTCGATGTGCTCGGCCATGACGCGGCGCGCCATGGCCGGGTCACCGGCGAGAATGGCTTCGACCACGGCTTCGTGCTGGGCGTTGGAATGCTCGAGATTGGGTTCGAGCAGCGGGATTTCGTCGAGCAACTGGTTGACCCGCATCCGCACGTCGGCGACCGCGGTGGTCAGCGATTTGGAGGCGGTGACCTCGGCGATCGCCAGGTGGAACCGCGAGTCGCGGCGGCGGTAGTCGGCCAGGTCGCTGGCCGAGGTCTCGGCGAGCGTGCCGGTCAGGTGCTGGCGCTCGCCGGGGGTCAGCGACCGCGCCGCCGCCATCTCGGCGGCGCCGGTCTCCAGCACGTGGCGCAGGCAGAGCGTGTCGTCGAGGCGCTCGGGATCGATCTTGCGGCCCTTGCCGCGCGGGGCCGGCAAACTGGCGTTGACGAAGGTCCCGCCGTACCGCCCCCGCCGGGACTCCACGTACCCGGCGTCGGCCAGCGCCCGGATGGCCTCCCGCAACGTCACCCGGCTGACGCCGAGGCGCTCGGCCAGTTCCCGCTCCGACGGCAACCGCTCACCCGCCCCGACCACGCCGAGCCGGACCGCCTGGAGCAGCCGCTCCACCGTCTCCTCGAACGCGTTGCCCGCCCGGACCGGCCGGAACAACGCCTCCCCGGCACTGGCGACCACCGGACGCTCGGGCTGCGCACTCACGGCACCTCCGCTTTTTCGCCGGACATGCGGTGAGGGTAATCCAGGCACCCGGCCGGTGGGCCAAGCGCGCTATCCCGGGCTGCGGTTTTGCAGGTGGCCGCCCATCTCAGCAACGCACGCCGGTTCGGCGGCACTGCGAACCACCGCATCCTGGCGGAGTTCGTGGGGCGAGGGCCGGTGTCCCGGCGGAGTCGCTCCGGCGGTCAGCACTCGATGACGTTGACGGCCAGGCCGCCGCGGGCGGTTTCCTTGTATTTGATTTTCATGTCCGCCCCGGTTTCCCGCATGGTTTTGATGGCTTTGTCCAGGGTGACGACATGGCTGCCGTCGCCGCGCATGGCCATTCGGGCGGCGTGGATGGCCTTCGACGCACCGACGGCGTTCCGTTCGATGCACGGGATCTGCACGAGGCCGCCGACCGGGTCGCAGGTCAGGCCGAGGTGGTGTTCCACGCCGATCTCCGCGGCGTTCTCCACCTGCGCCGGGGTGCCGCCGAGCACCTCGGTGAGGCCGGCCGCGGCCATCGCGCACGCCGAGCCGACCTCGCCCTGGCAGCCGACTTCGGCGCCCGAGATCGAGCCGGTCTGCTTCAGGATCGAGCCGAGCGCACCCGCGGTGAGCAGGAACGTCACGATGCCGTCCTCCGAGGCACCGCGGATGAAGCGCTGGTAGTAGTGCAGCACGGCGGGGATGATCCCGGCGGCACCGTTCGTCGGCGCGGTGACCACCCGGCCACCCGAGGCGTTCTCCTCGTTCACCGCCAGCGCGTACAGGCTCACCCAGTCCATCGCGTACAGCGCGTCACCGACACCGTCTTCGGCTTCCAGCTTCTGGTACAGCGAACGCGCCCGCCGCGGCACCTTCAGCCCGCCCGGCAGCACCCCGTCGTGCTCGCAACCGGCCCGCACGCAGTCGGCCATCACCTGCCAGATCTCCAGCAGCCCGGCCCGCACCTCGTCCCGCGTCCGCCAGACCAGCTCGTTGCGCAGCATGATCTCGCTGATCGGCAGCCCGGTCGCCACGCAGTGCGCGAGCAGGTCGGCCCCGGTGCGGAACGGGTACGGCAGCTCGGTGCTGTCCTCGACCACCACGTGGTCGCTTTCGTACGACTCGTCCCGCACGAAACCGCCGCCGACCGAGTAGAACGTGCGCGACCGCAGCACCGCCCCGTCGGCTCCGAACGCCTGGAAGGTCATGCCGTTCGGGTGCGCGGGCAGCGACTTGCGCCGGTGCAGGGTGAGATCGGTGTCCGGGTCGAAGTCGATCTCGTGCTCACCGCGCAGGCTGATCCGCCCGCGTTCCCGCATTCCGGCGACCACCTCCGGTACCCGGTCGGTGTCGACCGACTCCGGGCGTTCACCGGCCAGGCCGAGCAGCACCGCCTTGTCGCTGCCGTGGCCGTGGCCGGTGGCGCCGAGCGAGCCGAACAGCTCCGCCTTGATGCGCACCGTCGCACCGAGGTCGCCGTCCGCGGCCAGACCGTCCACAAAGGTCAGTGCGGCCCGCATCGGCCCGACCGTGTGCGAGCTGGACGGGCCGATGCCGATGGAAAACAGGTCGAACACACTGATCGCCATTGATCCGCTTCTCTCTACCGGCTCAGGAGGCTGGTGGCCTCCTGGGCGGCGGGGCCCTGCGCAGCCAGGTGCGCCAGGTTCTCCGGCAGCTCCTCACCGCGATGGGCCTTGGTCTGCGCGTACAACCGGCCCGCCCGATACGACGAACGCACCAGCGGACCCGCCATCACCCCGGCAAAACCCATCGCCTCGGCAGC
>NZ_JBWKKF010000034.1:0-61675 GCF_056431745.1 Amycolatopsis sp. NPDC045836 | reverse complement strand
GGTTTTCTTGGTCGTTAACCCGTCTACCGGAGACCTCGTCTATTCGTTCACTGACACGCCAGCACCACGCCCGGACCTTTGAAACACGGCCTAGCCGCGCTGGCCGATGTCCGGCTCCGGGTTCGGCCAGGACGCGGAACCGGACGTGCAGCAGTCGCTCGACCCGATCGTCGTCGAAGGACGACACGGCTTCGCCACCCCCGGGTGAGCCCCTCGATCCGGGCACCGGTGACCAGCCGGAAACCGAAGGAAAATCGCCGCGAAACGGCCGGGCTTGACACGGCGGGGACAATAAAAAATCGGCGTGTCTTCCATAAGCCAATGGACAGACCGCCGAATGTAACTTCAGTTTAAACGTTGCGAGGGGCATGTGTCAAGCCAGGGGTACGAAGAGGAACTGCGGTCCGAGCGGCAGCACATCGCCGGGCTCTACACGAGACTGGACGCCGAGCGGGCGCGGGCACGGGAAGCGCACCGGGCCGCCCTGCGCGGGACCGGCGGGACGCCGATGGAACGGGACGTCGCGGTGCGCGCCACGGCCAAGGAGGTGAAACGGCTGGACGTGGCGGACAACGGCCTCTGCTTCGGCCGGTTGGACAGCGTGTCGGGCGAGCACTCCTACATCGGCCGGATCGGGCTCTTCGACGAGGAGAACGGTTACGAACCGGTGCTGCTCGACTGGCGGGCACCGGCGGCCCGCGCGTTCTACGTCGCCACCGGGGCGGCCCCGGAGAACATGCGCCGGCGCCGCCAGTTCCACACCCGCGGCCGCGAGGTGGCCGGCTTCACCGACGAGGTGTTCGGCCGCCCCGGCGCCGGTGAACGCGGGGACGCGGCACTGCTCGCGGCGGTCAACGCCCCGCGCGGTGAGGGCATGCGCGACATCGTGGCCACCATCCAGGCCGAGCAGGACGAGATCATCCGGTCCGAGCACGACGGGGTGCTGGTGATCGAGGGCGGTCCCGGCACCGGCAAGACCGTGGTGGCGCTGCACCGCGTGGCGTACCTGCTCTACACCAAGCGGGAGCGGATGGAACGCCACGGTGTGCTGGTGGTCGGGCCGAACCCGGCCTTCCTGCACCACATCGGCCGCGTGCTGCCGTCGCTCGGCGAGTCCGACGTGGTGTTCATGACGCCCGGCGACCTGGTGCCCGGCCTGCACACCACCGCCGAGGACCCGCCGGAGGCCGCGGCGGCCAAGGGCTCGCTGAAGGTGCTCGACGTGCTCGCGGCGGCGATCGCCGATCGGCAGCGGCTGCCGGAGGAACCGCTGCCGATCGAACTGGCCGACGTCACCGTCCGGATCGACGCCCCGACCGCGGAGTGGGCCAGGCAGGAGGCACGGGACAGCGGGCTCCCGCACAACGAGGCGCGGCCGGTGTTCCTGGAAATCCTCACCTACGTGCTCACCGAACGGGCGATCGCCCGGATCGGCCGGGGCTGGCTGAGCCGGGACGACCGCGCGGCTTGGGAGGAGATGCGGCAGGACCTGCTCACCGAACTCGCCGAGAACGCGGCGTTCACCGCCGCGGTGGACGCGCTCTGGCCGGTGCTCACCCCGGAGACGCTGCTGGGACCGCTCTACGAGTCGCCGGAGCGGTTGCGGGCGGCGGGCGCGGACCCGTCGCTGCTGCGGGCGGACGGTACCGCGTGGACGGTGTCGGACGTGCCGCTGCTCGACGAACTGGTCGACCTGCTCGGCCGGGACAAGGCCGCGGACCAGGCGGCCGAGCGGGCCGCCGCGCGGGAACGCCGGGCCGAAGCCGAGTACGCGGCGGGTGCGCTGGAAGTGCTGAAGCTGGACCGGGAGGAGATGGACGAGGACATCATGCTCTCGGCCGAGGACCTGCTCTACGCCGACGAACTGGCCGACCGGTTCGTCGAGCACGACCACCGCGACCTCGTCGAGCGCGCGGCCGCGGACCGGGACTGGACCTACCGGCACATCGTGGTCGACGAGGCCCAGGAACTGTCCGAAATGGACTGGCGGGTGCTGATGCGGCACTGCCCCGGCCGGTCGTTCACCGTGGTCGGCGACCTCGCCCAGCGCCGGTCGGCGGCGGGGGCGCGGTCGTGGGGCGCGATGCTGGAGCGGTACGTGCCCGGCCGCTGGCAGTACCGGTCGCTGACGGTGAACTACCGCACCCCGGCGGAGATCATGACCGTCGCGGGGGCCCTGCTCGCCGAGTTCGCCCCCGAGGCCGAGCCGCCGGAGTCGGTGCGGGCGTGCGGGGTGCAGCCGTGGTCGCGGCGGGTCACCGCGGGCGAACTGGCCGGGGCCATCGAGGAGTTCGCCCGGGAGGAGGCCGGGCGCGAAGGCACCAGCGTGGTGATCGGGCCGCCGGACGTGCCGGGTGCGGTGGCGGCGTCGGAGACCAAGGGGCTGGAGTTCGACGCCGTGCTGGTCGTCGACCCGGACCGCATCCTGGCCGACGGCCCGCGGGGGGCGGCCGAACTCTACGTCGCCCTGACCCGCGCCACCCAGCGACTCGGCGTGCTGCACCGGAACCCGCTCCCGCGGGCGCTGACCGGCCTGGCCGAACTCACCCCGGCCGGGCGGTAGCGGAGCGCGGTGGGGTGGCCGTCTGCGGCCACCCCACCGGTTCCCTACTGCTGGGCCAGCGCCTCCTCGAACTCGGCGCGGACCTTGTCGCCGCCGGTGTTGCGCCACTGCGTGAGCACTTCGTCCCAGGCGGACACCGGCTTCCGCCCGGCGAGGATGTCGTTCTGCGCGTCGTTGACCATGGTGCCGAGCTGCCCCTGCTTGCGCGACCAGGTGTCGGAGAACAGGCTCAGCGTCGGGTCCGGCACCAGGGCGGGCACCACCGACGCCTGGTAGTCGTAACAGGCCTTCGTCGCCTCGGGGTTGCCGGGGACGAACAGCACGTCCGGTGAGTCCACTATGTACCGGATGCCGAGCACGGTCTGCGTCACCCCGGCCTGGTTCGGCTGCGGCCCGCCGTTCTGCATGGTGTAGTGCGTGCCTGCCACCCCGTACTTGCGGAACAGGTACTCCTCGGTGCCGAACGGCGCGGCCAGCCAGTCGGCGATCTTCAGCAGCTGCCGGATGCGCCCTTCGTCGGCCTTCTTCAGCACGGTGAAGTTGTTCGTCGCCTGCGCCTGCCAGGTCCCGGCGAACCCGCCGCCGTGGTACCGCGGCGGGCGCATGCCGGAGATCTTGAACCCCGGCCCCGCCACGTTCTCCGCGTAGTACTGCGGCCAGGCCGTGTACCGGTCGGTGTGCAGCAGCGCGCTGCCCGCGTTGAACCACTTCTTCACCGGTGCGTTGTTGGTGGTGCTGTCGGGGTGGACCACGCCGTCGGCCATCATCTGCGCCGCGTCGGCGAGCGCCTGCTTGAACTCCTCGTACTCGAACTTGCTCTTCAGCTTCCCGCCTTCGTCGCGCCACCGGAACGGCAGGCCGAGCATCTGCGAGATGAAGTCCAGCGGTGCCCCGGCGAGCGCCCACCGGCCCGCCCGCTCGTCGGTGACCTGACGGCAGGTGGCCCGGAACTCGGCGAAGTCCGCCGGGTCCGGATCGGCGCCGAACTGGGCGAACAGGTCGTCCCGGCGGAACATCAGGCTGCCTGCCACGCCCCTGGCCACCGGCAGGCCGTAGATGCCGCCGTTGTACCGGCAGTCCTTCCACGCCGCGGTGGGCAGGTTGGCCAGGAACGGGTACTGCTCGACCGCGTCCCCGCCGAGGAACGGGGTCAGGTCCTGGCACTTGCTCGCCAGCCAGGCAGGCAGGTTCGCCACCCCGGCGGGCAGCCCGTTCGGCGTGTACAGCGCGGGCACGATGAAGTCGGGCAGGTCGTCCCCGGCGACCAGGGTGGCGAACTTGGTGGCCATGTCCGAGTTCGGCACGATGGTCAGCCGCAGGTCGGTGTTCAGCCGCTTGTTGAGCTCCTGCCAGTACGGGTTCTGGTCCACCGTCGGCGGCACCGGCGAACTGGTCAGCACGAACGCCGAGACCGGCGAGCCGTCGCCGGGGGGTTCGGTGAACGCCCGCACCGGCGGATCGGGGTAGCTCAGGAAACCGTTCAGCAGCCCCTGTTCGTTGCCCGGCAGGTCCGGTTCTACCCCGGTGTAGGGCACGTGCGCCGGTAGCTGCGTGTCGGCGACGGCCTGCTGCGCGGTGCTGCTCCCACCCCCGCCGCTGCAGGCGCTCAGCACGCCGGGCACGGCCACGGTGGCGAGGGTGCCGGTGAGGAACCGGCGGCGGTTCATCGCGTTCATCGGATTCTCCTTCGGTGGGTTCAGCCCTTCACCGCGCCGATCAGCACCCCCTTGGTGAAGTGGCGCTGCACGAACGGATAGACCAGCAGCACGGGCACGATCGAAAGCACCAGGATGGCCATCTGCACGGCTTCGGCCGGTGGCAGGTCGGCACCGGAGCCGAGCTGGTCCACCCCGAGCTGCGACTGGTTGACCACGTAGGTCCGCAGCACCAGCTGCAGCGGCCACTTCGCGGTGTCGTTGAGGTAGAGCAGGGCGCTGAAGAACGAGTTCCAGTAGGCCACCGCGTAGAACAGGGCGATCACCGCGAGCACCGCCTTGCTCATCGGCAGCACGATCCGCCACAGGATGAGCCCGTCCCCGGCACCGTCCACCCTGGCGCTGTCGATGATCTCGCCGGGCAGTTCCATGAAGAAGGCCCGCAGCACGATCACGTTGAACACGTTGACCAGCACCGGCAGGATCAGCGACCAGTAGCTGTCGAGCAGGCCGAGGCCCTTCACCATCAGGTAGCTCGGGATGATGCCGGGGGTGAACAGCAGCGGCATCAGCACCAGCAGCAGGAACGGCCGGTGCAGCACGGTGCCGCGGCGGCTGAGGCCGTAGGCGAGCAGGGTGGTCGCGGTCAGGCTCAGCAGCGTGCCGACCGCGGTGACGAACAGGCTGACCAGGGTGGCCCTGGTGACCACGCCCCCGGACAGGATGGCCGCGTAGGCGTCGAAGCTGATCGAGCGCGGGACCAGCACGAAGCCACCGGCGTCGGTCACGTCCTCGCGGCTGGCCAGGCTGGTCGCCACGATGCCGGCGAACGGCACGACCACCACCGCGCAGCACAGCGTGAGCACCACCGCCTTGACCGCCTTGGCCAGGGCCGACGGCTGCTCGAGCGCGCTCATCGCTGGTAGACCCCCTGCTCGCCGAACCGGTGCGCCAGCTTGTTCGCGCCCAGCACCAGCGCCACCCCGACCAGTCCCTTGACCAGCCCGACCGCCGCGCTGACACCCCAGCTGCCCGCCAGGATCCCGTTGTTGTAGACGTAGGTGTCGAGCACTTCGCTGGCGTCGGCGCCGACCGCCGCCTGCTGCAGGATGATCTGCTCGAAGCCGACGGTCAGCGCGTCACCGAGGCGCAGGATGAGCAGCAGCACGATGATGCCGCGCAGGCCGGGCAGGGTGACGTGCCAGAGCTGGCGCCGGCGACCGGCGCCGTCCATCGCCGACGCCTCGTACAGCGTGGTGTCTATTCGCGACAGCGCGGCGAGGAACAGGATGGTCGCCCAGCCGGCGTCCTTCCACAGCACCTGGCTGGTGATCAGCGCCTTGAACAGTTCCGGCGAGCCGATCACGCTGACCGAGCCGAGGTCGTGTTCCCGCAGGAAACCGTTGAGCAGCCCGGAATCGCCGAGCATCTGCTGGAAGATCGCCACCACGATCACCCAGGACAGGAAGTGCGGCAGGTAGAGCACGCTCTGCACCACGCGCTTGAGCCGTTCGGAGACCAGGCTGTCCAGCAGCAGCGCCAGCGCGATCGGCACCGGGAACACCACGACCACCTGGAGCAGCGTGATCACCAGGGTGTTGGTCAGCGCGTTGAGGAAGGCCGGGTCGCCGCCGAAGACCACGTCGAAGTTGGCCAGCCCGACCCACTGGCTCTCCAGGATGCCGAGGTAGGGCTGGTAGTCCTTGAACGCGATCACGTTGCCGAGCAGCGGCACGTAGTGGAACAGCACCAACAGCGCGATGCCGGGCAGCGCGGCCAGCACCAGGAACCGGTCCCGCGCGAACCGCTGGCGGCGGCTCGGTCCGGTTCGTGCGGTCACGCCGTCCTCCCTGACGCTGTTTCCGGAAACTATCGGAAACTATCGCGATCAAAAGTTAACCGCCGCGCCGGACGACGTCAAGGAGTCGGACAACCTGCTATTTAACCGGCGGATTCCACCCAAGCCCTATTCGAAACTTTCGAATAGTCCAAATAGAGGAAGCGCTTTCAGCGACCGCGCCGAGGTGCGTTCACGTAGCTGAACAAGCGATTCGGGGAACGGCTCACCCCTCCTCGGCGCTCAACGCGATCCCGGTGCACCACGGCCACGCTCGAACCGCACCAGTCCGCCGCCTTCCGCCTCGGTTCACCGCGCTTCCTCGATCAGCCGGGCGACCAGGTCGGCGGCCTCGTCGTCGGTGAACGCGGCGGTCGCGCTGCCCGCGCCGACCTCCGCCACCGACAGGCCCGGTACCGGGGTCTCCGTGAAGTTCGCGAACAACCACACGTTCTCCCGCTCCAGCAGCACCCGGTTCGCGGCGGTGAGCCGCTCCGGGGTGCCCGGCAGGTACACCTGGAAAGCGTTGGTGTGCGGTGGTTCCGGCGCCACGCGCACCCCGGGCACCCGCGCCAGCCGTGCCGCGAGCCCGACCGCGCGCTCGTGGTACCCGGCCACGCGCGGCAGGTGCGTGCGCAGCCCGGCACGGGCCGCCAGCACGTACGGGAACACCGTGTAGAGGTTGCCGCCGTGCCGGGTGGTCCACGGCCGGGTGCGCGCGATCGTCTCGGCCTCACCGGCGAGCACGCAGCCGCCGAGACCACCCATCGTCTTGTACAGCGACACGTAGACCGAATCCGCCAGCGCCGCGATCTCGGCCAGTGACCGGCCGTAGTACGGCGTGCACTCCCACAGCCGGGCACCGTCGAAGTGCAGCGGCACCCCGCGTTCGCGGCACCACGCCGAGATCGCGGTCAGCTCGGCCCACGACGGCAGCTTGTGCCCGGCCCGCCGGATCGGCAGCTCCACCACGACCACGCCGATCCGCTCGGCCACCGCGTCCAGTTCGGCCGCGGTGAACGGGTCCCAGGTGCCCAGCCGCACCGGCACCAGGCCGTGCAGCCGCTGGTACCCGCCGTCCTCGTCCAGCTCGACGTGGCTGCGGCTGTGCAGCGCGACGACCGGGCTGCCGCTGTGCTCGGTCCACACCCGCAGCACGGCCTGCTGCGCCATCACCCCCTTGAGCACGAACCGGCCGGCGGGCTTGCCGAGCAGGCCGGTCACTTCGGTCTCCAGCTCACGCAGGCCGGGACCGTTGTTGTAGATGTCGGGCAGCGCGTCCACGCCGGGCGCCGAGCGCAGCCGGTCGAGCCATTCGGCGGCCGAGAGCCGTTCGTGGTGGGACAGGAACCGGGTGTCCGGGCGCCAGGCCGGGTCGTCACGCAGGTGCATGTCCCCAAGATCGCACGCGGCGCCTTCAGGTGAGCCGGTGCAGTCCTTCGAGGACGCGGTACATCAGGTCGACCGGCGGGCGGCCATCGGCGCTCAGCGCCGGGGCGGCACGCAGCTCCAGCAGGCCGAGGTCGAGTGCGTCGCCGATGAGCACCCGGGCAGCGCCGAGCGGGCTGCGCAGGTGGGTGGCCAGTTCGGCGACCGAGAGCGGGTGGCGGCACAGCTCGCAGATCAGCTGGTGGTCCCGCGACAACCGGGTCCGGTCCAGCCGGACCCCGCGCCGGGTCGAGACCATCACCTCGACCCGCAGGTCGTGGCTCGTGCCGGTGCGGCCACCGGTGCGCACGTACGGCCGCGCCCGGATGAAGTCCTCCTCCCCCTCCTCGAACACCTCGACCGGCTCGGGCGCGGGCTCTGGTTCGGGTGCGGGCGGCTCGGTCACCGGCTGTGACGACTGCGCGATCGGTTCCGGCTCCGGCTCGTCCACCGGCTTCGGCTGGAAGTCGTGGTCCGCCCACGTCTGGTAGTCGCCCCAGCCCCCGAACGAGAGCTGCGACATGCCGGACCACAACGACGATTTTTTGTGCGCACCCATCACAACTCCGAGGTCCGGCCAGGTAGGCATTCGACCAAACCACGCCGGAGCCGGAAACGCCAGAGATCGGCGGCGGACCACCCGCGTGGATCACCGGTTGTGCGCAACCGGGGACGCAGCGCCGCCACCCGTCCGCAGAGGACGGTCACGCAGTGGCACGGAGCCGCTCAGCCGAGTTCTTTTCGCACCTGCGGCAGCACCTCGGTACCGAGCAACTCGATCGCCGTCATCACCCGGTCGTGCGGCACCCCGGCCCAGTCCATCTGCAGCGCGTACCGCTTGGCGCCGACCAGCCTGCCCACCGAGATCAGCCGCTCGGCCACCTCGTCCGGGCTGCCCGCGAAGATCGACCGCGCCCCGCGGGCGAACTCGTCGTACTCACCCCGGGTGGGCACCTGCCAGCCGCGGGCCCGCGCGCCGTACTTCATCGTCTCCAGCCAGTACGGGTAGAACGCCTCCTTGGCGTCCTGGGAATCACGGGCGATCAGCCCGATCGCGCTCATCGTGACGTTCAGCTCGTCGCGGCCGTGCCCGCCGGACTCCCCCGCCTGCCGGTACAGCTCGACCAGCGGGGCGAACCGCTCGGGACGGCCGCCGATGACCGCGTAGACCACCGGCAGCCCGAGCAGGCCCGCCCGGATCGAGGACTCGGGGTTGCCGCCGGTGCCCACGCTGATCCGCAACCGCCGCCGGTACGGCCGCGGCAGCACCCTGGCTTCCGTCAGCGGCGGGCGGAACCGCCCCGACCAGGTGATCGGGTCCTCGCGGTCGATCCGCAGCAGCAGCGCCAGCTTCTCTTCGAACAGGTCGTTGTAGTCGGCCAGGTCGGCGCCGAAGAGCGGGAAGGACTCGGTGAACGAACCGCGGCCGGCGAGCAGTTCCGCGCGCCCCTCGCTCAGCTGGTCGAGCGTGGTGAACTGCTGGTAGACCCGTACCGGGTCCTCGGTGCTGAGCACGGTGACCGCGCTGCTGAGGGTGATCTGCCGGGTGACGCTCGCCGCGGCGGCGAGCACGGTGGCGGGATTGGAACTGGCGTAGTCCGCCAGGTGGTGCTCCCCCACCCCGTAGAAGCCGAGGCCGAGTTCGTCGGCCAGCCGGATGCGCTCGAGGGTCTGCTTCAGCGCACGGGAGACCGATACCTGCTCGCCGGTGCGCGGGTCCGGGTGGCGGTCGGCGAAGCTGTAGATCCCCAATTCCATGCGGCCAAGCTACGCCGAAGATGATGATGCGTCAACAAACCCGTGCTAGCGTGGGCGGATGACCGAACCGCGGTGGCTGAGCGAGCGCGAGCAGGACGTCTGGCGGGCCTACCTGGCTCTGCAGCGGGAGCTGCAGGCGGCCCAGGAACGCCGGCTGGTGCAGCACTCCGGACTGTCCACAGCGGACTACACCCTGCTGGTGCCGCTGTCCGAAGCCCCGGAGGGGCTGCTGCGCGCCCGCGAACTGACCCGGCTGACCGGCTGGGAGCGCAGCCGCCTGTCCCACCAGGTGAGCCGGATGGAAAAGCGCGGGCTGGTGCTTCGGGAGGACTGCCCCGACGACGCCCGCGGCTCCATGGTCCGGCTGACCGCCACCGGCCGCGAGGCGATCGAAGCCGCCGCCCCGGAGCACGTGGCCACGGTGCGGCGGTACTTCTTCGATCCGCTGTCCGCCGAGGAGGTCGCCCTGCTCGGCGGCCTGTTCGACCGGATGCTCGCCGGGCTCGCCGGTCAGGAGGTCCAGTAGTCCCAGAACGCCTGGAGGATCAACGCGGCGATCAGCGCGTACCAGGCGGCGAGCACCGCGGAGTGCCACCGCGACAGCTTCGGGCGGCGCAGGTTGTCCAGCGTGGTGTACCAGAAGATCGGGATGGTCACCGCCCACACCACCATGCAGTACGGGCACAGCGCGTGGATCTGGTACAGGCTGGCGAAGACCAGCCAGTGCACGAACAACACGCCGAAGGTGGCCCCGGCCTGCATGCCGATGCGGAACCAGCGCGGCGGGGCGAACCCGGCCAGCATCACCACCCCGGCGGTGGTGACCACGGCGAAGGCGGCGATGCCCAGCAGCGGGTTGGGGAAGCCGAACGCGGCGGCCTGGCTGCTGTCCATCACCGAACCGCAGGAGACCACCGGGTTGAGCGAGCAGGTCGGCACGTAGTCCGGGTTCTTCAGCTTGGCCAGCTTCTCCAGCATCAGCGCCGCGGCGGCGAGCAGGCCGATCGCGCCGCCGACGGTGTAGAGCCAGGCCAGGCCCCGACGGTTCTCCATCAGCCGAGTTCCTTGTCGATCAGCTCACGCAGTTCCTTGTCGACCTCGGCGAAGGTCTGCCCGGCCGGCGAGAACTTGAGGCCGTTGACGAACAGCGTCGGCGTGCTGCTGACCCCCGCCTGCCCGCCGTCGGCCCGGTCCTGGTCGATGCGCGCCTGCACCGCGGGCGAGGCCAGGTCGGCCCGGTACTTCGCCAGGTCCAGGCCGAGCTGGGTGGCGTAACCCTCGAAGGCGGTCTTCGCGACGACCTCGTCGCTGTTGACGTTCTTGCCGTCGGCGCTGATCGCCCACTGCTGGAAGTTGTCGTAGAGCGCGTGGTACATCTCGCGGTACTTGCCCTGCAGCGCGGCGGCTTCGGCGGCCTGGGCGGCGGGCACCGCCAGCGGGTGCATGCCCAGCGGGAAGTTCCGGGTGACGAAGGTGATCCGGCCCGCGTAGTCCTGCTCGAGCTTGCTGGTGATGTTGTTGTAGTACCCCGCGCACGCCGGGCACTGGTAGTCGAGGAACTCGACCAGGGTCACCTTGCCGTCCGGCGCGTCGACCAGCGTGTGGCTGTCCGGTTTGCGCAGCAGTTCGGCGGCCACCCGCGGCTGGTCCCCGCCGGTGTCCCCGCCGCCCTCGTCCCCGCCGCTGAACAGCAGCACCCCGCCGAGCACGAGTACCGCGACCACCACGATCACCAGGGTGACCACGAGGTTCGGCGAGAGGCCGCGTTCGGCCGTGACGGGGTTGCTGGAGCGGTTACTGCGCGACATCAAGCTGGCACCTTCCGAGACGATGTGTTCCGCCATTCTGGTCGTCATCCGGTCGTGGCTGGTTCCCGGACCCCGGAAAACGTGGTTGGGACCATGCTGCCCGGGTAACCCGCAGGCCGTGAACGACATGCCGACGCTTTCGACCCTGGACGAACTGGCACGGGTGGTCGAGGCCGAGGACGGCGAGTTGTACGTCCGGTGGTCACTCGGCCCCGACGTCGATCTCAGCGACCGCGCCACGCAGTCCAGCCGGGACGGCCTGACCGGGGTGCGCCTGCCCGGCCTTTCGGCCAATCCGCTGCGGGTGGAGCCGTGGTGGGAGGACCGCCCGCTGCGGCTGTGGCTGGCCCGCCGCCTGCACGACTACGAACACCTGCGTGAGCTGCGCGGGCCCGGGGTGGTGCCGTGGGTGCTGCGCGGCAGCGAGCAGGCCCGCGGCCCGGACAACGAGCCGCTGGTGGTCTGCGACCGGCCGGTGGCCTGGATCGCCGAAGAGGTGCTGCACGAGGCCGACGAGCTGGTCAGCGCCCAGGGCTCGACCGAATGGGGACCGCTGGCCCGGCACCGGCCACCACCGTCCTAGGAGCCGGGCCCGGACGGTGCGCTGTCCGGGCCCCGGTGTCGGCCCCCCGGGTGATCGCCCTGCCGATCACCCGGGCGGTGAGCTGCTGCGATCTCCAGGCCGGCCGTGGCGAACGGCACCGCATCTCCACCGGGGCAACCGCGGTGTGCAGCCGGTCAGCGTCCGCCCTGAGCGGTGTCCAGGGAGCGGCTGACGTTCTCGGCGATGTCGAGCTGGCGGCCGAGCCGGGCGGCCGACTCCCTGGCGCAGGACAGCGCCGAGGTGACCTCGACCAGCGCCTGGGTCAGCGCTTCGAACTCCTGCGGCACGCCGGTGCCCAGGTCCCCGGTCAGCAGCCGGTCCTCCAGCCAGCCGCCGAGGCCGGGCAGGGTGCGGGCGACGTTGTCGGTGAGGGACCGGAGGTGGCCGAGCAGCACGCCCAGCTCACCGGGGTCCCCGACCACGGCGCCGCCGTGCGGGTCCACGGTCCGGTAGTACAGGCAGCGGGTGAGTTCTTCGGCCCTGGCGGCCAGGGACACCAGTCCGCCACCCAGGTTGTCGCCGCGCGTCGTGTCCATGGTCCCGATCCCTCAGTCGCCGGAGAGTTGCCGGTAGGTACCCGTTCCGCAGGCGGCCGAAACCGCCTCACGCGCAGTTCCGCCTGCACGTTTGCCACCGTGACGCGGTGGTAATCCGCCGGGAGATCACGACGCGAAAGGATTGCCGAAATGGGCTCCAAACTGACCGGGCGCGCCGTCGCCATGCTCGCCGCGGACGGGGTCGAACAGGTCGAACTGGTCGAACCGCGCAAGGCCGTGGAGGCCGAGGGCGCCACGGTCACCCTGCTGTCCATCAAGTCCGGGGAGATCCAGGCGATGAACTCGGACCTCAACCCGGCCGACAAGTTCCCGGTGGACCGGCTGGTCTCCGAGGCTTCGGCGGGCGAGTTCGACGCGCTCATCCTGCCCGGCGGCACGATCAACCCGGACAAGCTGCGACTGGACGAGTCGGCGGTGTCGTTCGTGCGCGACATCTTCGCCGCCGGCAAGCCGGTGGGCGTCATCTGCCACGGGCCGATCACGCTGATCGAGGCGGGCGTCGCCAAGGGCCGCACGCTCACCTCGTACCCGAGCATCCGCACCGACCTGCGCAACGCCGGGGCGACGGTGGTCGACCAGGAGGTGGTCACCGACAACGGCCTGGTCTCCAGCCGCAACCCCGACGACCTCCCGGCCTTCTGCGCCAAGATCGTCGAGGAGTTCGCCGAGGGCAAGCACGAGGTGCACGACGAAGGCGCCACGGCCTGATGGAGGCCAGGGAGGCCGAGATCACGCTGCGGGTCGACGGGCAGGCGCACCGCCTGTCCGTCGACACCCGCACCACCCTGCTGGACGCGCTGCGCGAGCGCCTCGGCAACCCGAGCCCCAAGAAGGGCTGCGACCACGGCCAGTGCGGCGCCTGCACGGTGCTCTCCGGTGGGCGGCGGGTGCTGAGCTGCCTGACCCTGGCCGTCGCCGCGGACGAGGCCGAGATCACCACCGCGGCCGGGCTCGCCGAGGACGGGGAGCTGCACCCGGTGCAGCGGGCGTTCATCGAGCACGACGCGTTCCAGTGCGGGTACTGCACGCCCGGCCAGATCTGCTCGGCCGTCGGCGTGCTCGACGAGGTGGCCCGCGGCTGGCCGAGCCACGTCACCGCCGACCTCACCGCCGCGCCCGGACTGGACCGCGACGAGATCGCCGAGCGGATGAGCGGGAACCTGTGCCGGTGCGGTGCCTATCCCGGCATCGTCGCCGCGATCGAAGAAGCCGGGCAGCGATGAAACCGTTCGACTACCGCGCCCCCGGCGACGCCGCCACCGCCGTGCGGACCGTCGCCGACGACCCGTCGGCGGTGTTCCTGGGTGGCGGCACGAACCTGGTCGACCACCTGAAGCTGGGCATCACCGCACCCGGGCTCGTGGTCGACGTGACGGCGCTGACGTCGGCGGAGATCACCCCGCTGGACGGTGGCCTGCGGATCGGCGCGGCCGTGCGCAACAGCGACCTGGCCGCCGACCGCCGCGTCCGCGAGCGGTACCCGGTGCTCGCCGAAGCGGTGCTCGCCGGGGCGTCCGGGCAGCTGCGCAACATGGCCACCACCGGCGGGAACCCCTTGCAGCGCACCAGGTGCGTGTACTTCCAGGACCTCACCACGCCGTGCAACAAGCGCGAGCCGGGCACCGGCTGCTCGGCCTTCGGCGGTTACACGCGGCACCACGCCGTGCTGGGGGCTTCGGAGCACTGCATCGCCACCCACCCGTCCGATCTCGCGGTCGCGCTGACCGCGCTGGACGCCGAGGTGCGGGTGCTCGGCCCGGCCGGGGAACGGGTCATCCCGTTCGGTGAACTGCACCGGCTGCCGGGTGACCGGCCCGAGCTCGACACCGTGCTCGAACACGGCGAGCTGATCACCGCGATCGACCTGCCCGGGGCACCGATCGCGGCGAAGTCCGCCTACCGCAAGGTCCGTGATCGCGCTTCCTACGCCTTCGCCCTGGTTTCGGTGGCCGCCGCGCTGCGGGTCGAGCAGGGCACCGTGCGGGAGGCGCGGATCGCGTTCGGCGGGGTGGCGCACAAACCGTGGCGTGCGCACAAGGCCGAAGCGGTGCTGCGTGACGCGCCCGCGAACGAGGACACCTACCGAGAAGCAGCCGAGGCCGAACTCGCCGACGCCGTCGCGGTCGACGGGATCGACGGCGGGAACGGGTTCAAGCTCCCGCTGCTCACCCGAACCCTGGCCGCCACCCTGCGCGGCCTGGCCGAGGAGACCCCGTGACCCCCCGCGCCATCGGCCTGGACCTGACCCGCCGCGACGGCCCGGCCAAGGTCACCGGCACCGCGACCTACGCCCACGAAACCCCGGTCGAGCGCCCGGCCCACTGCCACCCGGTCCAGGCCGACATCGCCAGGGGACGCGTGGTGCGGCTGGACACCGCCGCCGCCGAAGCGCTGCCCGGGGTGCTCGCCGTGCTCACCGAAGCGAACGCCGAGCGACTGGCGTCCACCGAGGACGCCGAACTGGCGGTGCTGCAGTCGGCCGAAGTCGGCTTCCGGGGTCAGCTGATCGGCGCGGTGATCGCCGAGACCTCGGAGATCGCCCGCCACGGGGCGGATCTGGTCGAAGTCACCTATGCCGAAGAGGCGCACGAGACCGAACTGACGGCCGAGGGCGAGTACGACGCCGAAACCGACGGGGACTTCGAGAAGGCGTTCGCCGAGGCCGAAGTCGTGGTCGACCGGACCTACCGGACCGCGATGTACCACAACAACCCGCTGGAACCGCACGCCACGACCGCGCTCTGGCAGGACGGCACGCTGACGCTGTGGGAGTCCACGCAGGGCGTGCACCCGACGCGCGACCAGGTGGCCGAGGTGTTCGGGCTGGACACCGGCCGGATCCGGGTGGTGTGCCCGTTCGTCGGCGGCGGCTTCGGCTCGAAGGGCATGCCGCACGCCAACGTGGTGCTGGCCGCGATGGCCGCCAGGGCGCTCCCCGGCCGCCCGGTCAAGCTCGCGCTCACGCGGCAGCAGATGTTCTCGCTGACCGGGTACCGCACGCCGACCATCCAGCGGGTGCGGCTGGCGGCCGACCGCGAAGGGCGGCTCTCGGCCATCGGCTACGACGCGGCCGAGCAGACCTCCAAGGTGAAGGAATACGCGGAACAGAGCGGGAAACCGTCGAGGACGATGTACGCGGCGCCGAACCGGCGCGTGGCGCACCGGCTGTCCGCCTTGGACGTCCCGGTGAACTCGTGGATGCGTGCCCCCGGCGAGTGCCCCGGCATGTTCGGGCCCGAGGTGGCGATGGACGAGCTGGCCGAGGCGCTCGGGGTGGACCCCATCGAGCTGCGCATCCGCAACGACGCCCGGCTCGACCCGCGGTCCGGCAAGCCGTTCTCCAGCCGCGGCCTGGCCGAGTGCCTGCGCACCGGGGCGGAGCGGTTCGGCTGGGCCGATCGCGGGCCCCGGCGCGAGGGCGACTGGCTGGTCGGCTGCGGGGTGGCGGCCTCGGTGTACCCGGTGAACCGGCACCCGTACTCGACCGCGGTGATCCGGTTCGGCGGCGGCCGCTACACCGTCGACATCGGGGCGGCGGACCTGGGCACCGGCACCTGGACCACGCTGCCGCAGATCGCCGCCGACGCGCTCGGTGTGCCGGTGGACGACGTCGAGGTGCGCATCGGGGACACCGACTACCCCACCGCGTCGGTGGCGGGCGGCTCCGGGGGCGTGATCACCTGGGGTTCCGCGGTGGTCGACGCCGCGCTGGCGTTCCGCGAGAAGTTCGGCACCGACCCCGCCGACGGGGACGAGGCCGAGGGGTCGGTGAGCGAGAACCCCGACGAGGAGCGGTTCGCCATGTCCGCGTTCGGCGCGCAGTTCGCCGAAACCCGCGTGCACGCCGACACCGGTGAGGTGCGCGTGCCGCGCCTGCACGGGGTGTTCGCGGTGGGCCGGGTGATCAACCCGCGGACCGCGCGGTCGCAGCTGGTCGGCGGCATGACCATGGGCCTGTCGATGGCGTTGCACGAGCAGAGCGTGCTCGACCCGCGCTTCGGGCACGTGGTCAACCACGACCTCGCCGAGTACCACATCACCGCCAACGCCGACATCGGCGAGATCACCGCCGAATGGCTCGATGAGCACGATCCGCACGTCAACGCCATGGGGGCCAAGGGGATCGGTGAAATCGGCATCGTCGGCACCGCGGCGGCGGTGGTCAACGCGGTGCACCGGGCGACCGGGGTGCGCGTGCGGGAGCTGCCGGTCACCGTGGACAAGCTGCTCGGGTGCCTCGGCGAAGGGCAGCTCCGATGACCACGGCCTCCGGCAAGCCCGTGCCCGCCCCGCTGGTGCTGGGCGGTTTCCTGGTGGTGGTGGCCGCGGTCGCCGTCGTCGGCGGACTGGCTTCGGCCGATGCCCCGGCGGTCTACGGTTCGCTGGTCCGGCCGCCGTGGGCGCCGCCCCCGTGGTTGTTCGGTCCGGTGTGGACGGTGCTGTACCTGATGCTCGCGGTGTCGGGCTGGCAGTACTGGCGCGCCGGCGGCGACCGCCGGGGGTTCACCGCCTACGGCGCCGGGCTGGCCCTGAACCTGGCGTGGACGCCCCTGTTCTTCGGCGCCGGAGCCCACGCCGCCGCCCTGGCCGACATCGTGCTGCTGGACGTGGCCGTGGTCGCCACCATCGCGTTGTTCCGCCGCCGCTCCCCGATCGCCGCGCGGCTTCAGGTGCCGTACCTGGTCTGGATCCTGTACGCCACCGCCCTCAACACCGCGATCGTCATCCTCAACTGATCCCGCACCGGCGGAGCAGGCCGACGACCTCCGTGTCGCTGGTCTGCCCGAAATCGCCGTACCAGCGGCCGACGGCGGTGAACCGGGGTGGCTCGGCGACGCAGACCACCCGGTCGACCTCCCGGCGCACGCGTTCGACGGCTTCGTGCGCCCCCACCGGCGCCGCGAAGGTCAGCGAGCGCGGGGACCCGGCACGCACGGCCCGCAGAGCGGCGACCGCGGTCAGCCCGGTCGCCAGCCCGTCGTCCACCACGATGACGTCGCGGCCCGCCCGCGGCTCCGGTTCCCGCCCGTCTTCGTAGACCTCGACGCGCCGGGCCGCCTCGGCACGCTCCTCGGCGCACATCCGCGCGAGCTGCCGCTCGGACAACCCCAGCCGGGCCACGCTCTCGCCGTCGTAGATCGGCGGACCCGAATCGGTGACCGCCCCGATCCCCCATTCGGGCTGTCCCGGCGCACCGATCTTGCGTGCCACGGCCACGTCCAGCGGGGCACCCAGCCCGGCGGCGACCACCGCCGCCACCGGCACCCCGCCACGCGCCAGGCCCAGGACCAGCGGCGCCCGCCACGGCCCGGTCAGCCGCTCCGCCAGGTGCCGCCCCGCGTCCCGGCGATCGGTGAACACGGTCACCCTCCTTCCGCTCGCCGCGGATCCAGGGTGACCGGTGACGGCTCCCGGCAAACTAGGAGACCGGCAGGTCGCGGTCGGCCACCGGCCGCAGCGGCACGGCGTCGTCCGGCCGGGTGGTCCCGCTGATCGGCTGCAGGTGCAGGTCGGGCACCTGGTCCGGCAGCCCGGCCAGGTACCGCAGGATGATGCCCTCCCGCAGCGCCCACGGGCACAGCTCCACCGTGTCCAGGTCGAAGGCCTTCATCACCTGCTCGGCCACCACCGCCCCGGCGACGATCTGCCCGGCCCGCCCCGCCGAGATCCCCCGCAGCTTCGCCCGCTTCGCCGCCGGTTTCCCGGCGAGTTCGGGCACCAGTGCCCGCAGGTCGGCGGCCCGCAGTTCGCGGTGCACGAACGGCCCCTTGCGCTGCGGCGCGGCCCCGCACACCCGAGCCAGCTGCTTGAACGTCTTGGAGGTGGCCACGGTCCTGGCCGCGGGCCCCTCCCACCGCAGGCGGTCGGAGATCTCCCGGAGCGTGGCGTGCACGTGGCGGCGCAGGTCACGCAGCTGACGTGCGGTCGGCGGGTCGTCCGGCAGGAACGCCCTGGTCAGGCGGCCGGCACCGAGCGGGAGCGAAAGCGCCAGGTCGGGTTTGGCGTCGCGGCCGAGCGCGATCTCCAGCGAACCCCCGCCGATGTCCAGCAGCAGGATGCGCCCGGCCGACCAGCCGTACCAGCGGTGGGCGGCGGCGTAGGTCAGCCGCGCCTCGTCCTCGCCGGTGAGGAACTGCGGCCGCACCCCGGTCCCCGCCTCGATCCGGTCGAGCACCGCGTCGCGGTTCCGCGCGTCCCGGATGGCCGAGGTGGCGTAGACGAAGAGCTCCTCCACGTGGTTCTGCCGCGCCGCGACCAGCGTCCGGCCGACCGCGCCGAGCACCCTGGCGATGCCGTCGTCGCTGAGGTCGCCGGTCCCTTCGATCTCCTCGGCCAGCCGCGTCGGCTCCTTGATCGCCATCGCCGGCAGCGGTGGCGCGCCGGGCGCACCGTCCACGATCTGCAGTTGGGCGCAGTTCGAGCCGATGTCCAGCACGCCCAGTTTCATCCAGCCCGGATACCCCCGGACGTGATGGATTACACGGACGGGATCGTCGTGTGTGCCGGGCGCACGGGCGGGTACTCCCCCCGGCATGGCAACACCAGTTCGAACCGGGGAGTGCGCCGATGGCCGACACTGAACTGAGCGGGCAGATCGATGCCCTGCTCACCGAACACGTCGAACTCAGCGTTCCCGCGCGCTTGGAGCACCTTCCCCTGCTGCGGATGCTCGCCGAGGCGGTGGCGACCAAGGAGGACTTCGACCTCGACGCGATAGCCGACTTCAAGATCGCGGTGGACGAGGTGGCGTCGTGGCTGGTCCACCACGCCGAGATCGGTTCCAGCGTCAGCTGCCGGTACCGCCTCTCCGCCGGGGAGCTGGCGGTTTCGGTGTCCGCGCCGACCGCCGACCAGGCCGTGCCGGAGACCGAGGGCTTCGGCTGGCACGTGGTGAAGACCGTGACCGACTCCGCCTCCTACCGGGTGACCGAGCAGGGCGGCCGCGTGGTGACCATCGAGCTGGTGATGGCGACGAGGACGGGGGGCCGGTGAGTCAGGAGTCGGCGCCGAAAGCCAGGGGCGAACAGTACGCGCACTGCGCGCCGTTGTTCGCCGAACTGGCCGAGCTGCCTTCGGGTGACCCCCGCCGGGATGACCTCCGTGACCGCCTGGTGACCGAGTACCTGCCGGTGGCCGAGCACATCGCCCGCCGGTTCTCCGGGCGCGGCGAGAACTTCGACGATCTGCTGCAGGTCGCCCGGCTGGGCCTGATCAACGCCGTCGACCGCTACGAGGTGGGCCGCGGCTCGGAGTTCCTGTCCTTCGCCGTGCCCACGGTGATGGGAGAGGTCCGGCGGTACTTCCGCGACTCCAGCTGGTCGGTCCGGGTGCCGCGGCGGCTCAAGGAACTGCACCTGGCGATCAGCCACGCCACCGGGGAGCTGGCGCAGACGCTCGGCCGCGCGCCGACGCCCACCGAGATCGCCGACAAGCTCGGCATGAACGTCGACGAGGTGCGCGAGGGACTGGTGGCGGGCAACGCCTACCAGGCGGTGTCGGTGGACAAGCCGGTCAGCTCGGACAGCGAACGGCTCCCGCTGGCCGAAACGCTCGGTGAGGAGGACACCGATCTGGAAGCGGTGGAGAACCACGCGGCCCTGCGGCCGCTGCTGGCGGAACTGCCCGAGCGCGAGCGCACGATCCTGAAGCTCCGCTTCTTCGGGAACATGACGCAGACCCAGATCGCCGACCGGCTGGGCATTTCGCAGATGCACGTCTCACGACTGCTGTCGCAGACGCTGGAAAGACTGCGGGGAAAACTGCTCGCCGATCCTTGAGCGGGTTCAGCGGTTCCAGTGGTTTCGGACCGCGGTGCCGGTGGTACAGACTCGCGTGCTGACTCTGCGATCCCCCGGTGCCCGTACCGATTCCCGCCTGCTGGCCAGTGCGCTGGCCGAAGCCCGTGTCCGGCCCGGTGCCCGGGTGCTCGACCTCGGCACCGGCTCGGGCGCGGTGGCCGCGGCCAGGGAGGGCGCCGCCGAGGTGGTCACGGTGGAACGCTGCCGCCGGGCGGTGCTCAGCGCCCGCCTGCACGGCCGCGTGCGCCGGCTGCCGGTGCGGGCGTTCCAGGGCGACCCGGCGGGCCGCGGCTCACTCGGCCGGTTCGACGTGGTGCTGGCCAATCCGCCGTACGTGCCGGGCCCGGACGGCAGGCGGTACCTCGATCCGCTGTGCGCCCGGGTCCGCGACCTGCTGGCGCGGCAGGGAACCCTGCTGATGCTGCACTCTTCGCTGTGCGACCCGGCCGCCACCCTGACCGAACTGCGCCGCCAGCGGCTGCGCGCCGGCGTGGTGGCGCGCCGGGTGGTGCCGTTCCAGCCGGTCCAGAATGGACAGAGGCGGTACCTGGAGCGGGCCGGTCTGCTGGAGCCGGGGCAGGACTTCGAAGAGGTGCTGGTGATCCGCGCCGACCGCACCGGGTGCGCTGCCTAATCCGGCTGCACCGCGGCGTAGAGGGACCGAGCGATTTTGCGGGTCTCCTCCTTGCACGTCTGCTCGGCGTTTTCGATCAGGTTCTCGTCGCTGAACCTGACCGAGAACATCACGTTGCTGTCGACAACGAACAACGTGCCCTCGTTCCTGCGCATCACCGGCGCCCAGGCCGCGTCCTCGCCAAGGCCCACCGTGGCATCTCGGACGTAGCCCAGCGAAGTCCGCATCCCGGACCTGGTGTCCGCCTGCCTTTCGGTGCCTACCTCGACATCGAGGTCGACTGCCACGTTCACCCGCACTGTCCTTGAAGTGGCAGAGCCAGCCGCGGTTCGGGTCATCGCCGGGAATGGTCTCCGACTTCTTCGCGGGCAAGGTCGCGATCCGGTCGGCGACCTGAGCACAACTCGGCAGTGGCTTGGCCACGTACTTGCCACCGTCCTCGGGCTTGTGGCGGCTCAGCACAAAAAACCACCACCGCGACGCCTGTCACGACCGCGCAAACCATCACGATCGCCCCGGCCCCCAGCCTCCGCCGCGGCGGGCCCGGCACGCCCGGTGGAATCTGTGCGCGCATGGAAATGCTCCCGTCTCCGCGCTCCCCCGCACGATGCCCTGCGGCACCGCCCTCCGCCGGAGATGCAGATCATCGCCGGACCGAGAAGATACTCCGTTCATTGATGCGCCGAACTCCGGCATTGAATGATTCGTCCGCGAGCCGAGCGGCTGGAATTCGAGCCCACCGGCCGTGCCGGATATCGATGTCCGTCAGCCGCGTTGACGTTCGGCACACGGCAGCGCCCGGCAGGAGGAGCTGCGCGATCTCCCATGCCGGGCGAAATGCCAGCAGGTGCTCGAGGAACCGCGGTCGCCTTCTACTCGGCGGAAACAACCGAATTCAAAGGCAGTTGTCACGGCCACCAGCCCGAATCACCCGGCGGTAATGCCCTAGAACTGGCCCCCGCCCGCGTGGATGGTCTGGCCGGTGATCCAGCGGCCGTCGTGGGAGGTGAGGAAGGCGACGACGTCGGCGATGTCCGATGGTTCGGCGATGCGGTTCAGCGGGGTGGAGGCGATCGACCGCTCGATCACCCCCGGCGGGCCGTCGGTGAGGAGGGCCTCGGTCCGCACCGCGCCCGGCAGCACGCTGTTCACCGTCACCCCGCGCGGCCCGAGTTCCTTCGCGGCCACCTTCACCAGCTGGTCCCCCGCCGCCTTGGTGGCCGAGTACAGCGCGGTCCCCGGCTGGTTGGTCACCACGACGGCACTGGAGATCACCACGATCCGCCCGCCGTCGCGCACCCGGCGGGCGGCTTCCCGCAGGGCGTGGAAGGTCGACCGCGTGTTGGTGTCGAAGAGGAAGTCGTACTCCTCGTCGGAAACCTCGGCCAGCGGCCGGAACCGGGCGACCCCGACGTTGCTGACGAAGATGTCGGCCTCACCGGCGGCGTCGAACAGCAGCCGGAGTTGCGCGAGATCGGTGACGTCGGCCTGCACGGCCGTCGCCCGGCCGCCACGGGCCTCGATCCCCCGGACCACGTCCAGTGCGGCTTCGCGGCCGGTGCGGTAGTTGACCACCACCCGGGCACCGTCGGCGGCGAGCCGTTCGGCGATGGCGCGGCCGATGCCGCGAGAGCTCCCCGTGACGATCGCGACCGGCATGGTCCCGCAGCATAACGAGGCTCAGGGCGTGATCCCGCGCCGCCTGCCCCGGGCGCCGAGCCGTCCCCGGAGCGGGTGCGGAAGATCCGCTTCCCAGCAGCAGCCCGAGCACCACGCCGATGGCGATGCCGATCGGGAGCGGCAGCAGGCCCGCGCCCGGTGCGAGCCGCCCGGCCGGTCCTCGCGGCAGTTCCGCCCGCGGCTCACGCCTCCGGCAGCGGCCGGGTCGCCGGCCCCTGGATGACCGTGCCGTCGATGCCGAACCGGGACGCGTGGCACGGGCAGTCCCAGGTCTTCTCGGCGTTGTTGAACGCGACCACGCAACCCATGTGGGTGCAGTGCGCGCTGCGGCGGTGCAGCACGCCCTCGTGGTCGCGGTAGGCGGCGATCACCGACGCGCCCGAAGTGGCCACCCGAGCCTCCCCGAGGCCGAGCGTGGCGAACTCCCCGTCCGCGCCGACGGCTCGCACGTGGTCGCCGACCAGGTGCTTGGCCACGGTGAAGTTGTTGCGGGCCAGGGCGACGCCGGAGCGCAGGTCGAAGCGGTCCGGCTGGTAGAGCCAGGCGCCGGGGTGCTCGCGCCCGGCGAGCAGGTCGGCCAGCAGCAGCCCGGCCGCGGTCCCGCCGCTCATCCCCCACTGGCCGAAGCCGGTCGCCACCCACAGGTGCCGCGAGAGCGGGTGGTACCGGCCCACGTACGGCACGGAGTCCAGAGTGGACAGGTCGTGCGCCGACCAGCGGTGGGTCACCCTCCTCACGCCGACGTGCCGGGCGGCCCACTCGGCCAGCCGGGTGTAGCGCGCCTCGACGTCGACCTGCTCGCCGGTGCGGTAGTGCTCACCGCCGACGATGGCCAGCAGCTCACCGCCGTTGTCGTGGTAGCGCACCGAGTGGTGGGTGTCGCCGTCGAGGTACATGCCGTCGCGCCCCGGCGGCACCGGCCCGGCGACCACCAGGTCGCGCACCGGGTCGAGGCGGGCGAAGTACAGGCCGCGGTCCAGCACGGGGTAGTGGGTGGCGATCACCACCTCCGCGGCACGCACCTTGCCGCGTTCGGTGTGCACCACCGGCACCGGGCGCTCGTCGACCCGCACCACGCGGGCGTTCTCCGCCACCTGCCCGCCCAGCCGCTCGATGGCCGAGGCCAGGCCGAGCAGCCAGCGCCGCGGGTGGAACCGCGCCTGGCCGGCGAAGCGCACCGCTCCCGCCGCCGGCACGTCGAGGTCGATGCTTTCGACGAACTCCGCGGGCAACCCGGCGTCGGCGGCCGCGGCCGCTTCGGCCCGCAGGTCGCTCAAGCGCTCGGCTTCGGTCGTGTAGACGTAGCTGTCGGTGCGGGTGAACGCGCAGTCGATGCCGAGTTCCCCGGCCGTCCGCTCGACCCAGTCGACCGCGCCGCTCTGGTCCTGGCCGTACCGGGCGGCCGCCTCGGGTCCCTTCTGCTCGCGCAGCTTGGCGTACTTCTCCCCGTGCTGGGCGCTCAGCTTCGCGGTGGTGTGGCCGGAAACACCACCGCCGACCGGGCCCGCCTCCAGCACCAGCACGGTCCGGCCGTCGCGGGCCACGGCGTAACCGGTGGTCAGCCCGGCGATCCCGGCGCCGATCACCACCACGTCGACCTCGCCGGGCAGCGCGGAGCCGCCCCGGTCCGGGCCGTTGGTGGACTCCATCCACAGGGACAGCGGCGTGGGCAGCGGGGATACGTCCATGCCAGCGGGTACCCCCGCGGGCGAGATCAAACCCGTGTCCTGCAGGCCGCCGGACCCGGCGTTACCGTCGGGGAATGCGCACGGTGACACAACTACCGAAGCAGATCATCGAAGAGGAGAACGTCTGGATCCCGCTGCCGGACGGCACCCGGCTGGCCGCCCGCGTCTGGCGCCCCGCCGATTCGGACGAGCACCCGGTACCCGGGATCCTGGAGTACATCCCCTACCGCAAGCGGGACCTGACCGCCGGCCGCGACGCCATCCACCACCCGTACCTGGCCGGGCACGGCTACGCGTGCGTGCGGGTGGACATCCGCGGCTCCGGTGAGTCCGATGGCGTGCTCGAAGACGAATACCTGGAACAGGAGCAGCTCGACGCCGAGGACGTGCTGGCGTGGATCGCCGAGCAGCCGTGGTGCACCGGCGGCACCGGCATGATGGGCATCTCCTGGGGCGGCTTCGCCGCGTTGCAGGTGGCCGCCCGCAAGCCGCCGAGCCTGAAGACCATCGTGATCTCCTCGTTCACCGACGACCGCTACGGCGACGACATGCACTACATGGGCGGCTGCCTGCTCTCGGACAACCTGGCCGAGGCGTCGACCATGTTCGCCTACTCCACCCTGCCGCCCGACCCGGCGCTGGTCGGCGACCGCTGGCGCGAGATGTGGCTGGAACGGCTGTCGGAAAGCGGCCTGTGGATCGAGAAGTGGCTGTCGCACCAGCGGCGCGACGACTACTGGCGGCACGCCTCGGTGTGCGAGAACTACAGCGACGTGCAGGTCCCGGTGCTGGCGTCGAGCGGCTGGGCCGACGGTTACTCCAACGGCGTGTTCCGGCTGATGAACCACCTCGACGTGCCGCGCAAGGGCCTGATCGGCCCGTGGTCGCACAAGTACCCGCACCTCGGGCAGCCCGGCCCGGCCATCGGCTACCTGCAGGAGGTGGTGCGGTGGTTCGACCACTGGCTCGCGGGCGAGGAGAACGACGTGATGGACGGGCCGATGCTGCGCGTCTGGATGCAGGACAGCGTGCCGCCGTCGACCGCCTACGAGGACCGGCCCGGCCGGTGGGTCGGCGAGCCCAGCTGGCCGTCCCCGCACATCTCGCCGACGGTGCACCCGCTCGACGCGCACCGGATCGCCCGGCCCGGCGAAGTGGTGCCCGAACGGGCGCTGGAGATCGAATCGCCGTTGTCGGTGGGGCAGTTCTCCGGCAAGTGGGCCTCCTACAACGCGCCGCCGGACCTGCCGTACGACCAGCGCGAGGAGGACGGCGGCTCGCTGGTGTTCGAGACCGATCCGCTGACCGAGCGCTGCGAAATCCTCGGCGCGCCCCGGGTGGAGCTGGAGGTCGAGGCCAACCAGCCGGTGGCGATGGTCGCCGTCCGGCTCTCGGACGTCTACCCCGACGGGCGGGCCACCCGGGTCACCTACGGCCTGCTGAACCTGACCCACCGCGACGGGCACGAGAACCCCGAGCCGCTGGAGCCGGGGCGCCGGTACCGGGTTTCGATCGAGCTGAACGGCGTGGCGCAGGCGTTCCCGCCCGGGCACCGCATCCGGTTGTCGCTGTCCACTTCGTACTGGCCGCTGGCGTGGCCGCCGCCGTGCCGCACCCGGCTGAAGGTCTACACCGGCGAGAGCACCCTCCGGCTGCCGGTGCGGCCGCTGGCCGAGCCGGACGAACTGCCGGTGCGGCCGTTCGAGGAGCCGGAGGGCACCCCGCCGCTGACGGTGACCCAGTTGCAGCCGGGTGAGCAGCGGTGGACGGTGAGCCGCGACCTGGTCGACTACGAATCGGCGCTGGAGATCGTCAAGGACAGCGGGGTCGACTACTTCGAGGACATCGACCTGCGGGTCGGCAGGCGCGCCTACGAGCGCTACAGCTGGGTCGCCGACGACTTCTCCTCGGCCCGCGGCGAGACGGCGTGGACGATGACCTTCGCCCGCGGCGACTGGGAATCGCGCACCGAGACCCACACCGTGCTGACCTGCACGCCGACCGAATTCATCATCCACGCCGAACTCGACGGTTACGAGTCGGGGCACCGGATCTTCTCCGAGAACTGGCACCGGGTGATTCCACGGGATCAGGTGTGACCTGGCGCGCGGCCGGGGTTTCGACACCGTGACAACGGTTACCCCCCGAAGAGCGAAGCTTTTATCGGGGAGTGAGGAAAATGCAGAAACTCAAGGTGGTCTACCTCGGGGATTCCGCGGCCCTGCGGGAATTGTCGGCATGGGGTGACCGGCACGGCGTGCAGGCGGTGGAGAGCTCGGACGACGAAGCCGCCTGCGCGGTGGTCGACCAGTCGGCGTGGACCGCTTCAGCGACGGCGTTGAAACGGTTGCGCGAACGGCACCTGCCCTGCCTGTCCGTCTCCCGTGGCTGGTGCTTCCTCGCATCGGCGGTCGGCCGCGGCCTGAACCCGGTGGTGTGAAAGCGATGGACCTGACGAAGGTGGCCAGGGTGCTGGTCGGCGTGATCGGCCTGCTCTACCTGCTGCTCGGCGTGCTCGGCTTCACCGTGGCCGAGCAGCCGGGGCAGGTGGGGCCCGCCGGGGTGAACGCGGTGTGGATCTTCACCGTGAGCGCCGTGCAGAACGTGATCCACATCGTGCTCGGGCTGCTGGGCGTCGGCGCGGCGATCAAGCCGGCCGGGGTGCGCGTCTACGGCATGCTGCTGCTCGTCGTCGGCGTCGGGCTCACCGCGTTCGGCGTGCTGGCGACCAGCACCGACACGCCCGGTGACGTGCTCAACGTGAACGCGGCCGACAACTGGCTGCACGGGCTGACCGCGCTGGCCGGGCTGGCGATCCTGTTCAGCAAGACGCGCGCCACCGAGCGTGCCTGAGGCTCAGCCCGGGGTGGTCTCGCCCCCGAGCGGGGCGAGCACCTCCCCGGTGTAGTACGAGGACAGCTGGTTCGACGCGAAGAACACGTAGGACGGGGCGATCTCGTCCGGCTGCGCCGCCCGCTGGTAGGGCACCTGCTGCCCGAACTCGGCCACCTTCTCCTCGTCGAAGGTGGCCGGGATCAGCGGGGTCCACACCGGACCGGGGGCCACGCAGTTGATCCGGATGCCCTTGTCCGCCAGCGCCTGGGCCATCGAGTAGGTCCAGGCGTGGATGGCCCCCTTGGTGGCCGAGTAGTCGATGAGGGACTTGTTGCCGCGCAGCCCGTTGACCGAGCCGGTGTTGATGATGGCGTCACCCTCGCCCAGGTGCGGCAGGGCGGCGGCGGTGACCCGGAAGTAGCTGTGGATGTTGACGTCGAAGGTGCGCATCCACTGCTTCTCGGTCAGCTCTTCGGGCGAATCCACCGGCCACTGGGTGGCCACGTTGTTCACCAGGATGTCCAGGCCGCCGAGGGCGTCCACGGTCTGCCGCACCACCGCGGCGCACTGCTCGGCTTCGGCGAGGTCGCCGGGCAGGAGTTCGCAGCGGCGGCCCTCGGCGCGGACCAGTTCCGCGGTGTGCTCGGCGTCCTCGTGCTCGTCCAGGTAGGCGATCGCGACGTCGGCGCCCTCCTTGGCGAAGGCCACCGCCACCGCGCGGCCGATCCCGGAGTCCCCGCCGGTGATCAGCGCCCGGCGGCCGGCCAGCAGCTCCCGGCCGCGGTACTCGCGCATCTCGTCCTTCGGCCGCGGCCGCATGTCCCCGGTGGTGCCGGGCGGGTCCTGTCGCTGGGGTGGCTGGTTGTTGTCGTTCTCGGTCATGGCCGCCGGTTACCCCGGCCGGTGGCTGGGTAACCGGCGGCCATGACCGCACTACGAGCAGTGGCCCTGACCTGCAGCCTCAAGCCTTCGCCCGCGCCGTCGAGCACCGAACTGATGGCCCGGCAGGTGCTCGACGCGCTGCGCGGGCACGGGGTCGAGTGCGAGTCGGTGCGGGTGGTCGACCACGACGTGCGGCCGGGGGTGGAGAAGGACATGGGCGGCGGGGACGAGTGGCCGTCCATTCGCGACAAGGTGCTCGGCGCGGACATCCTGGTCCTCGCCTCCCCGACGTGGGTGGGGCACATGTCCAGCGTGGCGCAGCGGGTGCTGGAACGCCTCGACGCCGAACTGTCCGAAACCGACGACGAAGGCCGCCCGGTGATGTTCGGCAAGGTCGCGGTGACCGCGGTCGTCGGCAACGAGGACGGCGCGCACAAGATCACCGCCGACCTGTTCCAGGCGCTCAACGACACCGGTTTCACCATTCCGGCGCAGGGCGGTACCTACTGGAACGGCGAGGCGATGACCCCGGGCGACTACAACGACCTCGACGAAACCCCGGACGCGGTGGCCACCACCAACGCCACCCTCGCCCGCAACGCCGTCCACCTGGCCACCCTGCTCAAGACCCGGCAGTACCCGCCCAAGTAGTTCAGCGGCGGGTGGTGAGCAGGGCCAGCGCGCCCAGCACGCCGACGGCGGCGAAGGCGTAGAAGCCCCAGGGGTAGGCGAGGCCGGCGCTGAGCAGGCCGCCGCCGACCAGGGGGCCCGCGATGGCGCCCAGGCGGCCGATGCCCGCCGACCAGCCGAGGCCGGTGGCGCGGAAGGCGTCCCCGTAGGTCCGCCCGACGAAGGCGTAGACCAGCACCTGCGCGCTGAACACGAATCCGCCGGTGAGGAACACCGCCACGTACAACCCCGGCCCCGGCAGCTTGACGCTGAGCAGGGCGAGGAAGACCGCCGCCCCGGCGAACCAGCCGACGGCCGAGCCGCGCACGCCCACCCGGTCGGCGACCCGGCCCGCCACGAGCAGACCGGCCACCCCGCCGAGGTTCAGCGTCAGCAGCAGCCCCAGCGCCGCGCCGAGCGGGTAACCGGCCTGCCGCATGATCTCCGGCAGCCAGGTGTTCAGCCCGTAGACCAGCAGCAGGCCCATGAACGAGGTCACCCAGAACGCCAGGGTGGCCCGCAGCACGCCACCGCGGAACAGCCCCGCCACCGTCTCCGCCGGGCGGGTGCGCTCGAACGCGGCCGACTCCGGCAGGTGCCGCACCATCAGCGGCACCAGCGCGAGCGCGGGCAGCGCGCCGGCCACGAACATCGAGCGCCACCCCAGCAGCGGGATGAGCCAGATGCCGAGCAGCGCGGTGAGCACCGCGCCGACGTGGTAGCCGGTCATCAGCGTGGTGGTGGCGCTGCCCGCCCGCCCCCGCTTCGCGTGCTCGGTGACCAGGGCGATGGCCGTGGGCAGGCAGCCGCCGAGCCCGAGCCCGGCGACGAAGCGCAGCAGGCCGAACACCCACATCGACGGCGCGAGTGCACAGAGGACGGTGCAGGCGGAGAACAGCGTGACCGCCAGGATCAGCGCCCGGCGCCTGCCGATCACATCGGTGATGGTGCCGATCGCCAGCGCGCCGAGCGTCATGCCGACCAGGCCGGCGGTGGACACCGCCGCCGCCGAGGCCGGGGTGATGCCCCAGACGTGGTCGCGCAGCAGCACCGGCAGCACCGTGCCGAGCACCACCAGGTCGAAGCCGTCCAGCAGCACGGCCGTCCAGGCCAGCGGCACCACCCACGAGCGCGCTCGCGGCGGGGTCGCGGTCAGCTCGGCGGTCATCGGGGCCTCCCTGCCTCGTTCGGTATGCGCACAAGTATGCACAATACGAACGATCGAGCAAGGGGCGAACAGCACCCCGGTCGCCGACGCGAGGTTCGGGGCCCCGGCGCCGAGAGGCAGGCGCCCGCCACGGCCAGCACGCGGAGCCGCCCAGCGGAAGGCCCCAACGGTGCCGGGCACCGAGCCACCGGGAGGTCGCCGGCTCGCCACCGCAGAGCAGCGCACCGGAAAGGACGACCCCGTCGAGCCGGTGCCGCCGCGGGTTGAACACCGACGGGTCACCGGCCCGGGACGGCATCCGGCGGCGCCGGTACCGCCAGATGGACCAAGATCGCGGACCTGTTGCCGCACAAGGGTTTTCGCTGAAGCCGAGGCGGGCACCCAGGGCCCTGCGGGGGTCCGCTCAGCCAAAGAGCACGAGGAGAAGCCAATGCCCACGTGGGTAGTCGTCCTGATCGTCATCGCCGCGGTCGTCGTCGCCGGCGCGGTGGTCTGGCTGGTCATGCAGGAGGTGCAGCGCAAACGGCTGCAGCGCAGGTTCGGTCCCGAGTACGAACGGGCGGTCGCCGACCACGACAGCCCGCGCGCGGCCCAGCGGGAACTCGCCGCGCGGGAGAAGCGGCACAGCCAACTCGACATCCGGCCGCTCTCCCCGGAGGCCAAGGAGCGTTACACCCGGCAGTGGGCGGAGATCCAGGCGAAGTTCGTCGACCGCCCGTCGCCCGCGGTGGCCGACGCCGACCGCGTGCTGACCGAGCTGATGGCCGAGCGCGGTTACCCCACCGAGGGCTACGACCAGCAGCTGGCCGACCTGTCGGTCAAGCACTCGAAGACGCTCGACCACTACCGGCACGCGCACGAGACCATGGTCGGCCACGAGCAGAAGTCCACTGAGGAGCTGCGGGACGCGATGGTGCGCTACCGCACCGTTTTCGAGGACCTGCTGGAGGACGACGCGGCGGAGGACCGCCGCCACCACCAGCACGACGAGCAGCGCACCGAAGCCCCCAGGGAACACCACGACGCACGGAACGGCAGGTAGAACATGGAACGCCAGGAGAACTTGAGCACCAAGGACCTGCTCCCGGACGGGCACCGGACCCGGGAGTCCGATGTGGACACGCACGCGGACACGGTGCACACGATGGACACAGTGGACACCGCGGGTCCGGCGGACCGGCTGGGCACAGCGGACGACCTGCCCCCGGTACCCGACGGCCCGGAGACGGTCACCGAACCGGACGCCATTGCGGAGCAGGACCACGCCACCACCGGCACCACGTCCACCCCGGCGCACAGCAGCGAGGAGACCAACCAGCCGCTGTTCGCCGCCGACGAGGTGGACGGCTACCGCGAGAACTGGCGGGCCATCCAGACCGACTTCGTCGACGACCCGCAGCGCGCGGTCCGCGAAGCCGACGAACTGGTGGCCAAGGTGATCCAGTCGCTGGCGGCGACCTTCGCCGCGCACAAGAGCGAGCTGGAGGGCCAGTGGAGCCGCGGTGGTGAGGTGGCCACCGAGGACCTGCGCCAGGCGCTGCGCCAGTACCGCTCCTTCTTCAACCAGCTGCTGAGCACCTGAGCCCCGGCCAGGAAGGTGGCGTTCCCGGCGGAACGCCACCTTCCTGTCACCGGGCGGCCGGAGCGACCGCTTCGGCGTGCGCCTTCACCGCCCGCAGCGTGTGCTCGATGGACTCGGTGTTGAACCCGGGCCGGTCGGCCCGGCCGGTCACCCGCGGGCCGAGCACCCGGCGGACGAACCAGTTCCCGACGCGGTACCAGTGCTCGGTGAGCAGGCAGCCGCCACCGGAGGCGGCGAATTCGTAGGACCAGCGCGAAACCCGCACCCCGAACGGGGAACGCACGTCGAAGGTGAACCGGCGGCCGGGTGCGCACTCGACCACCCGAACCCGCGTCCGCCACTCCCGGGCACCGTTGCGGTTCGTGCCGCGGAACCGCGCGCCCGCCGCCGGACCGGTCGCCGGGGCCACCCAGCGCCCGCCCGCGTTCTCCGGGCTGAACCGGCCCATGCCCGGCAGGTCGGTGACCAGCGCCCAGACCGCCGCCACCGGGGCGTCGATCGCCACGCTCCGCGAAATGCTCGGCTCCACAACGGCAAACGATCCCAGCACCGGCGGCGCGGGACAAGCCGCGCCGCCGGAGTCCGCAAGGGCGGAGAACTCAGTCGGCCACCCAGCTGCCGTGGAAACCGAGCGGTACCGGCTTCGGCAGGTGGACGCGGGCCAGTGGTTTCGCGGTGAAGTCCCGCGCCGAGAGGATCACCAGGTCCGAGGCGTTGCGGTCGGGGTTGTGCACGTAGGCGAGCGCGTAACCGTCGTCCTCGGCCTTGCCGCGTGCCGACGGCACGAACACCGCCTCGCTCGTCGCCGCACCACGGCCGAACCGGTGCACCTCCGACCGCCCGCCCCGCAGGTCGTGCTTGATCAGCGCGTTGCCGAACGAACCGGACGGCTTGTCGAGGTAGACGTCGAGCAGTTCCCCCGGCGAGGCCGCGTAGCCGTAGCGGTGCCGCCGGGCGACGAGGTCCTCGTTGACCCGCGGGAACTCCTGCGGCCGGTCGTCGAGCACCTGCCGCCGCGCGCGCCCGCGGGCCAGGTCGACCGTCCAGCGCTCCAGCACCGGCGGTCCCGACGCCGAGGGCCCGCCGAAGCCCGGCTTGCCGGCCACCTCGAACGGCGCGGGCAGCGTGGTCAGGTCCACCACCACCGACGCACCGTGGTCGTAGGCGTTGAGCGTGTGCGAGTAGAACACCGGGTCCACGTCGAACCAGCGGACCGGCCCGCCGGAGCGCTTCACCACCCCCACCCTGGCCGGGTGGTTGACGTTCCACCGGTACGGCACCACCTTGCCCGGCTGCGGGTCGAAGGTGACCGGCACGTCGAAGAGCACCACGTGGCGTTCGGTGAGCGCGAAGTCGTGCATCATCGGGTTGCCGGACACCGGTATCCGGGTGGTCCGGACCACCCGCCCGGTCCGGTCGACCACCAGGTGCCGCACGTGGTCCCAGGCCGGGTAGTAGGTCACCGCGTGCAGTTCGTCGGCCCGGGGGTCGTACTTGGTGTGGGCGGTGTAGGCACCGTCGAGCGTGCCGCCGAAGTCGTGCGGGCCCAGCGTGTTCAGCTCGCCGTCGAGTTCGTACGGCGGTGGGCCGCTCTCCTGCAGCGCGAGGATGCGGCCGTGGTGGGTGATCACGTGCGTGTTGGGCGCGAAGTCGTCGGCGGGCACCGGCCACGGGTACGGCCGGCCCAGTTTCGCCGCCACGCTCGACGAGCGCACCCAGCGGTTGCGGTACCACTCGGCGCGCCCGTCGCGCAGCCGGACGCCGTGCACCATGCCCTCGCCCAGCATCCAGTGGTGCGCCCTCGGGTCCTCCAGCCCGAGCACGTTCGGCCCGGTGCGCAGGTAGCGCCCGGACAGCTCACGCGGGATGCGGCCGGTGACCGGCAGGTCGAAGGCGGTCACCTCCTCGCGCACCGGCGCGAAGGCCCCTTCGAGGAAGCGGTGCCGCTCCCCCGCCGGCTTCGCGGTGCCGATGGTCGCGTCCTCGGCCGAAGCGGCCCCGTTGGTGGCGTACGTGGCGGCGACCCCGCCGGCGGCCAGCGCGGCCGCTCCCCGGAGCACGTTCCGCCGGTTCGGTTCGGTCATGAGTGGATCCCCCTGCGTGCAGTCAAACTGTGTAAGACACGAACAGTTTATGCCTTTACCAGTTTCGGATGCAAGGATGATCCGGTGAACGAGGAGCTTCTGGAGTTGCTGCCACCCGGCACCGCACTGGCGTGGGGGCACGGCCCGGCGCCCCGGCGCGGGCCGAAACCGGCCTACCGCGTCGAGCAGATCGTCGAGGCGGCCGTCGCCCAGGCCGACGCCGAGGGCTTCGAGGCGCTGTCCATGCCGTCGATCGCCAAACGCCTCGGCATCACCGCGAACGCCCTCTACCGCTACCTGCGGTCCAAGGAGGAACTGCTGGTCCTGGTCGCCGAGGCCGGCTGGGGCCCGCCGCCGGAGCCGCTGGCGGGCGACTGGCGCGAGGCGGTCACCACCTGGGCCCACGCCCTGCTGGACCGGTGCCGGAAGCACCCGTGGCTGATCCAGGTGCCGGTGCGCGGCGGCCCGACCACGCCGAACCTGCTGCGGTGGCTGGAGGTGTTCCTGGAGGCGATGGCGGGCTCCGGCCTGAGCACCGGCGACGCCGTCGGCTGCGCGGTGCTGGTCGACGGCTGGGTGCGCAGCACGGCGGCGCTGGTCCGCGACGTGCGCACCAGCGCGTCCCGCGAGCACACCGGAGCGCTGGGCGAATTCCTGCTGCCCCTGCTGCGCGAGCGCGGTTACCCGCGGGTCGCCGCGGTGTTCGGCGAGGCCGACTACGGCGGCGACGGCATCCAGAAGGCCGACGTCGACTTCGGCCTCACCCGCATCCTCGACGGCATCGAAGCACTCATCAACCGCAGTTGACGGAGTGAGCGGCTGTCCGGCAGCCTCTACGAAGTCATGTCCCCGGCCTGAACCCGCTGGTCCCCCGTGTCTCCGGTGTCCCGGGTGTCCCCGTCAGCCTGATCACGCGCCACCGAGTCGTAGATCGGCGTCGGTTCCTCGTCCGCCCCCTGCTTCCCCTCACGCACTGCCATGCCTCCAGTCTCCGACACGGCCTCCCGGCACGCAGGCACAGGGGGTGAACACCCTCCGGGTGAGGGAGGTGGCGGCCGGGTTCATTCCCGGTAGCGCTCCAGGTACCGGCGGGTGACGTCGGCCTCGGCGGCTTCCTTGGCTTCCGCGCGGATCCGCTTGCCGGTGCCGCGTGGATAGCCGTGCTTGGCCAGCCGGTGCTCCCCGCTCTCCTCGACGTAGGCGAAGGAGTAGAAGTACCCGACCAGCGCGGCCATCAGCACCAGCGCCAGGCGCAGGCCCAGCGGCCCAGGCAGCAGCAGCCAGACCGAGACGAGCGGCAGGATCAGCACCGTGCTGCGCGCGGCGTGGCGCAGCAGCCAGGTCTTGGCCGTGACGTCGTGCAGCACCCATTCGCGATACCGGCCGGGCAGCCGGGCACCGAGGGCGTACCAGAGCCACAGCACCGGGTTGGGTCGCTTCCGCATGCCGCTAGCGTACGCTAACAGTTAGTGCGTTAACCATTAGTGTGCCGGAGGAAACACCGTGGCCGAAATCGATCTGGGGCCGAACCCGCTCGCGCTGGAGCGGCAGGTCTGCTTCGCCCTGTCCATCGCGTCCAGGTCGGTCATCGCGATCTACCGGCCGCTGCTGGAGCCGCACGGGCTCACCCACCCCCAGTACCTGGTGCTGCTGGCGCTGTGGGACAGCTCCCCGCGCACGGTCAAGGACCTGGCCACCACCCTGCGGCAGGACCCGGCCACCCTCTCCCCGCTGCTCAAGCGGCTGGAGGGCATCGGCTACCTGACCCGGCGGCGGAACGCGGACAACGAGCGCGAGCTGTCGGTCGAGCTCACCGACGCCGGGCGGCGGCTGCGGGCCGAGGCGGAGAAGATCCCGTACCGCGTGGTCGAGCAGCTGGGCATGGAACCGGGCGAGCTGGAGGCGCTGCACGCCGTGCTGACCAGGGTCATCGAGGCGACGCGGGTTTAGTCGCGGGCGGGGCGGGGTACTCCCGGTTGATTTGTGCCCGTTCCACAGCGAGGTCCCCCGCTCATGAGCCACCCGGACGCCCAGCCCCCGCCTGAGCCGTCCGCGCCCGCCGAGTCACTGGACGGCCTGCGAACGCGCATCGGCCAGTACAGCCGCCAGCTCGCCCAGCACGGCGAGCGGCTCGACGAGCACGCCAGGGACCTCGACCAGCTGCAGGACGACCTGGCCACGCTGGCCCGGCAGATCGCCGCGGGCCTCGAGCGGCGGGCGGAACCCTCGGGCAGCTGACCGCCGAACGGCGGCCGACCGGATGCCTGCGCCCCCCGGCTTGACGACATCCGGCCGCCGCCGTTCCTTGCGTCGCCAGGCAGTCCGCTCCTGGCGCCGGTTACCGGCATACCGGGTGCCGACCGGCTGAGGGGAAGGTAAGGCGCCCACTGAGGGAAGGCTCAGTGGGCCGCTTCTCACCCGTTTGGCGGCCACCGGGCAGCGGCCGGTGCCACCCATCGTGTTAGCTGAGTCCGTGGCCGAGTTCGACGTCTCTTACCAGCAGCGGCTCAACGACGCCGTCGCGGTGATCCGAGGGCGGTGGACTATCGCGGTGCTGGCCACGCTCGCGCTGCGGGAGACGCAGTACACCGACCTGCTCACCACCATCAACGACAACGAACAACGCTCGGCCGGCGACGCCACCCGCCGCCCGCTGTCGGACCGCGTGCTGACCGACACCCTGCGCCGCGCCCGCGAGCACGACCTGATCGAACGACGCGGGGGCACCGGCAACTTCAGCTCGGTCTGGTACCGCCTCACCCCGAAGGGCCGGGCCCTGCTGCGCGCCGTGCGCCCCCTACTGGAATGGGCACACGAATACAGCGACTCCGGCGCCGACGCCGCTGCTCTGCGCAGCCTGAACATCTGACCCACTCCGCCGCTCGGAGACCACGACCGCTCTCCCCGCCGCGCCAGGGACCCCGCGCCCCACCCCCGCTCCCTTCGGCACCCCGAAACCGACCGCCGAACTGCTCACTCGCCATCGGCGCCCCGAACAGGTAGCCAGCCCCGACCTCCCACCGGCGACCCAGCACCGGTAGCCAGGCACCCACCACCGTCGGCGACCCAACCAGCAGCCAGGCACTTACCCCGCCCTCCCCGCCAACAGGCAGCCAGACATCCCACCAACCCCCATCACCGCCTCCCCACCAACCGCCGGCCGGTACCCCACCCAACCCACCGCCACCACCCAACCCACCGCCACCAGCCGACCAACCACCAGCCGGACACCCCACCACGCCCATCACCACCAGCCAACCAACCACCAGCCGGACACCCCACCGCCCCCATCACCACCCAGCCCCACCCCAAAGCCCAAGACACGGCGGAGGGTGAGCTGGTCAAGGCATCCTTTCCCGCCTTGACCAGCTCACCCTCGCCGTGGTCACACTGGAAAACCGGGGTGGGACCCCGAGGGCAATCAACCCAACCCCACCGAAAGCACCTTGTCCCGCCCCGCACTCTTCGCCGCGAACAACGCGTTGTCCGCCGCGAGCAGGACGTCCTCCACCGTCTCCCCCGCCTGCGGGCAAGCCGCCGCGCCGATCGAGACGGTCAGCCGCAGCCGGGACGCCCGGGCGCCCACCACCGCCTCGTCCATCCGGTGTTCCCGGATGGCCACCCGGATGCGCTCGGCGACCTCGGCCGCCGCCCGCACCCCCGTCTCCGGCAGCAGCACCACGAACTCCTCACCGCCGAAGCGGCCGCACAGGTCGTACCGCCGGACCTCGGCGCGCATCAGGTCGGCGACCGCGCGCAGCACCTGATCGCCCACCAGGTGCCCGAGTTCGTCGTTGACGTGCTTGAAGTGGTCGAGATCCACCATCAGCACGCTGATCTGCGTGCCGTTCCGCCGCGCCCGCTCGAACTCGGTGGCCGCCAGGCTGTGCCAGCTGGACGCGTTGAGCAGCCCGGTCTTGTGGTCGGTGGTGGCCGCGTACTCCAGCTGGCGCACCAGCACGCTGCGGTGCAGCACGTACAGCGGCGGCAGCACCAGCACGACCAGCCACGGCCGCCACAGCACCAGCGCCGCGACCAGCACACCGACACAGAGCGTAGCCACCTCGAGGCTGTTCTCGCTCCACGCGCCCGCCAATCGCGCCGGTGACCGTTCCCCGCGCGACAAAAAGATCACCGCGGCCACCAGAGTGGAATTCACCAGCCAGTAAACGGCGATGATCGCGATGAGCGGAAGCAGCCCTTCCGGCCGCGCCGCACCGGCAATTCCGCCGCCGGGCAAAACGGTGGACAGAAAAGCGACCGCGGTGCACGACAAGATCACCACGCAGGCGCTGAACACCACCCGGAACACCTGCATTCCGGCGACCCGGCGCCAGCTCCGCCACCACAGGTGCAGGTACAGCACGACGGTCACCGAAGCGGCCAGTGCCGGTGGCACGAGCAGTGCCGCGGCCATGGTCCAGACCGAGGTCATGTTGACGTGCGGGGCGTCGGCGAACTGGCGCCGCAGGCGCTCCACCCCGCGGGTCACCTCGGCGGACACCACGCCGAGCGCCACCAGCACGGCGGCCAGCCCGGCTCCGGCCGTGCCGCCGAACGGGCGGAAAAGGCTGATCGCGACAAGCGAAACCGCCACCGCTTCCACGCCCAGCACATAACCGAGCACCGGGCGCGGCAATGACCACACCTTCCACTTTCCGGGCCTTTTCCCCGGTGAAGCAGCAACTGACTGATCAGTCATCCGGTGAACCTCAAACCTTCATACTGAGTGCGCTTGCGTCCCGGCAGTCCATTCGCTGTGAGGAGGTCCCCGCCATGGGTAACAAAGACTGGTGAGCCGTGAGATCGGAATCGGGTCCGCTCCCGTCGCGGGGGCGGGCCCGCCCGATTCCGAGCACCGTCGCGAGCACCACCGCGAGCAGCCCCGCGGCGGCGATCACCCGGAACGGCCCGGCGGCGTCGGCGGCCAGTCCGGCGGCCAGCACGGCTACCCCCTGTGAGCAGTAGAGGACCGTCGCCATCCGCCCCATCACCGTACCCAGCCGGTGGTCCGGCACCGCTTCCACCACCATCTCCTGAGTCTGGAGCAGGTACGCCGTCGAGAAAACACCCGACGCGGCCCAGCACAACACCGACAGCACCAGGCCGGGGGCGAATTCGCACAGCACCAGCGGCACCCCGCCCGCCACGGCGAGCCCGGCCGCGGCGCCCGGCGACGCGGGCACCCGGAACCGCGCGGTCAGCCAGGCTCCGGCCACACTGCCCAGCGGATCGGCGGCCAGCAGCAGGCCGACGCCGACCGCGGCGGCACCCAGGCCGTCCGCGTACGGCGCGGCGAGCCCCTCCGGGACCACGTACAACCCCACCAGCGACACCAGGGCGTACAGGGTGACCAGCTTGCGGCGATCGGCCGTCCCGGTCCCGCTCCCGGAGACGGTCGCCGCAGCCGCCGGCCGGTGCCGCACCCCGGCCCGGATGAGGAGCGCGCTGAGCAGGAAGGTCAGCCCGTTCAGCCCGAGCGCGAGGTGGGGTTCGAGCACGGCCAGCAGCGCCCCGCCACCGGCGAACCCGGCGAGCTGCGCACCCTGCCCGGTCACCTGCCGCAGCGCGAGCGCCTGCGCGTACTGCTCCCCCGGCACGATCCGCGGCAGCAGCGCCATGGCCGCGGCCTTGACCGGCCCGGCGGCCACGCTGAGCAGGGCGACGCAGGCCCACAGCACCGGCAGCGGCAGGCCGGGCACCGCCATCAGCATCGCCAGGCCCGCGCGCAGGCAGTCGGTCACCACCAGCACCGCCCGCCGGGGGAGCCGGTCGGCCAGGCCGGAGAGCAGGAACCCGCCGAGCACCGAGGGCACGAAGGTCAGCGCGTAGGTGAGCGCGGTCAACGCCGCCGAGGAGGTGCGGTCGAAGACCAGCACCGCCAGCGCGACCCTGGCGAGCTGGTCCCCGGCCACCGACAGCAGTTCGGCGGCCCAGAGCGCGCGGAACTCGTGCACCCGCAACGGCGCGCTCAGTGCCCGGCGTCCGGTCATGTCCCTGCCTCTCCGTACCCGGTCAACTACGATAACCGACTGCAGAGCGGCGCTGTATTGGTCGTTATACACCCCGCTGCTCGGACTGGCGCCGGCTCGCAGCAGCCAGGAACCCGGCGGCCCGCCGCCGCAGGGCGGCCAGGTCACCGCCGTCGCAGGCATCCCCGGTCAGCGGACCGCCCACCCCGACGGCCACGGCACCGGCTTCCAGGTACTTCGGCACGTCGTCCAGGCCGACCCCGCCGACGGGCACAAGTGCCAGTTCCGGGAACGGCCCGCGAAGGGCGGAGACGTAGGCGGGCCCCAGGTGTTCGGCCGGGAACAGCTTCACCGCGGTGGCGCCCGCCCGGTGCGCGGCCTGCACCTCGGTCGGGGTCATCGCCCCGGCCAGCACCGGCAGGCCCAGCTCGACCGCCGCGGTCACGCCCTCGCCCAGGGCCGGGGTAACCGCGTAGGCGGCCCCGGCGTCCCTGGCCCGCCGCGCGTCCTCGGCGGTGAGCACGGTTCCGGCGCCGATCGCCGCGCCACCGGCTTTCGCCGCGACGTTCTCCAGCACGGTCAGCGCACCGGCGGAGGTGAGCGAGACCTCCAGGAGCCGCACCCCGGCGTCGACCAGGGTGAGCGCGGCGCGCTCGGCGGCCACCGGGTCGCTGCCCCGGATGATCGCCAGCAGCCGGTGTTCGGTCAGCGGGTCCAGCATGTCCTCACCATTCCGCGAACGAGCCGTCGGGGTGCCGCCACACCGGCGAGCGCCACCGGTGCCCGGTGGCGTCCGCCCGGCGGACCGCGTCCTCGTCGATGTCGATGCCCAGCCCCGGCGCCGTCCAGCGGTGGACGCAGCCGTCGCGGAAGGCGAACGGCGCCGGGTCGAGCAGGTAGTCGAGCAGTTCCGCCCCCCGGTTGTAGTGGATGCCGATGCTCTGCTCCTGGATGAGGAAGTTCGGTGTGGCGAAGGCCACCTGCAGGCTCGCGGCGAGCGCGAGCGGGCCGAGCGGGCAGTGCGGGGCGAGCAGGGCGTCGAAGGTTTCGGCGAGCGAGGCGATGCGCCGCACCTCCGAGATGCCACCGGCGTGCGACAGGTCGGGCTGCACCACGGCCACCCCGGCGGTGAGCACGGGCAGGAAGTCGGTGCGGGAGAACAGCCGCTCCCCGCAGGCGATCGGCACCGGGCTGGCCGCGACCACGTCCGCCAGCCGGTGCGGGTACTCGGGCAGCACCGGTTCCTCGACGAACAGCGGGTGCAGCCCGGCCAGTTCCGGGATGACCCGGCGGGCACCCGCCGCGGTGAACCGGCCGTGGAAGTCGACGGCGACGTCGTTCTCCTCCCCGAGCACCTCGCGCACCGCGGCCAGCCGGTCGACCACCGCGCGGGTTTCGTCCCGGCCGGGGATGCGGCCGATCCGGCCGCAGGCGTTCATCTTCACCGCGGTCAGCCCGGCGTCGAGCTGCGCGGCGGCGGCCTCGGCGACGGCGGCCGGTTCGTCACCGCCGATCCAGCCGTAGACGCGGACCCGGTCGCGGACCGCGCCGCCGAGCAACTGGTGCACCGGCACGCCGAGCGACTTGCCGAGGATGTCCCAGAGCGCCTGGTCGATGCCCGCGACGGCACTGGAGAGCACCGGGCCACCGCGGTAGAAGCTGCCCTTCGTCAACTGCTGCCACAGGTCCTCGACGCGCCGGGGGTCCTGGCCGATGAGCAGTTCGCTCAGTTCCCCCACCGCGGCCCGCACGGTGCCCGCGCGCCCTTCCACCACCGGTTCTCCCCAGCCGACAACGCCTTCGTCGGTGCCGATGCGGCAGAACAGCCACCGCGGCGGCACCAGGAACGTCTCCACGGTGGTGATCTTCACGCGGTCTCCTCCCGCACGGCGGCAACACTGTGAAAACACAGGATAGGCAAACCGCCGCGTCGGCGCGCCGGTCGCGATCTCCGTGCTTTCCGTTGCCACCAACTGTTGTTCGCCACCGCCGCCGAGGACGCCTACCTCACCTTCCGGTGGCTGGTGGTGCTCGCGGTTCCGGAAGCGCTGCACGGCAAGGGATCGTGCTCGGCCTGACCGACGAGCCCGCCGTCGCCGACCCGCGTTTCACCTACGCACCCTGCCTGGCTGACTGACCGTGCCACCGCGGTCGGCGGGAACCGGGTGCGGTCTGTGCAACCGCAGGATCACCCGAGGACGAATGGCAGTTTCTCGGCCAGATCGCCCAGAGCGGCTCGTTCGGTCTCGTCCGGGGTGCGCCTGCCGGTGCCGATGAGCAAGGCGTCCTTGTCGGTGAAGGAAGCGGGGAACGGGGTTCCGGCGATTTCCTCCAGCATGGCGCGGGTCCGGGCGACGCACTCGGCGGGCGGGCCGGCCGCGTCCGGCAGGTGCGCGATCAGGTCCAGGTGGTGCAGCGTCCATTCCAGGACGTAGGCGGACAGGTAGTCCCCCGCGGTGAGCACCATGTCCTGGGTGCTCACCCGCATCGACCGGTCGGCCAGCTCCGCGGCCCGCCCGGCGGCCGAGCCGACGTCGTCGAGGTGGAACTTGAGCAGGCCGGGGTCCCCGTACGCGGCGGCCAGCCGGACGATCAGCGCGTCGAGCGGGTCGTCGCCGGCGGGCGGGGTCCGGCTGACCCGCCAGTAGCCGACCGCGTCGCGGGTCGGCTCGGCGTCGGCGGGGGTGACCAGGGTGATCAGCACGTCCTGCGCGTCGATCACCAAGTGGCACACCAGATCCCGGACGAGCCAGCCCGCGCAGCCGGACGGCTGGGCGAACTCCTCGTCGGTGAGGCCGGCGACCGCGGCGCGCAACGCCGACCAGGACTGCGAGAAGAGATCCACGGGGAAAACCTAGCCCAGCTGGATGATCCGCGTCAGCGTTTCGCCGGTGGTCGCCGCGGTCGCCTGGTACAGCAGGCGCGGCACGGCGTCCCGCAGCGCGCGCACCGCCCGCGACGGTTCCACGTCACGCCGGTAGGCCAGCCGCACCGTGCGGGTGAGCCCGGGTCCGGCGAACCGGGTGATGCGGAACCGGTCGCCGACCACGGTGCCCGGCACCACCGCCAGTCCGATCCCGGCCCGGACGAATTCCAGCACGGCGTCCATTTCGCCGCCTTCGATCGCGAAATCCGGTTCGAAACCCTCGGCGCGGCAGGCTTCCACGGTCGCCTCGCGCAGGTCGTACCCGCGGCGGAACATCACCAGCGGCTGCCCGCGCAGTTCCCGGATCTTCATCCGCGACCCCGGCACCGGCGCCGGCGCGTCCTTCGGTGAGATCACCACCAGTTCCTCGACGAACAACGGCACGGTGGACAGCCGGTGGTCGTCGTGCACCCGCGAGTCGACGATCATCGCCAGGTCGAGCGCGCCCTCCGAAAGCGCCGCCTGCAGGTCCCGCGAACCGCCTTCCTGCAGCACGAGTTCGATGCCGGGGTACTTGCCGCGGAAGGTGGCCAGCAGGCGCGGCAGCACGCCGGTGCACAGGCTCGGCGTGGCCCCGAACCGCACCCGGCCGCGCCCCAGCTCGTCGAGTTCGCGCACCGCGCGGTAGGCCGCGTCGACCTCGGCGAGGACGCGGCGGGCGATCGGCAGCAGCGTCTCCCCCGCCTCGGTGAGCGTGACGTTGCCGCGGATGCGGTGGAACAGCGTCGCGCCGACGTCGCGTTCGAGGGCCTTCACCTGCTGGGACAACGAGGGCTGCGCCACCCGCATCTGCTCGGCGGCCTGGGTGAAGTGCCGCGTCTCGGCGACCGCGACGAAGTAGGCCAGCTGCTGGAACTGCATACCACATCATAGGCCATCTCTATCGTCACCAGAGCCAACATGTGTTCGCCCTCTGGTCAACTTCCGGCCTACCGTCGATTCCGTGGTACTCGCACCCGCGTCGCCGGCGACGCGAAAACGCCCGGCGCTCCTGGTCTTCTGGCGGTCGACCATCGGCAAGAAGGTGGTGATGGCGGTCACCGGACTGGCCATGGTCGCCTTCCTGCTGGCGCACATGGCCGGCAACCTGAAGATCTTCTTCGGCGCCGCCGAATTCGACGCGTACTCCGCGTGGCTGCGCACCATCGGCGAACCCGTGCTGCACCGCGAGTGGTACCTGTGGCTCCAGCGCATCGCGCTGCTGATCGCCCTGGTGGCGCACGTCACCGCCGCCGCGCAGCTCTCCCGCCGCGACCGGCGGGCCCGGCCGGTGCGCTACGTGCACGGCAGGCGCCCGAAGGCCACCTTCGCCACCCGCACCATGCGCTGGGGCGGCGTGGTCATCGCGCTCTACCTGGTCTGGCACATCCTCGACCTGACCGTGGGCGCGGTGCACACCGACTTCGTGCCGCACCACCCGTACCACAACGTGGTGGCCAACTTCCAGGTCTGGTGGATCAACCTCGTCTACTTCGTGCCGGTGATCCTCGTCGGCCTGCACATCAACCACGGCTTCTTCAGCGCCGCGCAGACCCTCGGCGTGAACCGCCCGGCGCGGCAGCGGGCGCTGAAGGTGACCGGCTCCGCGCTGGCGTTCGTCATCACCGCGGGCTTCCTGCTGGTCCCGATCGCCGTGATGACCGGATTGGTGGAGTGAGCCATGCCCGAATACACCGTGGGTGCCCCGATTTCCGACACCAAGGCCCCGTCCGGGCCGATCGAGCGGCGCTGGGACGAGCGCCGGTTCGCCGCGAAGCTGGTGAACCCGGCGAACCGGCGCAAGCACCGGGTGATCGTGGTCGGCACCGGCCTGGCAGGCGGATCGGCCGGGGCCACCCTGGCCGAGCAGGGTTACCAGGTGATCCAGTTCTGCTTCCAGGACTCCCCGCGCCGCGCGCACTCGGTGGCCGCGCAGGGCGGGATCAACGCGGCGAAGAACTACCGCAACGACGGCGATTCGGTGTACCGGCTGTTCTACGACACCGTCAAGGGCGGCGACTTCCGCTCCCGTGAGTCCAACGTGTACCGGCTGGCGCAGGTCTCCGGGCAGATCATCGACCAGTGCGTGGCGCAGGGCGTGCCGTTCGCCCGCGAGTACGGCGGGCTGCTGGACACCCGGTCGTTCGGCGGGGTGCAGGTCCAGCGCACCTTCTACGCCCGCGGGCAGACCGGGCAGCAGCTGCTGCTCGGGGCGTACCAGGCGCTGTCGCGGCAGATCGACGCCGGCAACGTGGAGATGCACGCGCGCACCGAGATGCTCGACCTGATCGTGACCGGCGGCCGGGCCCGCGGCATCGTCGCCCGCGACCTGCTCACCGGCGAGGTGACCAGCCACCTGGCCGACGCGGTGGTGCTGGCCACCGGCGGGTACGGCAACGTGTTCTACCTGTCCACCAACGCCAAGGGCTCCAACGCCACGGCGATCTGGCGGGCCCACAAGCGCGGTGCGTACCTGGCCAACCCGTGCTTCACCCAGATCCACCCCACCTGCATCCCGCGGTCCGGCGAGCACCAGTCGAAGCTGACGCTGATGAGCGAATCGCTGCGCAACGACGGGCGGATCTGGGTGCCGAAGCGGGCCGGGGACGACCGCCCGCCCCACGAGATCCCGGAGTCCGAACGCGACTACTACCTCGAACGGCTGTACCCCAGCTTCGGCAACCTGGTGCCGCGGGACATCGCCTCGCGGGCGGCGAAGAACATGTGCGACGCGGGGTTCGGCGTCGGCCCCGGCGGGCTCGGGGTCTACCTCGACTTCGCCGACGCCATCGAACGCCTCGGCCGCCCGGCGATCGAAGCCAAGTACGGCAACCTCTTCGACATGTACGAGCGCATCACCGCGGAGAACCCGTACCAGGTGCCGATGCGCATCTACCCGGCCATCCACTACACGATGGGCGGGCTGTGGGTGGACTACGACCTGCAGACCACCGTGCCGGGGCTGTTCGCCATCGGGGAGGCCAACTTCTCCGACCACGGCGCCAACCGCCTCGGTGCCTCGGCGCTGATGCAGGGCCTGGCCGACGGTTACTTCGTGCTGCCACCGGCGATCAACGACTACCTGGCGAGCGGCACCTTCGAACCGGTGGCCCCGGACGCGGTGGCCGAAGTCGAGTCCGGCGTGCGCTCGCGGCTGGACCGGCTGCTCGCGGTCCAGGGTGATCGCACGGTCGACTCGTTCCACCGCGAACTGGGCATGCTGATGTGGGACCACTGCGGCATGGCGCGCAACGAAGCCGGTCTGCGCAAGGCGCTGGACCGGATTCCGGCGCTGCGCGAGGAGTTCTGGCGCCGCGTGCGCATTCCCGGCAGCGGTGCCGAACTCAACCAGGAACTGGAGAAGGCCGGCCGGGTGGCCGACTTCCTGGAGTTCGGCGAGCTGATGCTGCTCGACGCGTGGGTCCGCGAAGAGTCCTGCGGTGGCCACTTCCGGGAGGAGCACCAGACCCCCGACGGCGAAGCACAACGCGACGACGAGCGGTTCAGCTACGTCGCGGCGTGGCAGTACGGCGAGGACAAGCCGGTGCTGCACAAGGAAACCCTCGAATTCGACTACGTACACCCCACCCAGCGGAGTTACACGTGAAGCTCACCGTGCGCATCTGGCGCCAAGCCGGTCCGGACCGCGAAGGCGGTATGGTCACCTATCCGGTCGACGGCATCAGCCCGGACATGTCGTTCCTGGAAATGCTGGACGTGCTCAACGAGGAACTGATCGAGCGGGGCGAGCAGCCGGTCGCCTTCGACCACGACTGCCGTGAGGGCATCTGCGGTTCGTGCGGCGTGGTGATCAACGGCGAGGCACACGGCCCCGAGCGGACCACCACCTGCCAGCTGCACATGCGAGCCTTCCGCGACGGCGACGTGATCGACGTGGAACCCTGGCGCGCCAAGGGTTTCCCGGTGGTCAAGGACCTGGTGGTGGACCGCTCGGCGTTCGACCGGATCGTCGGCTCCGGCGGCTACGTCACCGCGCCCACCGGTTCCGCGCCGGAAGCCCACGCCACCCCGGTGCCGAAGCCGGACGCCGACCTGGCCTTCGACAACGCCACCTGCATCGGCTGCGGGGCCTGCGTGGCGGCCTGCCCGAACGGTTCGGCGATGCTGTTCACCGCGGCGAAGGTGTCGCACCTCAACGTGCTCCCGCAGGGCGGGCCGGAGCGGGAGCAGCGGGTGCTGGACATGGTGGAGACGATGGACGCCGAGGACTTCGGCGGCTGCACCAACGTCGGCGAGTGCGTGGCCGCGTGCCCCAAGGGCATTCCGTTCACCAGCATCGCCAGCCTGAACCGCGAGTTCCTGCGGGCCTCCCGGCGCCGCTGATGCCTAATCCTCCGGCAACGCCCGGGGCGCGGTAGCCAGCACGTGCCGCCGGAACAACTCGCTCACCGGCGGCAACTCACGACCCGCCAGCCGAGCCAGCCCGATGTCCCGCGCACACACCACATCCGCCACCCGCAGGTGCGGCGCCGGGTGTTCGGCCGGTGAGGGCGGGAACATCGCGGTGTGCGGCAGTGGCAGCAGCGACACGCCCAGCCCGGCCGTGACCAGCCCGCGCAGGGTCTCCACCTCGTCCCCCTCGAAACCGACCAGCGGGCTGAACCCGGCCTCGGCGCACAACGCCTCCGTGGTGGCCCGCAGCCCGTAACCCCTGCGCAGCAGGATGAACGGCTCGCCGTCGAGTTCCGCGAGGCGCACCTGCTTGCGCCGCGCGAGCCGGTGGTTCGGCGGCACGGCCACCCGCAGCGGCTGCACCAGCAACCGCTGCCAGGTCAGCCGCGGGTCCCCGGGGTCGCCGCTGGTGAGCACCAGGTCGGCGGTGCCGTCGAGCAGTTCCGCGGTGAGCCCGGCCTCGCCGTGCTGACGCAGCTCGAACCGCACCCGCGGGTGGCGGCGGCGGAAGGCGCTCAGCACCGGCGGCACCAGCCAGGTGCCCAGGGTGTGCAGGAAGGCCAGCGGCACCACGCCGGTCTCCGGGTCGACCAGTTCGCCGACCGCCCGCACCCCCGAGTCGTAGTGCTCCAGCACCGCGTCGGCGTGCTGCTTGAACGCGCGACCGGCCGGGGTGAGGCGCAGCGCGCGGCCCGAGCGCTGGAACAGCTCCGCGCCCACCTCGCGCTCCAGCCGCTGCAACGCCCGCGACAACGCCGGTTGGGTGACCCTCGCCCGGGTTGCCGTTTCGGTCACCGTCGCGCCCTCGGCGACCTCCTGAAACAGGCGCAGCACTCGCAGTTCCATCCCACCCATACTGCCAGTGCATGGTTCGACTGCCGATCAGGCATTGGACACATGCTCCGGCCGGGGGAAACCTGGGGGTACTGCCCACGAGGTTTCAAGGAGTCGGAACATGGCGACGGTGGCCGAACAGCTGGTGCGCACGCTGCGCGAAGCCGGGGTCGAGCGGATCTACGGCATCGTCGGCGACAGCCTCAACCCGATCGTGGACGCGGTCCGCCGCACCGACGGCATCGAGTGGGTCCACGTCCGGCACGAGGAGACCGCCGCCTTCGCCGCCGCGGCGGAGGCCCAGGTCACCGGCAGGCTGGCGGTGTGCGCGGGCAGCTGCGGGCCGGGCAACCTGCACCTGATCAACGGCCTGTTCGACGCCCACCGCAGTGGCGCGCCGGTGCTGGCGATCGCCTCGCACATCCCGTCGTCGCAGGTCGGCACCGGCTTCTTCCAGGAAACCCATCCGGACCGGCTGTTCGTCGAATGCAGCCACTACAGCGAACTGGTCTCGCAGCCCGAGCAGATGCCGCGGCTGCTGCGCATCGCCATGCAGACCGCCGTCGGCAAGGGCGGGGTCTCGGTGCTGACCATCCCGGGTGACGTGTCCGAGCGCAAGGCGCCGGTGCCCGGCGTCGAGCGCGTCCAGCTGGTCAAGCCGTCGCCCACCATCCCGCCCGCGGACCAGGTCGCCGAGCTGGCGCGGCTGCTGGACTCCGGCGAGAAGGTGATGCTGTTCGCCGGCGCGGGCGCGGCCGGCGCGCACGACGAGGTGATGGCGCTGGCGGAGAAGCTGTCCGCCCCGGTCGGGCACTCGCTCGGCGGCAAGGAGTGGATCCAGTACGACAACCCGTACGACGTGGGCATGAGCGGCCTGCTCGGCTACGGCGCCTGCTACGACGCGATGCACGCCGCCGACCGGGTCGTGCTGCTGGGCACCGACTTCCCGTACGACAACTTCCTGCCGCAGGCCGGGACCATCCAGATCGACATCGACCCGGCGCACCTCGGCCGCCGCACGCCGCTGGAGCTGGCGTTGCACGGGGACGTCAAGGAGACCATCAAGGCGGTGCTGCCGCTGCTGCGCGGCAACCCCGACCGCTCCTTCCTCGACCGGATGCTGCGCGAGCACGTGCGGCGGCTGGAGAAGGTGGTCGACGCCTACACCACCCGGGCCGAGCACCACCGGCCGATCCACCCGGAGTACGCCGCCGACGTGCTGGACGAACTGGCCGACGACGACGCGGTGTTCACCGTGGACACCGGCATGGGCAACGTGTGGGCCGCGCGGTACCTGACGCCGAACGGCCGCCGCCGCGTGCTCGGCTCGTTCCGGCACGGCAGCATGGCCAACGCGCTGCCGCACGCGATCGGCGTGAAGCTGGCGCAGCCGGATCGCCAGGTGGTCTCCATCTCCGGCGACGGCGGCCTGGCCATGCTGATGGGTGACCTGCTCACGCTCTCCGCCGAGGACATCGGGGTGAAGGTGGTGCTGTTCAACAACTCCACCCTGGGCATGGTGAAACTGGAGATGCTGGTCGACGGGCTGCCCGCGCACGGCACGGACCAGGTGCCGGTGAGCTTCGCCGCGATCGCCGAAGCGTGCGGCATCCACGCCATCCGGGTGGAGGACCCGGCGCGGATCGCCGAGGCGCTGCGGCAGTCGTTCGAGCACCGGGGGCCGTCGCTGGTGGAACTGGTCACCGACCCGAACGCCCTGTCCATCCCCCCGAAGATCACCGGCGAAATGGTCCGCGGTTTCGCGCTGGCCGCCAGCAAGACCGTGCTCAACGGCGGGGTCGGCAAGATGCTGGACCTGGCGCGCAGCAACCTCCGCAACGCCCCGCGCCCCTGACCCCGCTCAGGAACGGCGGTCCAGCCGGCTGCGCTGGGAGAGCGCGCACCTGCGCCACGGACAGCGTCTGCGCGAAGGCGTGGACCCGGCCCGACTCGTCGGTGTGCCTGACCATCAGCATCGACCCGGCGAGGGCGACGAAGCTGTCGCACTCCTACGCCGCCGACAACAGCTCGTGCGCCGCGTCGGCGTGCTGGCGGCCCACCGCGACCAGCGTCTGGCCGACCAGCCCGGCTGGCACCGGGTCCGCCTTGTCCAGCAGGGAGTCCAGCTTCCCGGGCAGTTCCTCTTCGCTGGACGGCGCGGGCTCCTCCTCGGCGAGCAGGTCGCGCAGGCTGCGGAGGCAGCGGCTCCCGGTCGGCCCGATGCTGCCCCGCGGCATCGCCATGGCCTCGGCGACGGCGCGGTAGTCGGCCCGGCCCGCGAGCACGGTCAACCGGAGCAGTTCCTGGCAACCGGCCGAAGGCACGCCAGATCCGCCGCTCCTGCTCCGCGCGCAGCACCTCGTCCTCCGGCGTGGGACGGGGGTCGGCCAGGATCGCGGCCAGCTCGTCCGACAGCGGCTCCGCCCGCGGTCCGCGCTGGTGGCGCCACACCTCGCGACGGGTCGTGGTGATCAGCCAGGCAGCCAGCGACCTGGGCTCGGTGAGCTGGCCGAGGCGGGCGGCCAGCGCCGCCCACACCGCTTGCGTCACATCCTGCGCGGCGTGCCGGTCGAGCCCCTGCCCCCTGGCCACGTGCGACCCGCGGGGTCATCTCCCGGACGAGGGCACCGAACGCCGAGCGATCCCCCGCCGTGGTCGCCCGCAGGTAGGCGCCCTGCCGGTCCGTGCCGGTCCGCTCAGCCAGGCACCCGCCGATCCACGCGTCGCTGACCGGCGGTCCCAGGGCAGCGGCGGCCTCCCGGCGCTCACCTGACCGGATGACGCGCGTTCAGGAAGCCAGCAGCTGGGGCGCGTGTTCCCGGACGGCGGCTTCGAGTTGCTCGAAGGTCGGGTTGATCATGCTGAGGTCGCCGATGAAGACGGTGGGCACGATCTCGTTGCCGTTCGCCACCGCGCGCACGCGGGCCGCCGCCTCGCCGTCCTCCCAGATGTTGAACTCCCGCACCGGCAGGCCGCTGGGGCGCAGCCTGGCCATCAGGTCCATGCAGAACGGGCAGCCTGGCCGCCAGTACAGGTCGATGGCGGAGATGGGTTCCATGCGCAGTCCTCCCGGTCCGGATCGCCTCCCACGGTACTTGCCGCGGCCGCCGCACCCGGTCGGCCGCGGCTCGAGTCCCGATCACCGCACCGGTCGAGCCCCGGCGGTGAACCGCCGTTCCCCGGTCCACCCGGGATCCCCGGTCCTGGCGAACTGGACCCACGCGCCGTGCACCCCGGCGGCCAGCCCGTCCGGCACCGAGGGGCCGAGCAGCCCGTCCGGCGTCCGCAGTTCCGGCAGCTCGGTGCGGTCGAACACGAACGGCAGCTCGGCGGTGTGGCAGGCCCCGGACGGCCCGCCCCGCCAGTCGAACTCGTAGGTGTGCGCCTTCTCGTAGTGCGACAGCAGGCGATCGCTGCCGTCGCGGAACATGCGGTCGATGTCGGCGCTGTACTCCGGCAACCGGTACAGCCGCGACTCCTCGGAATTGGTGCCCACCAGCAGGTCGACCGGGTGCGGCGGGCCGGTTTCGTCGAGCACCACGCCGAACGGCGTCAGCCGGGCACCGGGCCGGAGCCGGGAAACGCCCTCGACCAGCCGTTCGTCGGGGATTCCGGCGAACGCCGCCACCGTCGGCTCGACGCCCAGCAGGCCGGCCAGCTCCCGCGTCGTCTCGGCCGCCTGCGCGCTGGTCAGCGTGGTCAGGCCGCCGCTCTGGCTGATCGCCCGGCGGAACAGGCCCCCGGCTTCGGGCGTGACCAGGAGCGCGCTGACGATCATCGCGCCCGCCGACTGCCCGAACACGGTGACCTGGTCCGGATCGCCGCCGTAGGCCCCGATGTGCGCCCGCACCCAGCGCAGGGCGGCGAGCACGTCGAGCAGGCCGCGGTTGCGCGGCGCGCCCGGCAGGTCCAGCCAGCCCGGCGCGCCGAGCCGGTAGTTCAGCGTGACCAGCACCACGCCGTCCCTGGCGAACGCACCGCCGTCGTAGACCGGCGCCTGGCCCGTGCCGGAGATGAACCCGCCGCCGTGCACGAAGACCATCACCGGGGCCCGGCCGGTGGCCGACGGCGTCCAGACGTTGAGCGTGAGGTAGTCGTCCCCGCGCACCCAGCCGTGGCCGATCACCGGGCTCAGGTCGACGGCGAACCGGCGCTGCGGGGCCGGTGCGGTCGGGCCCTCGGCACGGGGCTCGCCGTCCACCGGCTCGGGCGCGGCGAACCGCCCGGCGCCCACCGGTGGCGCCGCGTACGAGATGTTGCGGAACACCTTCACCGCCACGCCGCCCACTCCTTCACCGCGAACTTGCCGCCGTCGCGCCGCACCTCGGCCGCTCCCGCCCCGGCGAAGTGCGCGGGCACCACCAGCGCGTGGTGGTCCGCCGCCCATTCCAGCAGCCGTCGGCGGGCGGCGGCGGCCTGTGCCCCGTCCTCGTCGAAGCACGGCCCGCAGTCCGGCTCGGCGATCTGCAGCGGGTTGTGCAGCAGGTCACCGGCGAACACCGCTTCCCTGCCCAGCTTCACCACCGACGAACCGGGCGTGTGCCCCGGCATCGGCTCGATGCGGAGGTTGGCGTCGACGTCGTGGTGCTCGCCTTCCCACAACACCGTCTGCCCGGCCCGGTGGACCGGGGCGACGCTGTCCTCGAAGACGTTCTGCATGCCGCGGCCGGATCGGGTCTTGTGCTCGTTCTCGGGGTTCCAGTAGTCGAAGTCGGCCTTCGCGATGACGTATTCGGCGTTCGGGAACGTCGGCTGCCACTCGCGGCCGACCAGGTGGGTGTTCCAGCCGACGTGATCGCCGTGCAGGTGCGTGCAGATGACCACGTCGACCTCCTCCGGCCGCACCACCGCCGACAGGTCGCCGAGGAAGTTCGTGTCCAGGTGCGCGAAGAACGGCATGTAGGGGCGTTCGCGGCCGTTGCCGATGCCGGTGTCGATCAGGATGGTCCGGCCTTCGCTGCGCAGCAGCCAGGTCTGCACCATGAACCGGGCTTCGTCGGCGACCGGGTCGAAGAACCCGGGTGCCAGCCAGTCCTCGTGCTCCCGCCACCGCTCCAGCGGCACGTCCGGGTACATGAACTGCCGCGGCAGGCCGCTCACCGGTAGTTCGACCACGCGGGTGATCTCGACGTTTCCGATGGTGATCGTGTCCATGCCCCCAGCCTCCCGCGCGGGCGGCGCGGGCGGTATCGGTCAGCCGACTGCAGTCGCGGATACAGTCGCGGGGTGGGCATCACCGGGCGGGAGAACGAACGCGCCGCCGTGCTCGGGCTGAGCAGCGGGGTGCTGGTCGTGACCGGGGAACCGGGGGCGGGCAAGAGCACGCTGCTCGACCTGGCCGCTTCGGCGCACCGGGGCAGGCTGCTGCGGATGACCGGGGCGGCGGGTGAGGCGAATCTGCCCTTCGCCGGACTGCACCAGTTGCTGCGCCCGCTGCGGGCGGAGCTCGGCGAGCTGCCGCCACGGCAGCGGGACGCCCTGCTCGGGGCGATCGGGCTGGCGGAGGCGGGCACCGAGCCGAACACCGACCGGCTGCTCATCGGCGTTTCCCTGCTGGCGCTGCTGTCCGAGCTGGCGCGGCGCGCGCCGGTGCTGGTGCTCGCCGACGACCTCCAGTGGCTCGACCCCGGTTCGCTCGAAGCACTGGCGTTCGCCGCGCGGCGCATCGACGACGATCCGCTGGCCGTGCTCGCCGGCACCCGGGACACCGCGGGGTTCGGCGGGTTCCCGTCGCTGGTGCTCGGGCCGCTCGACGCCAGGGCCGCGGCCGCGCTGCTGGACCAGCAGCCGGACCCGCCTTCCGGGCGGCGCCGCCTGCGCATCCTCGACCAGGCCGCCGGAAATCCGCTGGCGCTGGTGGAACTGGCCAAGGCGGACCACCCCGGCGGTGACACCGGAGAGCTGCTGCCGCTGACCGAACGGCTGGAACGGGTGTTCGCCGCCGAACTGGACTGCCTGCCCGAGGCGACCCGGGCCGCGTTGCTGCTGGTCGCCGCCGAGGACCGGGCGGCGGGCGGCCTCGCCGACGCGCTCGCGCCCGCCGAGCGGGCCGGGCTGCTGCGCCTCGCGGGCGGTGTGCGCTTCCGGCACCCGCTGGTCCGGTCGGCGATCTACCACCGCGCGCCGCTGGCCGACCGCCGCGAAGCGCACCGCACCCTGGCCGCGCTGCTCGACGACGATCCGGACCGCCGGGCCTGGCACCTCGCCGCCGCGGCCGACGCCCCCGACGAGGAGATCGCGGCCGCTCTGGAGGAATCCGCGCACCGGGCCCGGCGGCGCGCCGGTTACGCGGCGGCCGCCACCGCGCTGGAACGGGCGGCCGAGCTGAGCCCGGACCGCCACGACCGCGCCCGCCGCCTGGTGGCCGCCGCGGGCGCGGCGGTCGACACCGGGCAACCGCAGTGGGTCGAGCAACTGGCGGCGAAGGCCATCGCGAGCACCGGCGACCCGGCGCTGCTGGCGCAGGCGTCCCTGCGGGTGGGCCAGGTGCTGACGTTGAGCGCCGAGCACGACACCGCGATCGCGCTGCTGCTGCGAGCGGCCGAGACCCCGGAGTTCAGCCGGATCGCCACGGCGTCGGCCTCCGTCGCGAGCTTCTACTCCGGCGACGAAGCGCACCGCGCGGCGGTGCGGGCCCGCGCCGGGGACGACCCGTGGACGCTCGCGTTGCTGGACCCGACCTCGCGGCGGGCGGAACTGGCCGCTGCCCTGCCCGCGCTCGTCGAACGGGCGGGCGGCGATCCGGCGCGGCTGGTGTCGCTGGGCGCGATGGCCTGGCTGCTCGACGAGGTGGGCTCGGCCGTGCGCATCTTCGATGACGCACTGCACCGCTGGCGGCTCAGCGGTGCGCTGCCGACCGGGCTGGGCTGCTCGGCGGGCTGGGCGTACCTGGACCACGGCCTCTGGGCGCAGGCCCGGCTCGCCGCGAGCGGGGCCGTCTCCGCCGGGGCGGGGCTGCCCCACCTGGACGCGGCGGTGCGCTCACTCGAAGCCGCCGCGCTGGCGCTGTCCGGGGACACCGGACGGGCCCGCGAGGTGGCCGGGACCGGTCTGTCCACTGTGGATCCGATGCGCAGCAGGGCGGTGGCGGTGCGCACGCGGTGGGCGCTCGGCATGGCCGCGGTGGCCGACGGCGACCACGTCACGGCGTATGAGCAGTTCCGCTTGCTGTTCACCGAATCCGGCGATCCCGTGCACTACTCGTGTTCGTTCGCCGGGCTGGCGGAACTGGCCGCGGCCGCCGTGCGCACGGGCCACGAGGCCGAAGCGGCGAAGGTCGTCGACCGCTGCGCGGCACTGCTCGGCGACGCGCTTTCCCCGCGCATGACCGCTTTGGTCCACCGGGCCCGCGCGCTGCTCGACCCGGAGGCGGCCGAGCCCCACTTCGAAGCCGCGCTGGCCGACCCGGCCGGGGCGCAGTGGCCGTTCGAACGGGCGCAGATCCTGCTGGACCACGCGGAATGGCTGCGACGGCGGCGCCGCATCGCCGACGCCCGCCCGAAACTGCTGGCCGCGCTGGAAACCTTCCGCCGCCTCGGGGCCCGGCCGTGGATCACCCGCACCGAAGGCGAACTGCGGGCCGCCGGGGTCGAGGCCACCGGGAGTTCGGACGCCGCCGGCCTGGCCGCGCTCACCCCGCAGCAACAGCAGATCATCCGGCTGGCCGCGCGGGGGCTGAGCAACCGCGAGATCGGCGAACGCCTGTTCCTGTCCCCCAGAACGGTCGGCTCGCACCTGTACCGCAGCTTCCCGAAACTCGGGGTGAGCACCCGCACCCAACTACGCGACCTGGTCGACGCGGGTTGACCACCCGGCGGCCACCCCCACAGCTCGCGGGGCGGTAGCGGTCAGGGCCGGTCACCCCCGGCTTCCCCCGCTCGAGCCCGTCGCCAGAGGCCGGCGGCTTTGACCAGTTCGTCGGAGACGCGGTCGAGGAAGGGGCCGAGCTCGCCCAGCCGGGCGCCCGCGGGGGTGGCCTCGCCGAGCACCCCGGCGCCGTGCCGGACGGTGTCGGCCAGCATGGCGTTCGTCCGCATGCTGGCGACCAGGGCCCGGTACCAGATGTCGTCGTCGATGACGTACCGGTCGCGGCGGCGGCCGGGATCGCGTTCCCGCCGGATCAGGTCCTGGTCCTCGAGGTACCGCACGGCCGAGGAGATCGACGCCGCGCTGACCCGCAGCCGCCCGGCCAGCGCGGCGGCGGTGAGGCTGCCGCTGTCGGTGGTGTAGAGGCAGGCCAGCACGCGCGCGGGCATGCGCGGCACCCCGGTGAGCACCAGCACGCCGGTGAACCGCTCCTCGAACCCGGACACCGCCGCGGGATCGCGGCCGTAGGCGTCACCGGGTGCGGGCGGCGGCGCGGGCGGTTCCGGTTTCCGGCGGCGCGCCCGGCGTTCGGCGGCGCGCTGGGCCGCCTCCGCCCGGTACCCGGCCGGGCCGCCGTTGCGGCCGATCTCCCTGGTGACCGTCGAGGTCGGCCGCTCCAGCCGCCGGGCGATCTCGGCGTAGCTGCGCCCCTCCCCCAGCCACCGCGCGATCTGCTGCCGGTCCCGCCGGTCCAGCCTGCCCCCTGGCATCGAAACCTCCCCCAGTCCGGACCAGTATGCGTTCAACCTCAGCCCATTGCAACGACAAGTTGCGTTTACCCCTTCCGTCCGCGCACCGATTCCCGGCGATTAACCAGGCATATTCCGGAGAACCGAATCAATTCTTATTGAGTGAATTCTGAACGCAACGTAGTGTTCGAAGCATCCTGAACTGATGCGAGGAGCCATGGAACACACCGAAACCGTTGTCCCGGAACTGCCCGTCCACCGAACCGAGGGCTGCCCCTTCGACCCGCCGGCCGCTCTCGCCGGGCTGCGCGCCGAGCGGCCGCTGACCCGGATGTCCTATCCGGACGGTCACCTCGGCTGGCTGGCCACCGGTTACCCGGCGGTGCGCGCGATCCTCGGGGACCGCCGGTTCAGCTCCCGCTACGAACTGGGGCACTACCCCCTGCCCGGGCTGGAGACGCTGCCACCGGCGCCGGTGGGCGACCTCACCGGGATCGACCCGCCCGAGCACACCCGCCTGCGCCGGCTGCTCACCGGGAAGTTCACCACCCGCCGGATGCGGCTGCTCACCGAGCGGGTCGCGGAGATCACCGAAGCGCACCTCGAATTGATGGCGCGGCAGGGCCCGCCGGTGGACCTGGTCAAGGCGTTCGCCCAGCCGGTGCCCGCGGTGATGATCTGCGAACTGCTCGGTGTGCCGCCGGCCGACCGCCCCGGTTTCCAGCGCCTCGTGGCGGGGATGACCGACCCGGACCTGAGCCCCGAGGTGACCCTCGGCGCCTTCACCGAAATGCAGGAATACATCCACGGCCTGGTGCTGGCCAAGCGGGCCGAGCCCACCGACGACCTGCTCGGCGACCTGACCACCAGCGACCTCACCGACGAAGAACTCGCCGGCCTCGGCGCCTTCCTGCTCGGCGCCGGGCTGGACACCACGGCGAACATGATCGCGCTGGGCACCTTCGCCCTGCTCAGCCACCCCGAACAGCTCGCCGCCCTGCGCGGTGAGCCGGAACTGGCGGACAACGCGGTCGAGGAACTGCTGCGGTACCTGACCATCGCGCACACCAGTCTGCGGACCGCGCTGGAGGACGTGGAGGTGGCCGGCGAGCTGATCAGGGCCGGGGAATCGGTGACCATCTCGCTGCAGGCCGCCAACCGCGACCCGGCCAAGTACGCCGATCCCGACGTCCTCGACCTGCGGCGCGAGGCGAGCGGGCACGTGGCCTTCACCCACGGCATCCACCAGTGCCTCGGCCAGCAGCTGGCGCGGGTGGAGCTGCGCGTGGCCCTTCCGGCGCTGGTCCGGCGCTTCCCCGGGTTGCGGCTGGCCGTCGCCCCGGAGGAGATCACCCCGCGGCCGCCGCACCAGAACATCTACGGCGTCGAAAGCCTGCCCGTCGCCTGGTGAACCGGCGATCCCGCGCGGGGGACCGCGGTCGGCGGGGCGGACAATGATCCCGACAACGGCGTAGTCCACTCCCCCGAACCCCAGGGAAGGTCACATGACCGGCAACAACGTCGCGGCCAAGGCTGCCGAACTGCTCCGCCTCCACCGCGAACCGCAGCTCCTGCGCGTGGTCAACGTCTGGGACGTGATCAGCGCGAAGGTGGTGGCCGGCACCGAAGGCACCACCGCGCTCGCGACGGCCAGCCACTCGATCGCCGCCTCACGCGGGTACGAGGACGGCGAGAACATCCCGGTCGGTGAGATGATCGACGAGGTCGCGCGGATCGTGGCCGCGACGGAGCTGCCGGTGTCCGCGGACCTCGAAGGCGGCTACGGCGACGCCGCCGAAACGGTTCGCCGGGCCATCGGCGCCGGGGTCGCCGGTGCCAACATCGAGGACCGGGTGAAGCCGCTCGGCGAAGCCACCGCCCAGGTCGAGGCGATCATGCGGGCGGCGGCCGAGGAGGGCGTGCCGGACTTCGTGCTCAACGCCCGCACCGACGTGTTCCTGCGGGCGGGCGACCGCGACCCGGCCGAGGTGCTCGACGACGCCGTGCGGCGCGGCAGGGCCTACCTCGACGCCGGTGCGCCGGTGGTCTTCGTGCCGGGGGTGCTCTCCGAGGCGCAGATCACCACGCTGACCGAGGCGTTCGGCCCGCAGCGGCTGACCGTCATCGGCCTGCCCGGCCTGCCGTCGCAGGACCGCCTCACCGAACTCGGCGTCGCCCGCATCTCCTACGGCCCGCTCACCCAGCGGGTCGCGCTGACCGCGCTGGCCGAACTCACCGAGGCCGTGCGCGACGGCGGTGGCATCCCGGAAGGCACCCGGCCGCTCAACTGAAACCGGAGCGCCCCCGCGTGGTTCAGCAGCGCGCGGGGGCGCCCGGCTGGGCGAGCGCCGCGGTGGTCCGTTGTGGACGGTGGCAGCGGGCACCGGCGGACCACCGGTGGCCGGGTGCCGGCGCTAGCTCAAGCCCCATTCGCGGGTGAAGCAGCCGGCCAGGTACAGGTCCACGCGGTCGGAGAAGCGGGTGAGGTCCCGGCCGGTCAGCTCGGCGATCCGGCTCACCCGGTACCGCAGGGTGTTGACGTGCAGGTGCAGCCCGGCCGCCGCCTGCGTCCAGGAACCCGAGTTCTCCAGGAAGACCTTCAGCGTGTGCACCAGGTCCGAGCCGTGGGCCTCGTCGTAGGACAGCAGCGGGCCGAGCACCTTGGCGCCGAACGAACGCCGCAGTTCCTCGGGCACCGCGGCCAGCAGCAGCAGGTGCGAGGCGACCTCGTCCCCGGCGACCACCGAAGCGCGGCCGGGGGCGAGTTCGGCGAGCTTCCTGGCGTGACGGGCTTCGTGCACGGTGGACCGCAGGGCCTTGGCGTCGGGCGCGCGGCTGATGCCGACGGCCAGCCGCGCCGAGCCGAGCGCGGGTTCCACCAGCACGACGGCTTCGCGGATCCGCTCCAGCAGCCCGTCTTCGGGCTCCGGCACGGCCAGCAGGCCGAACGTCTCGTGCTCCAGCGAGCCGATGAGGGCCGGGCCGCCGAACGGGGCCAGCACCTCGTCGAGGATCACCGGTGCCAGGCCCGGCCCGCCGCCGCGGACCCCGGCCGAAAGCACCAGGAGCTGGTCCCCGGCGGCGAATCCGGCGGCGGCCAGCCGCGAGGTCAGGTCCGCCTGGGTGGCTTCGGCCGACAACACCCGGCGCAGCAGCGGTTCGGCGGCGCGGTTTTCGATCCGCTTCGCGTCGTCCAGCCGGGACCGTTCCAGCCCGGCGAGCGCGGCGAACTCGGCGGCCACCTCGCGCCGCGCGGGGTCCCAGCGCGCGTGGTCCCCCGCCACCACCGCGAACCAGCCGCCCAAGCGGTGACCCGCCCGGCTGGCCGAGGCCAGCATGGTGCGGCCGCCGACCACCCGCGGCAGCCGCTCCCCCTGCAGGTACCGCCGCGCCAGCTGGGCCCGCGGCCCGGCGCCGAGCGCGTCCGAGGTACCGGCGAGCACCCGGCCGGTGGCGCTGAGCACCCAGCAGTCCGCCCCCAGCTCGGCGGCGCCCGCTTCGACCAGCGCGGGCAGGCCGCCACCGGCGGTCAACGCGGCGAGCAGGCGGCGGTGCCGGTCGAGCGGGGCCGAGTGGCCGGACTGGGCCGCCCCACCCGCGCGTTCGGCGGCCAGGCCGAGGATCACGCGCTCGCTCACCGTCGCGAACGAAACCGACACCGGTACCTCGAACAACGGCAGGTCCGCCCGGCGGCACGAGGAGATCACGTGCTCCGGCACCGGACCGTCCACTTCGGCCGTGCCCGCGCCCAGCGCCACCACCCCGGCCCGGACCAGGGTGGTGACGAAGGCGTCGGCGTCCTCGGGACCGGGCAGCCAGCGCATCCCGCACAGCACCAGCTCGCCCCCGGTCAGGTACCGGGTGGGGTCGCTCAGCGTCGAGGTGAACACGCGCGCGAGCTCGCGGTCCCGTGCGTCCGGGCCGTAGAGCAGGGTGAGCCCCAGCTCGGGCGTGTCCAGCAGGGCTCCCAGTCGCACCCGCACCTCCGCTTCCCGTCGGCCTCCCAGTAGCGCACGCCTTCGGAGGTAACCACAAAAACGGCGCCGGGGTGAACGGCGCGTTTCGGCCTGGCCCCCGCGCCACCGGAGCCGCGTGCACCGGCGGACTCGGTGAAGCGCCGGTCCGGTGAGCCGGTCAGGGATGGATCGTGCCGCACACCCGCGCTTCGGCGGCCCCGAACGGTGCGCTGCGCCGCCGCCGGGCCTTCGAGCGCGTGCCCGGCTCCCTGCTGCACCGACAGCGTGTACCGCGAAGCCACCTCCGCGAACGCGGCGAAATCGCCCAGCCCACCGGGGCGGCCACGCCGGGGCGGGGCGCCGATGCGCACCGGCTCCGGCAGGTTCAGCCCGATCTCGCTGGACGCCGGGCAGGAGGCCGCCGGGCTGCCGGTGGGCTCGCACAGCGTCGGCCCGGTGGTCAGCGCCGGTGCCGCCCTGGTCCGGCCGAACGCCTGGCGCAGGCTCGCGGTCAGGTCCGCCTGCGCCTGGCGGCTGTCCAGGCTCAGGTTCACGTCCTCGGTGGCGTCCTCCCCCGGCTCGCGCTGGGTGCTGCGGGCCCCGATGTCGCCGGTGTCGATCCTGGCCCAGCGTTCCGGGCCGTCGGTGAAGTGCTGGCCGAGCCGGTCGTGCACGAGCCCGGCGGCGAAGCGCTGGTCTGCACCCGCCGTCTCGGCCACGACGAACTCGACTCGCTCGAGGGCATCGAAGCCAAGGCGCATCTGGTTCAGCAGTGGCAGCCGAAGCGGTTCGAGGCCCGCGTGGATTGCGGGCTGCCGCCGCGCTGGCCCGCGGTGACCAGCAACGCCAATGGCTTGCGGCCTTGTTCGCAGGCCAGATGCAGCTTGGTGGTCCACCCACCCCGTGACCGGCCCAAGCCGCGATCGGCCGGTTCGGTGCCCCGGGGGTGGTGCTGGGTGGTTCGGCCTGCAGATCCCCCTTTTCCGCGCACCGGCCGCATGCTGGTGCACTCGCGCGATCGTGGCGTCCACGCTCACGTCCAGGTGATCAACCCCGCGGCGTCAGCGCGGACCTGCAGAGCCGGCAGGATGCCCCGCCGCGCTGCCAGCGGCGGAACAATCCGTACACCGTCTGCCACGGGCCGTACTCGGGTGGGATGTCACGCCAGGGCGCACCCACCCGTACGCGCCAGCGGATCCCGTCGATCAGTTGCCGTTCACTCCATCGCGGCGGCCGGCCCGACTTCGCCCCGACCGGCAGCAGCGGTTGCAGCATCTCCCACTGCGCGTCGGTCAGATCGGCCCGCCCCGCTGCCGTTACGCTGGGCACGAGGTCTCCGGTGGTGCCAGGTGAGGTTGAGCCCTCCGGCGGCGAGGACCAGCGCCACCAGGGGCAGGCTGGTCGCGAACCACCAGACCTGTTGGGTGGTGTCTCCGGCGGGCGTGGTGTTCACGAACAGTGATCGGCGCCAAGAACAGTTCGACCAGTTGCTTGACGGCCGGCGAACCCCGATCGTGATGAATGCGGCCATCGGAATCGCGGTGGCGGCTGGGCCTCGAGCCCTGACGCCGCGTTCCAGCCAGCGGTGACCTCCCCTAGGTGTGATGTCCAGGGACGTTGTCCCGGATTGAGGTGACCAAGCGCGGCCTGTCGTGCAGACAGGTGAAGGCCTCCGGTTGTGAAGTGGAGCTGTCTAGGAACCGCTTCACCGTCTGGAGGCCTTCGTGTCCCACCCTAACGCCACCCTGACCCCACGCACCCGATTGCGGCTCGCCCGGTTGATCGTCGAGCAGGGGTGGACCTGCACCG